>CAYNYL010000001.1:0-2002 GCA_964401485.1 uncultured Gammaproteobacteria bacterium
CCTCGTCGATGCTGTTGCCGCAGATCTCCACACCGGTCGGGACGCACACGGGGCAGACGTCGGTCGTCGCCGCGTTGCAGTCGTTGTCCCGCCCGTCACCGCAGATCTCCGCCCCGGTGGGCGTGCAGACCGGACCGGTCGGGCATCCGTCGTTCACGGTGCCATCGCAGTCGTCGTCGACGCTGTTCTGGCAGTTCTCGTCGGCGCCGGGGTACCGCGACGCTCCGACACCGGCCGTGTCGTCGCAGTCGTGGTTCTGCTCCACCCACCCATCCGGGCAGGTCTGGTAGGAAACCGACGGGGTCCGGCCGAAGCCGTCGCCATCGATGTCGCGGAAGCAGTCCTCCTCGCCGACCGCGTCGGCACATTCGCCACCGCTGAC
Source organism: uncultured Gammaproteobacteria bacterium (assembly GCA_964401485.1). GTDB lineage: Bacteria > Patescibacteriota > Patescibacteriia > UBA9934 > UBA9934 > CAYFMS01. The sequence continues at coordinate 383 of CAYNYL010000001.1, forward strand.
GGAGGGATCCTCGCTATCGACGAGTCCGTCGCAGTCGTTGTCGATCCCGTTGTCGCACAGCTCCGGCTTGTTCGGCGCCCGGAGGGCCTGCGAGTCATCGCAGTCCCCGTTGTTCGGGACGTAGCCGGTGGGCGCCGTGCACGCCATGATCGGCGTCGCGACGTCCCGGCCGTAGCCGTCACCGTCCGCGTCGCGGTAGAACGCGAGGGTCAAGCCCTCGTCCGATCCGCCGGAGCAGTTGTTGTCGAGCCCGTCGCAGATCTCGGTCGCGCCGGGGTGCACCGACGGGTTGCCGTCGTTGCAGTCGGCGGGCGTCTCGTACCCGTCGTTGTCGAGGTCATCGTCGACGGGGGTTTCACACCCCTCGTCGGCGAGGCCGTCGCAGTCGTTGTCGACGCTGTCGCAGATCTCGGTCGCGCCGGGGTTGACCGACGCAACGGTGTCGTTGCAGTCGACGTCGGCCGTGAAGCCGTCGCCGTCCGCATCGATGAGGTCGTCGATTCCGGTGTCACCGTAGGGCAGGGTGTCGCAGGCTCCGAAAAGGAGAGCGAGCGACGTGAAGCGCATCTTCATGTTGTACCTCGTTGGCCCATCATGGGCCGGTGAAAGGAACCATCGCTTATTCGACCGAGCCAATCCCGGTGGAATATCGACAGCATTTTTCAATCTGTCGGTTTAATAGTGCGACTTAAGTCGTACTATTAAATCGATAGATGAAGTTATCAGGGCGCCCCGAGACGAATGGATTAGATCCACCGTCTCGGAGCACCCCAGTTGCGCACCGATCAGCCGTTGCCGATCAGTCGCGTCGTCCGAGTTCCCCAACCACCTGGCTAAACGACAGGCCGCAGCCCGCGTAGCCGGAGGTCGAACGGCCCCCGAGCCTTTCCGCGTCCTTGAAGACGCGAGTACGCCCGGGCTCGACGCCACCGTAGCACCGCACGCCGACTCCGCTCTCCCCGAAGGGGACGGAGACCGTGGCACCGATCGGGAACCCGGTGCGCGTGAGCGCATCGTATCCCGGAGCGCCGACGTCCAGGTATCGGGTGTGGCAGTAGCCTCCCTGGAGGGCGAACCGCGCACCACCGTTGCCGATGGGGCCGGAACCGCCGAACACCGTCGCACACAGGCGCGTACCGGGTCCGGTGATCGAGGGCGCCACGAGCAACTCGATCCCGCCGTGGCCGGTCTGGCTCTGGCCGCCGACGCGAGCGAAGAACTCGCCCGCCGCGGACACGGGGCCGACGTTCGTCTCCCCGTTGAGCCCGATCCCGACCTTCGGCGAAGCGAACAGGGCCAGTGCCCCACCGCCCGCCTCGACCGTGACCACCGGCCGCGCTTCGAGGGCGTCGAGTCGCGACTTGATCGTCGCGACCTCGAGACCGAGCCGCACGACGTAGGCCTCGAAACCCGTGCCGTCTCGGTGCCACCGGGCGACCGCCGCGCCAACGACGTTCGGGTCGTAGGCATCGAGGTCGAACAGGATGGAACCGAGCTCCGCCTGCCGACGCTCGATCTCCGCGAGCCGATCCGCGATGGTGCCCGAGGTGGGCAGGGTCGCGGGGTCGGTCGGGGTCGGGGTCGTCTCGGTCGGGGTCGGGGTCGTCTCGGTCGGGGTCG
>CAYNYL010000001.1:2102-63017 GCA_964401485.1 uncultured Gammaproteobacteria bacterium
TCGGTCGGGGTCGGGGTCGTCTCGGTCGGGGTCGGGGTCGTCTCGGTCGGGGTCGTCGTGGTCGTCGTCCCGTTCGCCGCCTCGAGGGCGGAGACGCGGTCCGTGAGCTCACGAATCTCCCGCCGACGGCGGTCGAGGCTGGCCGCGATGCGAACCACCTCGAGCCGGGTCTCGTCGGCGCGCTGACGCGCCTCGGCGAGGTCGAGCTCGGCCGTCGGGGTTCCGCTCGGCTGCGCCGGGCGGCCCGCGGGGGCCGCCGGCTGGGACTGCGCGAACGCGGTCCCGCCGACCAAGAAGGAGAGGACACAGAGGAGGTTGCGCATGATGCGCCTCCAGCCCATCTAAGGGCGTTAGGGTTTACTTTGCACTGACCGCACGATCCCGCTTTCGCGGAAGGATGCCGCCAGCGCGTTGCGACAATCCTTTGACTCGGCATCTAAAAGTCGGAGGGGAGCTTAAAGATACCGGGTCGAAGGATTGCCGCAGGCTTGAAAGAACGACACACATTTATAGCATTTTTTGAGGATTTTGTCAATACTGAACCCTGGCAAAAATGAAAAAACGCCCGAAAATAGGCATAATTTACGATCTTGACAAAAAACCCCCCTTTCGGCTAAAGTTCGGTCAACAAGTCCCCTTCTAGGGCTTTTTCCTGAAACTTGTGACACCTCCTCCTTGTCGCAATGGATGGGAAATGCCCCAAAAGGGGATTTTTTTATGTCCAAGAAGCTGTTAAAAAGAGGGCCAAAAGAAGGGTCGCGCTTACAAATAAATACCGCTTAAGAAGCGCAGGCGAAAGCTTATCGAGTAAATGAATTCGCGTGATTCCAAGATAAAGATAGAAGAAGATCGTAAACACGGCCGAGTTGACAAGGAAAAACGTTGGGAGCATCGAAACCGCCAAGTAGACCTCGGTTAGTAGCACCGCCCCAACGAAGGCAAACACCCTGCCCTTTTCCGGAACAATCTTACTTACCCAAAACACGCCCTCGATCGCAAACAGCGAAATCCAAAAGACCATGAGCGCCGGAATCCAGACTGGAAGAAGGAGGAAGAGCTGCACCGCATAAGTCCCCGCCGTGAAGAAAAACATTCCAATCAAGAACAAAATGAACGAGAGATACTCGAGCGCATAGGCTTGGTACGAGCTCGGGAGATGATAAAAGGCAAACAAGTTTTCGGCATACAGCCAAACGCCAAGCGTTACAATAACCCCAAGCAGCAACTTAATCGCCGTAAACTCAAGAAAAAGAAAGAAGAGTAACGAAGCGCCGAGGAAGAAAAGTGGCGTAAGAAAAAATGACCAAAACGCTACGGACTGTGGTCGCCAATCAACAAACCAATCAAAGACAATCTTTGCAAGAAGTGCGTAAATTGCCACGTGCCAAAGCTCCAGATCAGTTCCGAAATACAACGTGGCCCCAAGAAGAATTCCTCCCGTAAGGAACGTATAGACCCAAAAAAACGGCGTTTGCGACTGCCATTTAAGTAATCGCGCGAAGAGAATCGCGATCAACAGGAAAAATCCCGCAACGACGCTAACGTGCACTGAACCAGCAAATTCAAGAATCAGGTAAAGCACCAGGGTCGCAAACCCAATCGCGAGCGCATTAATTCGATAAAGCAGGATCACAGCGAAGCGGTTACAAATGGATAGAGTGTCTTAATTGTCCGAATTACCGGTTCTAAATCCGCTCCCCCTTGAATTCCATTCCCGACAAGAAGCGTCATTGCAAGATGTGCCTCCGTGTATTCTTTTGGCACCGCCTGTAGACGAAGCGACTCAAAGAGCGCATCACCGTCTTTATCCTCCTCGTAGGTTGAGAACATTTTTTGCACAGCGAGCTCGTAACCTACTTTCGTTACCCCAAGCGTCTGCGATAACGGTTCTTGTTCTAGTGGTTCCATTTCTCTCCCATATTCAATCGCCACAATCGCAAACAAGAGAATGAACGTGAGGCCAATTAAAATATGTGGAAACCAGGAACGGTGCATATTATCCTTTTAACTCGTACCATTCTTTGATGACAACTCCAAGAATCATCGTAAGTGGAATCGCAAGGAGAGAACCAATAGCCCCGGCAAATATTGAATGATAGAGGAGAATCCCGACCTCGAACCCAACCGCGACTGCGATAATCGTAAAGACGGGCGAAATCCCCCCTACCCGCTTAAAGACGTTTGGCGTGATTACGTGATTTTCAAGTTGTTGAATAATGAAGAATCCGACCGCCGTTGCCCCGGCGAGCGGAAGCGAAACGGTTGATGCAACGAGCGTCGCAACAAGTCCTGCAACATTCGGTCCAAGAAATGGAATAATCTCGAGAAAACCGCCAATGAGCGCAAGAAGTAGAGCAAACGGGACATCAAGGATCGTAAGAACGATGAAATCAAGCGCGAAAATGATGATCATGATCAAAATCTGTCCGCGAAGCCAGGCGCTTACCTGTACCTGAACCTTTGGAACAAGCTTGAACAAAAATTGTTTCCATTCGATTGGGAAGTTGATTGCGTCAATCCCCTTTCGAATCGAAGAGCGTTCAAGAACAAGGTAGAGCGCAAGCACCATGACGATAATAATCGTGAGTGCACCTCCAAACGCCGAGCTCACAAGTCCGCCAAGATAGTTCGCTAGATCAAAGATATTCCCGCTTGTCACGCCCTGACTTGAGAGAATCTCGGCGATTTCCGAAATATCCTCTTTAAAAATAGCCCCTGACGTGACGTTTTCCACGATTGGATACTGCGTAAGAAAGGCGGTAATCGGTCCATTGTACTGATCCGCTAACTCGGTAATTTGACGGGCGAGCGACGGAAGAATCAATGCGGATAGAAGAACGAGAAGACCGATGCCCACGAGATAGCTCCCAACTACAGTTAGCGCCATCGGTACGCGAAATCGAGCGAAGTACTTTGCCGTCGGCTCAACAAGAGCAGCTAGGATAAGTGAGGCGAAAACAATAATCGCGACGTTCTTTAAGAAATAAAGACTCGCTAAAACAACAACGATCCCAAAGATCATGACCAAAGGACTCCCCGTCTTTTCTCGACTTCCCATATGAAACTAGTATAACATAGGGGGCAGAAGCTATGAAAACGCTTGCGATCAACAAGTACGCAAAATCTGATTACGAGATCCTCTCGCTCCACGAGGGTGGGTTAGCGCTCACTGGCGCCGAAGTTAAATCGGCAAAACTTGGTCATATCCAGCTTAAAGGAAGCTTTTTGTCGATCGAGGGTGGTCAACTCGTTGTCAAAAACATGTTTATTGCCCGCTACGCGCCGGCTGGCCCCGAAGCTCCCCACGACGAAACTCGCACCCGAAACGTCCTTGTCCACGCCTCGGAACTTCGCCAATTTATCGGAAAAAAGCAGGCCGAAGGATTGACATTAGTGCCTATTCGCGTGTATACTAAACGCAGTTTGGTAAAGCTTGAATTTGCGGTTGCAAAAGGAAAAAAGCAGTACGAAAAGCGCGATACCATCAAAAAACGAGATCTAGACCGACGACTCCGCCGAGGACTCGATTAGTCGACGCTCCCCGCTTATCCTTTTAGGAGGCTAGACGGGGCCCGTCGGGATTCGACGGCAAAGGTTCCTTTCTAAAGATCAGGTCGAAGTCATTCCCTTCGTTAAAAGAATGAACGACATACTTGGAAACGTCAAAACCGCAGGACTTGTTCGAATGAACCTTCCTGCATTTGCCCTCGCGTAACTAACGCATCGGCCATCTCCCCACTTCGCTCGTAGGTGGATCAGAGGTGTAATATAACGAGCTTGGGACGATTCGCCGGTTACGAATCGTTTAACCTCCATTAACCGAAACGCCTCCGTGCATTTTCGTCATGCATTAAGCCGGAAGCGACCCCCAAAGCATGACTACACCTGTAAACACATCGATAGAGAGATATTTGTCACACGGGAGTTCAACTCTCCCCGGGTCCACCAATAATTTGTAATAGTTCGCCATGCGCATCCACCGCCACCGTCAACGAAAATCACAAATCGTGATTCCGCAGTATAAAGTTAACGATAAAATCCGTTCTGATGAGGTGCGGGTCATTTTTGGGGAAACAAATGACGTAATGACGCGGGAGGCAGCAATCGCGCTCGCCGAAGAGCATGGACTCGATTTGATCGAGGTTTCGCCAAAGGCAAACCCTCCGGTCTGTAAACTAATGGATTTCGGTTCATTTAAGTACCAAAAGGAAAAGGAAGTGAAGAAACAAAAGGCCGCGCAAAAGGAAATTGAAATCAAGGGAATCCGACTTACGGTTCGAATCGGAGAGGGAGACCTCGAAATCCGACGAAAGCAAGCGCTTAAATTCCTCGAAAAGGGTTCAAAGGTCCGAATTGAGATGATTTTGCGAGGTCGAGAGAAGGCCTACCGAGATCGCGCCCAAGAAATTATCGATGGATTTATCGCGAGCGTGAAGGAAGTTCGACCTGTAAAAGTTGAATCCCCTCTTAAAAACGTCGGAAATCGTATCCATACGATTATTGCAAACGAGGGATAAATCCTTGACAGAATCCCCCATTCCGCATAAACTTCCACGGTATTCATTTATATGAAACAAAAGACCTACAAAGCACTCGCAAAACGAGTCAAAATTTCGAAGCGAGGCAAGGTTCTTAAGCGTAAAGCAGGTCAAGACCATTTTAACGCACGTGAAAGCGGAAAAACCCGCCGAAACAAGCGTCGAGATGTGACCATGCCAGCCGTTGTCCAAAAGACAATTGAATCGCTGCTTCCATACCATAACTAATCGAGGATCGGGATCAGAAGTACCGCAAATGGGCGGTCCCCAGAACTCATTAATGAAATCACTATGCCACGTGTCAAACGAGGAATGATTCATACCAAGCGACGCTCGTCGCTCATGAAAAAAGTGAAGGGATACAAGTGGGGACGAAAGAATAAAATCCGTCTCGCACGCCCAGCGATGTTAAAAGCTGGTTCGTACGCCTTCCGCGACCGTCGCGCAAAAAAGCGCACGTTCCGCCAACTCTGGAACTTGAAAATTAACGCTGGGGCTCGTATGCACGGCATGACCTATTCGACCTTGATCCACGCGATGAAGGAGAAGGGAATGCTCATTGACCGCAAGATTCTTGCGACTCTCGCTGAAAAGCACCCGGAAATGTTCAAAGCCGTAATCGATTCGGTTAAATAATCGATAGGGGTGCAAACCTCGCAAAACCCCGCCTAACTGGCGGTTTTTTGTTTTGTCCCTTAAGATTCTCTTATATGGATTTGTTATTTGATATCGGCGGTACGTTCTCGAGATTCGCCATCGTGGAGAACGGGACGATCGGCCCCGTACAAAAAGTTCCCACTCCGAAAGATTTCGATACGGCAATGACCACTTTCTCTCAACTAATAAATAATTTACGCGGCAATGGTCATTTTACTCAAGCTGCAGGTTGCTCCGTCGGTCCATTGAATTTCGAGAAATCAAGGATGATTCACCCACCGAATCTTCCAAGTTGGCATGATCAGCCCCTCCGGGACAGTCTTCAAAAGATCTGTGGTTGCCCTGTGAGCATTGAAAATGACGCGGATCTCGCAGGACTCGGAGAAGCAACTTATGGCGCCGGCAGGGGGAAGTCTATCGTCGTTTACTACACGATTAGCACGGGCGTCGGCGGAGCTCGAATTGTAGACGGTAAAATCGATAAAAGTCGTTTTGGAATGGAACCTGGGTATCAAATCATTGATCCAAATAATCCAAACGGTCACTTAGAAGGACTTGTTTCGGGCACAGCGCTACTTACTCGTTACAGGAAAGCCGGTGAGGAAATACAGGATCCAGCGATTTGGAATAGCGTTGCGGAGTCTCTTGCGATTGGGCTCCATAATTCCATAGTTCATTGGTCGCCAGACATTATCATTCTCGGCGGATCGGTCATGAAAAGCCTACCACTCAATCTCGTTTCGGATCATCTTAAATCCCGCATGCATATTTTTACCGAGATTCCAGAACTCGTTCTTACGACGCTCGACGAACCGGGACTTTACGGCGCGCTTTCGCTTCTTAAAAACTAAACGGCCGGCAACCCGTAGGATCGCCGACCGCACGCACACATCCTCCGAACTTTACGCGAGCTCGGGGAACTCGCGACAAATGAGCGAAGCGACGTGGCCCGAGATGTCTCCGAACGCTCCTTGACTCGCGTAGTAACGGAGCCCTTCCGCGAACCCCATCCCGTCGGGATGCGTCGCGACGAACCCACCGTTCAACTTGGTTGCCGACTTGATCTCGGGAACCGCGTTTGCGACCGCAATCACGCGCGCTTCGGGGATCACGAGCTCAAGGTCGTTCACCCCGTCAATCGCCGTGAGGACTTCCTCGGTCGTGATGCCGAAGGCCTTGCAAATCGCCTCGACGCCAAGCCCCTTGTGCAGGCTCCCGGGTAGCACGTCGACACAGCCGTCGCTGAATCGGTGCACCTTGAGCGGAAACTTTCGATCGTTGATCACGTCTAGAAAGTACTCCGCCCACGGAACAGTCGCCTCAAGATCCGTTCCCGAGGGAAAGAGCGAGATCACCGCCTCCTTGAGTTCGGGTCGACAGGACTGACGCTGTCCTCGACAGTAGAAGGTCCGTTCGATCGGGCTGAGTTCGATATGCCGTGCAAAGATCGCGAGGTCCCTCGCACCTCCCTTCACAGCCTCATGCACACGGTAGGCCGGCGGGTTGCGTTCGACCGTCTCGAGCACAACCGCACCCGTCTCTGCAATGACGAAGTCCCAAACCATCCCGATCCCGCAAGCGAGTCCGCGCGCATAATCGGCATTCTTCCCCGTAACGGGACCAACCTTGATTCCGAACGTCTGAAGCCCGCGAAGGACTCGACCAACGCGCGGATCAATCGGCCCACCCTGAGGCATCACCGTTCCATCAACGTCAAAGCCAACCAATCTAATCGTTTTTTTCGACATCTATCCTCCTTCCCTTTCGGGATACCCAAACTTAGCGTATTCCTTTAAATTTGTACATATTTTGGCCATTTCCCTGCTTTCTTAAACCTCTTTCATTGACAAAAAGGCCATTTTCTGCTACTATTTCAAGTCATGTTGGCCGGTAATCGGCTAGCAGACACAGTTCTATAGACCCCAGAAGCCGCCAAGTGCGGTAAGGAGAAGGCGATGAACCAGATCGAAACCTGCCTCGAGAACCTCGAGAACGCGCGAGATGCGCTTCTCACGGCGCAGGGAGAGCAGGCCACCGCCGAGCGCGAGCTCGCGACGGCGAAGACCGTCCTCGACACGGCGAAGGCCGCAACGCCCCAGGACGCCACGGCGATCGCGACGGCGCAGACCAACTTCGACAAGGCGACCGAGACGGTCACCAAAGCGAAGAAGGCCACGAATCGTGCCAAGGCTGGGGTGATCGCAGCCGAGGGCTCGCTCAAGCGCGCCCAGGATCTGCTCACCGCCCCGCCCGAAGCGCCCCCGTCGGTCAGCGAGCGTGCGTTCCCCTTGATCGTCGCCTCCCTGGTCGGCCTCACCGCGGTCGTCGTCGGCCTGCTCTGGGCCTACGGAAGCGCGCCCGAGCTCGCGACTGCCGACGCGCTCGACAGCGTGGCGGTCGACGTCCGAGCGACGAAGGGCAAGGTCACGGAGCTCAAGACCCGCATGACCGACGTCGAACGTCGGATCACGCTGATGGAGCAGGTCCCGACGACGTCGCGCGCCGGAGCGGTCGTCACGACCCAGGGCTCGGCCGTCGACCCGACCACCCTCGCGGTGGCGGCGTCGGACGTCAATTGGTATCCGGCGAACGAGGAGGAGCCCAACCGCTCCTTCTGGACCCGGCCGGACGGCGTGACGGTCGTGTTCATGGGAGTGCTCCTCGAGGACGCCTGTTGGCTCGCGAACGACACCAACACGATGCTCGGGTGCAACGTCCGCGAGTCGGACAAGGCCCCGTTCCTCGCCTCCTGCGGGGACGGCCCGCGCGGGATCAAGGCCGCGACGGCGACGTGCCCCGAGGTGGTCATCACCTCCTCGGCGCCGCTCACCCGCGGCTGACCAATGGTCCGAGCCACCTGACGGCTCAACTACGACCGGTCCTGCAATGCGCAAGCATCTCGCGGGACCGGTCTTCTGCTTTACAAAAATGAAAAAATGCATTAGTATTACCCGTCGTACTCTTTAGATCTTCAAATCGGGGCGACATGCCCTTTCAACAAAACGAGGCTTCACATGTTCAGCATTCACTTGCAGGGCGACAAAGGCGCTACCAAGCTCGAGGCGAACGACCACCTCTACATCTTCATCAAAAATGACGAAATCAACATCCTCGGAGGTGAACCTATCGCTACCTTTGACTACAAGGAGCCGGGCGTACTCACGTTCACACTCCTTGTGGAACACATTCGAGCAGAGATCCGTAGGACCGACGATGTTGTTGAATTCGCGGAACGGCTGGTGCCGATCGAATTTCGTTCCGGTGCCGACGTTACGATCAACAGGCAAACGATCGAGGTGCGCGAGGGCGTCATCCTGAACTTCGACGCCAACTCACTCGACAATTGCACCCTTCCGCCCACGGAACGCTTACGTGCACCGCAACACGGTGGAGCGCTTACCTACAGCGAACCGGATACGAACGAGCCCGAGCTCCCGGAGGAGCCCACCGTCCAAAAGGCCGTACAGCCCACTCTCGTACCGGCCGAACGGACCGTGGGACCGATGGGAAGCGAGGAGGATATGCAACGTGACGCCCTTCCCTACGACGACGAAAAGCAGGCGATCAGAATCGCCGTAGAGTCCTTGCAAACGTCGGAAGGCGTCATCGCGTACGAAGGGCTCCTCGAGATCGTGAGACTTCGGTTTCCTAAAATTGCAAATCGCCTTGGAGCCTATTACCTCAAAGCCTTCCGAAAGGAGCTGATGCAGGAGAGCGCGAGGGCCTGGGAGATCATGAGTTACTTCTCGGGCGGAATGCGACAAGAGTTCGAAGCGCTACGAGCACAAGTCACAGAGAAGCTCGCTGAGATCGATGCAGTGCGCACTCTCTTCGACGAAGAGCGCACAACGACCAAAAAAGAGATCGATGAGCAGTGGGTCCTGTGGAAGAAGGCACGAGCACAGGTCATGCGAGACCACAAGAGAGCCGAGCGAGAGCAGAGGCTCTTGCCGCGCATCAATTTCGCGGTCCTACTCGTAGCGAGCGCCTCGCTCTGCCTCTTCCCTCGAGCGTGCGTGCAAGAACCCTCGTCGGACATTACGATCGAGGAGCTCGATTTGCGAATCGCACAGGAGATCGAGAAACGACTCGAGGCTCAACCGAACGACTCAAGTCCGACGCCGGAGGTCGTGTTGGTCGTTCGGCAACCAGCCAAGAACGCCATCATCAACGGCGCAAATCCAGAAGTCATCGCGGACGATGGAGCGCTACCCGCTGAGCCAGAAGTCATTGAGGACCCAGAGATCGAACCCGACACAGGTATCGAACTTGCGGACATCGAACCCCTCGAAGAGGCGCACCCGATTTCGCCAGCCTACCTGCAGATCAAGTGCGAATCGGACTCCTGCTCCTTCTGGGCCACGCAAAACGGTAGCATCTATGCCTACCGCGCGACCCCGGTACGAGAAGGCGCCTGCGAGATCGGCCCCTGCATCGTCGATCTCTCGGGCAAACTCGTTCCCGACACGTGTCTCGGACGCTCGACTAACGATTGTCCCGAAATCGAGATGATCGCGAAGATCCGATGACCCCCTGCCCCCGGCCAGCAACAGCTGTGTCCGGGGGCTCATTGCATCTAAAGCCCCCTTGCCAATTTTTTGCCCCCCTGTTAAGATATTCGCACGGAATTACCAATTGGGTCGGTAGTTCAACTGGTTAGAGCACCGCCCTGTCACGGCGGAAGTTGCGGGTTCGAGTCCCGTCCGACCCGCCACGACCACATCACCCCAAAAGGGTGGTGTTTTCGTTTTAAACACTGTTCGTATAGACAAAAGAAAAAACCACGCTTATTGCGTGGCTTCTTCCGCTCCCCCCTCCTCGGCCCGATCGACAACAAGATCTGCTCGGCGCTTAAGTTCCGCGGGAAGCTCGTCGAGCGATCCTTCAAGGAGCTCATCATTAAAGAAAATCACCGGAATCTGCTCATTTGTCGCTCCAAGAACGTCGCGGAACGTTCGAATAATCGACATATCAAGAAGCGTATCGAAGGCGTAGAGGCGGACCTCTGGATATTCTTGCTGGAAGCTACTTAGGCGATGCCATGCCCGCAAACAATCCTCACATCCGTCATTTGCAAGAAACGCGACAACCGTTGGGATTTTATCCTCACACTTTTCATTAAAAGCTTTCGTAAGAAGGTAATCTCGAATTTGGAGGAGAGAGTGCTCCGCCTTAAGTTGCATGACCTCAATATCGTCCGAGCCCTTTTGCTCTTCGAGATAGGTAATTCGTACGCCAAGGGCGCCGAGCTCTTCCCCGAATGACTGTCGGCGGGAAAGATCACACTCCGCCCCCGCTCGTAGCTCGTCTTCAAGCTCATCGCTTGCAAGTTGCAGCGAAAGGCCGTTGCGAATCGAACCGATATCAACCGTTCGACGTTGCTCGAGCTCGTCGGAGACAACCATCGCGGTGACAAACATCACCGCCGTAATTAAGAACGCTGTAATATATTTCGTTGCATGTTTCATAGATAAAGTTATCTCCACGGCACGTCTCGCGAAAACACGACGTCGTAGATTGATTTTAACGCCCAAACCGCGGCGATGGCTGGATAGATCGCAAGAATCGCTATATCCCAACTAATAAATCGGCGGTTCACGGTTTTCCGTCCGATGTAGAGGAAGATTCCAACAATCGCGAGCATTGAAATCGTAATGAGAATCGGCGAGGCACGGTCGATATACATCCAGCCAACAGTAATATCATCAAAACTAAACCCAAGGACACGATACTGAATTCCCGAAATCCAGGACGCGAGACGCACGATCGTATTTGGCGCGAGGTATAAAAACGAGACGATGGAAAAAATCGAGTATGGAAGCACGATCATTCCAAGATTACCGTACTTTGGCGAAAACAATAGTCGACGATAATCGATCATGTTGCGCAAAAACCCAGTAAGCCAACGAACGCGCTGCTTCAAAAGCGCATTAAACGTCGCTGGACCAACCGTGTACACAAATGAATCGGACGAATAGCCGATGCGGTACCCAGCGGATTGAATCCGCAGAGCAATTTCGAGGTCCTCGGTATGGTGGGCGTAGCTATACCCTCCGAAACGGTCAAAAACCGATTTTCGAAAAAGCGAAAATGGACCTGGAGCAATATAGAGCGCATCCATCGCCGAAATCGCGCTTCGCATCGCATTCCCGATCTCGTACTCCACTTTTTGGAGATACTGCAAGAACGAACGTGGTTGATCGATTGTAAGCGTCGGAACAACGGCCATGATCGCATCCTCGTTAAAATGTTTGATACTATTTTTTAGCGCCTGTGAATCAACGCGCGAATCGGCGTCGAGACACCCAACGAATTCGCTGTCGACGTGCTCGAGCGCAAAATTTAGAGCGTGGTACTTACTTCCCTGATTTGTTTTTTGAAGAAGAACAACATTTTCTTCGTTTTTAAATTCTTGAAGCGCTTTCCACGTTCCGTCGGTTGAACCATCGTCAACGACGACGATCTTTACCATCTTTTTGGGATAGTCGAGCGCGAGAAGTGATCGTATCGTTTTTTTCACCGTCTTCTCCTCGTTGTAGCAAGGAACGATGATCGAAACTGTCTTTGTCGTCAGAATTGGCTTCTTTTTCGCAGAACCATGGTTCTTTTCGAGATAGTCAAACAGGTAGATTAAAAGAAGCACCTGAATAAAAATCTGGAAGAACAGGAAGGTTTGATACACGATGTCGGAAGCGTCGCTAAGCTCCATACTAGTTTTCCCTTGCGATATCTTGATAGTCCGTAAGCACCTCTTCGTGCGCACGGATCATTGGTCCAATTCCTCGCGTAAAGTCGGGCGCTAATCCTTGCACAACGAATCGATCTTGAAATAAGTTAATATGAAACGCTTCATCATCTTCAAATGGACGAAGATCCCCCGTCTCCGATACGTAGTATCGTATACCCTCCTTTTCTATCACACTTCCGGTCGTATGCATACCACAATTACACACCGGGCTACTCTCAACGAATGAGAAGAAGAGGGTCGGATCAACGTCTATAATGCGTCGATTCCAGTTTTCGCCATAAAGCAGTTTCGCCGTCGCCTCGCTCGGTACAAAGCGTAAAATTCCCCCCGGTTCGACCGCATAGACGGACGGAGTCGAGGCGATCTTCACAAGCCAAGTTCCAGGACGCACGCGAACCGATGGACCGAGATCAATTTCTGCAAGCACCGAATCATCCACCGTTTTTACCGATTCAAAATCGCTAAACCAGCTGAAATAGATTGTTTCATTTGGAAATGGATGACGCTCCCCCGCTCCCCCGATAAAGTACACGGCAGGAAGCGACTTTGAGCGCACAAGATCCCCAATCGCGATACCGTTTGGAAGCGATTGATCAATCGTATCACGATCCGGGAAGAACGCAGCGACCGGATCATATTCCTGGATATCTTTTACGAGGAGTACGCTTGAGGACGGTGACGCACTGACGGAAAACGGTTCGGAAAGGGCTCGACCGCGAACGCGCCCATCCCCATTTCGTGCATCAATTCGAATACGAAGGCCTTCCGCATCAATATTTGGAACCGTCCATTCATAGGTACCGTTCACAGGGAGCGCCGTCTCGAGCAGGTTAAAACTGAGTCCGTCGTCAAACGAAACATAGACATCCACATTCGTTGCAGGACCCTGAACATTCCAACGTACCGTCTCCGTTTCCGTTCCAACAACCGCGACCGGGAACTCGACCGAAACACTCAAATACCCAAATCGTGCACTCACAAAGTAGGCACAGACGGAAACCGTAAACGCAATAAACAGTGCCGATAACACGACTCGGATTGACGATGGACGGTAAGAGAACTCCATGTCACAAAGTATACCTCGAGATCGAGTGTGCTACAATTTATCTGTATGGAAGAAAAACCACGCGGAACAAATTCAAAACTACTTCTTCAAGAAATTCGCGCGCTTCAAGATTCGATCGACGAACTTACCGATGCGGTTTCTCGAATGAAAACACCTCGACTTGGTCGAGGGATTGTTGGAATGCTCGTTCAGAGCATGATCCAGGGACTTGGATTTGTCATTGGCACCACCGTTCTCTTTGCCATTATTATTTTCGCGCTTCGACAAGCCGTTACGAGCCCACCATTCCAAAAATGGCTCAATAGCCAAATCGAGTCCGCCATCGATCGCTCACTCAACTCACTCCTTTCTAACGGACGATAAGTTCAAGCGATCCCCGCTTACCCGTTACGAGGTAGGCGGTTTTTTTCGTACCGCGAAGGATTTTCCTTGTGCGAAGGGCATGATCCATTTGATAGACGAAGGTCTCATTCTCAACCGAAACAGAAACCGGGAACACATTCGAGTAGAGGTGCCAACGTGTAGTGAGCTCGGAAGGCGGGGTCGCGACGTAAATCGGGATCCGTAAACGCGCATAACGCAAAACAGCCATCGCCTGTTCATCCTCAGCGAGAATGGCGACAAGATCAATCGCCCCGAGATCTTCGAGTTGCACAAGCGTTGAAGCAAGGACCGCCTGAATCGAGAGGCCAACATGCGCGTGGTGCTCAAGTGGACGATAGAGTTGCGGGTTTTTCTCCGCCTCCTCGATAATGACTCGAAGCGTCGCCACCGATTCGATCGGATACTCGCCGACCGCCGATTCCGAGGAGAGCATAACGCCGTCCGCATGATCAAATACCGCATTTGCCGTATCGGTAATCTCGGCACGGGTCGCACGCGGGTGGAGAGTCATCGAATGGAGCATTTGGGTAGCGACGATCACCGGCACTCCGAAGCGGCGTGCCTCATCGATAATTTCTTTTTGGAGAACCGGGAGCTCTTCAAACGGCATTTCAATCGCGAGATCACCGCGCGCTACAATCGCACCATCTGCGACCGCCAAAATCTCTTCAAGTCGCTCAATCGCCTGTCGACGTTCGATTTTCACAATGAGTTGCGGAACGGGACGCGAAAGCACGCGACATTTTTTCGCAATAAGCGCGCGGACACGCTCAACCGTAATCGGATCGGTGACAAAAGAGAGCGCCACGAGATCGACCCCTTGCTCGAGTCCGAATAGAAGATTTTGTTCATCCTGCTCCGTGAATGAAGGAATCGAAATAATGGAGTCCGGAACATTCATTCCCTTGTGCGAACTCACCATCCCCCCATTTACAATCCGAATGACAATTTCGTTTTTTACAATGCGGATCACTCGTGCCTCAATGACCCCATCGTCCAAAAATACGCGATGATCTTTTTTTACATCTTGTGCAAGCGTTGGAACATCGATCGGAAGTCGGTTATCCCCTTCGTATGTATCGATCGCACCCGATAATCGCCACTCCTCCCCCTTTTTCAACTCAAGCCCATCCTTTGGAAGAATCCCAAGTCGAAGTTTCGGACCCTGTAGGTCTTGGAGGATGGCAACCTCTTTTCCCGCTTTCTTCTGTGCCTTTCGAATCGCGCGAATATATCCCGCATGATCATCGTGCGTTCCGTGCGAGAAATTCAATCGCGCAACCGACATGCCGGCGTGAATCATTCTTGCAATAGTAACCACGTCTTTTGACGCTGGTCCGATTGTCGCAACGATTGTGGTACGAATTCCCTCCATACGTTACGTACAGTGTACCACACTACCGGGCCTTTCGTTTCTTTCGTTGGGTGCGTGCGAGGCGTTCAAGTTCATCCTGGAAGTGTTCAATATCTTCAAACGCGTGGTAGACCGAAGCAAAGCGAATATACGCAATTTTATCAAAATGCTGGAGATGCTTCATTACGAAATCCCCGAGCTCCTTGCTCGTAATCTCCCCCGTTCGCTTCTTTTGAATATCGCGCTCAATCCCCTGCACAAGCGATTGGAATGCATTTTCCGTATAGGACCGTTTTTCAAGCGCGTTTTTAAGTCCACGCAACAGTTTTTCTCGGGCGTAAGGCTCTCGTGTTCCATCGCGCTTCTTCACGGACACGTCGAGCAATTCGATTTGTTCAATTGTTGAAAACCGAAATCCGCACTTCTTTTTTTCACATTCGCGACGACGCCGAATTTGCGACGCTTCGCTTGCGGGACGTGAATCAACGACCCGCGTGTCTTTATTTCCGCACACGGGGCATCGCATACTACATCATCTTACGTCGAATAAACGCTGGAATTCCGAGATCTTCTTCTTCCGCTTCTTTCTCTTCACGCGTATCAATCCGTTGCGTGTCAAAACGCGTTCCACGATCCACCGGTTGAGGCGTTTGTTGTTGGACCGGCTGTTGCATTGATTGCTGTACCGGTGGTTGATAGGTTTGAACGGGCTGCGGCTCGCGCATTGGCGGCTCCGGAGCGAGTCGACGCTTTTCAAACGGTGATACAGGCTCGCGCATCTCGCGCCGCCCTCCGACAGGTTCCGCGTAGTTCGGGCGCCAACTTGCAACCGGCGCTATGTCCATATCCCCCGCAAGTCCCGGACTTAACCGGCGATCGCGATTATCAAATCCCGTCGCAACAACCGTAATACGCACCTCATCTTTTAATGATTCATCAATTTGCGCTCCAAAGATCACCTTCGCATCATCGTCCGCTGATCCCGTGATAATCTTCGCCGCTTCCGCAACCTCGTACATCGCGAGGTCCGTTCCTCCGGTAACTGTAAAGAGAATTCCTTTCGCCCCATCAATCGAGAGCTCAAGAAGCGGAGAGGCGATCGCCATTTTTGCTGCCTCAACCGCGCGGTTTTCCCCACTTGCCTTCCCGATTCCCATAAGCGCCGATCCCGCATTTTGCATAATCGCTTTCACGTCGGCAAAGTCAACGTTAATAAGTCCAGGGAGCGTAATGATTTCCGAAATCCCCTGCACGCCCTGTCGGAGTACATCGTCGACAATCTGAAATGCCTCAAGAAGCGAAGTTTTCTTGTCGATAATTTGAAGCACGCGATCGTTCGGGATCGTAATAATCGTATCAACCTGTGCAGCGAGCTCTTGGTAAGCGTCGTCCGCAATGCGCTTTCGTTGCGCCCCTTCAAAGCTAAACGGCTTCGTTACGACGGCAACCGTAAGTGCTCCGATTTCTCGAGCAATTTTTGCAACCTCTGGAAGCGCTCCGCTTCCCGTTCCTCCGCCAAGTCCACCCGTTAAAAAAACCATGTCCGAACCCGCAAGTGCGTTACGAATATCGTTCGCATTTTCCTCCGCCGCGCGACGCCCAAGATCCGGATTCATTCCCGCCCCGAGTCCACGCGTGACCGTTTTTCCGATACTAATTTTTGTTGATGATTGATTCTCTTGAAGTGCTTGTACGTCCGTATTCACCGCAATGAAATCGACTCCGCGCAACTTTTCTTGAATCATCCGGTTGAGCGCAGATCCTCCACCTCCGCCAACTCCAAGGACCTTTATCTTTGCAAAGGTTTCGATTTCCGGTTTCACTTGTCCCATAGGAGAATATTACGAGCGATGAACACAATTTGTATTCGTTATCGCTTTTGCTAGCCAAAATTTGTATTCGAATCTTAACACACCCTATTGAAAGTACAACGATCCATTGCGTGGATTGTGAATAACAAAAATGACCCCAACGGGTCATTTATAATTCTTTGCTAGCCTTAGGGAATAATGCGCTGGATCAGCTTTTTTGCGAGCGTCTTTAGTTGTGCAAATCCTTTGAAATTAAAGCTGAAACGAGAGGTGCTTGCGGAACGAATCGTGTGGCCCCAGACAATCAACCCGACAGCCGTCGAGAACGCGGTATCTCGCACCTCGTCGACCGCACTCGTTACTCCTAGCGGAGCGCCAACAACCGCAGGAAGACGCAAAATCTTTTTCGCGACCTCGGTAAGACCAGGAAGCTTCATCCCTCCCCCGGTAAGCACAATTCCAACCGGCAACATTCCCGAGCGATCAATTTTTTGAAGTTCATCATCAATCGCCTCAAACAACTCCTCCGCGCGCGCTTCAAGAATTTCCGAAATAAACCGCGTCTTCACAATCTCTTGCTCGGTCGATCCATAGTCCGAAAGAAGGAACTCGTTTTTCTTATGGACCGAGTCTGGGAGCACCGTTCCAACCGATCGCTTAATCGCCTCGGCAACCTCAAGACTTGTTCGAAGACCAATCGCGATGTCATTTGTAAAATGATCCCCTCCAAACGGAAGGACGGCAGTATGGAGAATGTCTCCCTCCTCGAAAACAACGAGCGTTGACGTCGCCGCACCAACGTCCACAAGGCAAACCCCGAGCTCTTTTTGTCGTTGCGTAAGAACAGCTTCAGCGACCGCAAGCGGAGAAAATACAAGATCCTCGATATCAAGCCCCGTTCGGTGAACACTTTTTGTCATGTTCTTAATTTGCGAGGTAAGAGTTTGGATGATCACCGCGTCAACTTCAAGCCGAATTCCATTCATTCCCACCGGATCTTTAATCCCCTGCTGTCCATCTACACTAAAACTTTTCGGGATGACATGAAGAATTTCATAATTCGACGGCGTTGCAACTGTTCGCGCAGCATCAATCGCCCGTGCAACATCATCCTCGTTAATTTCTCCATCCGGCTTTGAAACACCAACCACCCCACGACTTTCTTGAACAAGAATATGCTGGCCAGCAATCGAAACCCAAGCGCGGTTAAGCGCCGTACCCGTCATCCGTTCTGCCCTCTCAAGGGCCTTTGAAATAGACGAAACAACATCCTCCATGCTCGAAATCGTTCCCTTGTGAACCCCTACCGAAGGCACTTCGATAGCTCCTGTAACATGGAGCATCGTTCCCCCGTCTTCACTTGGCATATTTTGTCCTACAACAACACGAATCGTCGAGGAACCGATATCAAGTCCTGTAATTAAAGCGTCCGCCATACTGGTTACCGTCTATTATAGCAGAAAATGAAAAATCTAAAACCCGAGCCAATCGAGGAGATACCCCTGTAAAATAAGGACTCCAACCACTACCGCCGTGAGGGCTGTTAATAACACCGCTCCCGCCATAAGATCCTTAACCTCTTTAACCATCGGATGGAGGCGCGGCTTTAGCGCGTCCGAGATCCGTTCAAAGGCGGTGTTCAAGACCTCAAGAACAAGGACTGATGAGGTCATGACAAGAAGAAGTACGCTCTCCCAGGTCGCCAAGGGGAAGTAAACGATAAGCGCGATAACGACCACGGCTGCAAAAAGTTCGAGTCGGAAATTGCCCTCGGACTTTGCGATTCCGTAAAGCCCCCGAAGGGCATGACGAATGCTTTTTAGGACACGGATCATAGAACTGCTTTTACAACCGCATCTTGTATCGGAAACATTCGCTTCGCATCTTCTGGTTTCTCGTGATCATAGTCAAAGATATGAAGGACCCCGTGAACGACCAGGTCCACCACCTCAAGCTCAAGATCATTGTCTGTTGCCTGGCGTACAAGTTGCGGATAGGAAATAACGATATCGCCGAGCGACTCGTTTTCTTCACGAGCTTCCCGGTAGGAAAATGAAAGAACGTCGGTTACCGAATCTTTTCCTCGATGAAGTCGATTTAACCGCTGAATCTCTGCGTCCCCAACAAACAACACAGCAATTTCGCCGTCACTCTTCGCGCCGAGCGTCCTTGATAGTTCACTCGCGATACGCTCAAAAAGCGCCTGAGAAAAGCGCTCTTGTTCCGGAATTTCCGTTTGATCAACATCAAGCTTCAACATGCTGGTAACTATTTACCATCATTTGGAACGTCTGCAAATACTCGATCGTCATCGCGTCATTCAATTCGTAGCGGAAGACGGCAAATGCCCCGTTTTCGAGCTCAATCATCACGGTACGCTTATCTTTACTCGTGTAGGCAACAAAGCCGTTTTTTGTCGTCGATTTCGTTGCGCCGGAAGGAACGGTACCGGTTGCTTCATAGGCGAGGGAAATCGACTCTGTTCGTGGAAGAGCGATCGTAAATCCGGCGAGGCCCTCGGTTACGGCCCAAGCCTTCGGATAATAAATTTCATAGCCCAAGGAATCCGGACGAGCGCCCTTGTACACAAGAACGGAGCCCGTATCAAACAAGGTCGACGGCGAAAGGCCGAGCGGGTCATAACGGTGGAAGACCTCGTTCCCATCAAGGAACGAATCCGCATCCGAATCAGCGTTGCGGAAATCGGTTCCGTAAAGCGCCTCTTCTCGATCCGTAAGTCCATCGCTATCCGTATCAACGCCAGGTGTTGGTTCAAGGACGGGCTCTGGAACAACCGGGGTTGCAATCGGTTGACGTGGAGCATCCGGAACAA
The DNA here is from genome assembly GCA_964401485.1 of uncultured Gammaproteobacteria bacterium. Taxonomy (GTDB): domain Bacteria; phylum Patescibacteriota; class Patescibacteriia; order UBA9934; family UBA9934; genus CAYFMS01. The sequence continues at coordinate 21,494 of CAYNYL010000001.1, forward strand.
CGACCTCTTCTCCGGGAAGAACAACGAAGTAGTAATACGCGCCAGCGCTAAGAAGGGCAACGAATAGAAGGAAAATGACACTGAAAATAGCGACGTTGCGAACGAGGTGCGAACGACGTTTTACAACAAGCGGAGCCTGCGCGACCGGCCGCTCAGCGACCGGCTTTGGTGGCTCGGGGGCGACGATAGGAGCAGGAACACTATTTTGGTTCAGGGGTCGTTCGGCTTGAACACCTAAAAATTCCTTCGGCATGACACGAATTTCGAGCCCTGCTGGCAGAACGGCAGAAGGCATTGTAGATTGTTCTTTTTTCCCCCTTTGAAACATATTACTTCGGCAAGTCGACGAGCTTTCCAGGACCCTTTGGATCGTAACCAGAAATAACCTCTACTCCATCGAGGAACGTATCTCCATCCGTATCGGGATCAAGCGGGTCGGTATCGTACTTTTGAACCTCGTCTTTATCCGGAAGCCCATCATTATCCGTATCCGAACGATCGGCATCTGTTCCATATCTTGCCTCTTCGGCGTCCGTTAACCCATCATTATCCGTATCGACCGTCGAAGTAACGACTGGCTCTGGAGTCGTAGGCTCTTCAACCGGTGGCTCTAAATCTGGAATCGTAATCTCTGTTACGGGAGCCTGCTCAGCTGGAAGGCTAATGAGCTCGCGATACGCTAGGAAGGCAGCAACTCCAAGAACAATCAAGATCAAGGTCAGCATACCAAACACGAGAAGAAATACCCCCTTCCCCGAGGATGCTTCCGGAGCAACGGGTGCAAGCGGAGCACGCGCCGTGTCGGGTCGCGAAGACTCGGGAAGTGTTGGACTAGGAAGTGGCTCCGAAGGCGGAAGCGTAGACCGAGGCGCTTCAACGACCGGATCTGAATCCGCAAACGGATCAACCGCATCCGCTACCGGGATAACCGGCTCTTGAGGAGGAGTTGGCGGAACAGGAAGATTCGCGGGCGTTGAGTTGTTCTCATCGTCAAACATATAGTTCTATTGTAACAAATTATTCCGTTGGGCTAAAACCGTTTTGCACTTCTTCGTAATCCGAGTAGCCGTCTCCATCCGTGTCGATCGATGAATACTCGTCAATACAGGCGAGACGCTCGTCCTCGGTCGGAAGCGAAGGACAGATTCTTGGATCATTCGCCTCAATCGCTCGTGTCAATGCTTCGCTCACGATCCCGAAATCGGAACGACAAATCGTTCTTCGCTCCTCATTTGCAATTTTTTCACAAAGACTCGGGTCATTCTCCTTTCGCGCAACGAGCGCGTAGAGAAGATCCTCGCACCCCTCTTTCTCGTCCCCCGAAAGCACGCCACATGCCTTTGCGTCGAGGAGCTCGACCGCGGTCACCGTCACACAATTCACACGCGCCTCGCCGGAAAGTTCCCGGCACAGCTTCGGATCTAAAAATTCACTCGCAAGGTCTTTCCGAACCGTCGCCTCGCAATCGGCACCAACCGCACCCGACTCTACACACGTCGCGATCCCCTCCTCGTACCGCGTCTCAACAACCGAGCGCGTCTCGCTCGCCCCGCGAGCCGAACGAATCACATTCACTGCAAATACGAGCGACCCGATAAGAATCAAAACGACGACCACGAGAAAAACCCAAGGAAGTACCGGCGCCCGATAAGGACGGGGAGCTTGCGCTTCTGGCGCAGGTCTCCCCTCCTCACTCAACTGATAGAATTGATAGTCCCCCATACTACGGTGTACAAATGTTGAATTTCACGTTCTGGATTCGAACCGTTCCAGGGTCCCCGGTTGCCGTTTCATCGTCAAAGTAGAAGCGGAACGGAACCGTTTGACTTCGATCTTCGTCACAGGTGAATCCTTCCGGCCATGGAAGCTCGACACTATTTCCTTCTCGAACGATACCATTCGTTTCAACACCATTGACGATGAATAAGAATCGGATCGACGCAAGAAGTCGGGTCACCATATCCTCGATTCCATCGGCGAGCGGAGGCGGGTTCGAGGTGTATTGAACTGTGTAAGCGTAGTCGATACCCGTATCTGGATCAATTCCCGTTCCTGGATTCATATAGCCACTCGACCAACGAACCATGTTCGCCTGCGGGGATGGTGTGCTGACAAAGAGATTTGGCTCAACAGACACCGTGAAGACCGACACGCCATCATTTCGGATCGACTCGATCAATGTTCCGTTTTGCGGAAGATTATACGAAGACGAGAGCGCATCGTCGGGACCCTGTCCGGAGGCGTGCTGACCATAGCTCAAGAGAATAATCGCACGCTTTTCGCCGTTCCAGTTGGTGTTTAGCCCCCGCCAGGCACTAGAGAGTGCAGAGTTCATATCTCCCGCTCCGTAGGAGGAGCTAAGCGATGTGTATCCCTGAATCAGGTTAAGAAGCGCCGTTTGGCTCGACTCGCCACAGAATCCATCAGCAGAACACACCACACTATCCCTTGAAACACGTGCCGCGGGAGCCGTCGTCGGGTAACTGTAGAGCGCAACCTTTGCATCAAGATCTTCATCCGCAAAGACCGTATTTACGATTCGTGTCGCAATGTCTTTCTCAACACTAAGCCGACTTGGCTGTCGTCGACCCGACTGGGAGGTGCGATCAACAACGATCGCCACCTTAGCGTCTCCACCCTCAAACAAGAAGTCGATATCCGCCACCGGAGTCGTCGCGACGCGACAAGCCGGAACAACGAGTGAACCGAATGTCGGAGTGAAGAGCGATGAACGGCCTTCGCTGAGCGTCGTATAACTGTTGAATTCTGCGCTCGTTTCGGTTCTCGATCCCGAAAGATTGGTTGAGATTCGAAGAAGACTTGGTGAGGTTGAGGTAGGACACGCGAGCGAACAAGATGCGTCACAAGCGCCAAACTCACAGACTCCCCCACCGATCGCACAATTCGCAAATGATGTTCCCGATGTCGGCGAGCAGTATGATCCATTATTTGCCCCTCCATTACACATTCCTACACGTGCGCACACGTAATTCGTTCCTTGATCGATGAACCCATCCCCAACTTGCGACGGCTCACAGGTCGAGAAAATATCTCCGCCCTCCGAGATGAAGACGTATGGAATATCGCTTTGATCGCAGTATTCGCCACCATTTCGAATTCCGTCCCCACAATAGGCCCCACTCGTCGCGACGAACTGACACGAAGTTGAGCAGTAATTGCAGGTTGATCCGTAAGACGATCGGCACATTTCTCCGTTTTGATCTCCCGCGTCGCAGGCCTCAATTCCAGAGTGCACGTATCCGTCACCACAGACGTTCAATCGACACTCATTTGTACAGGCATCCGTATTATTTCCATTTCCGTCATCGCACGCCTCGCCCGCATCGAGCGTTCCATTTCCGCAGGTAATCGGCCCCTTACACTCAATTCCGATATATCCACGATCCGTCGTCCAAGTACAAAGGTCACCAGCTGATCCATCATCATTACAGATTCGCGTTCGCGTTGTTTGTACTGGGTTTGCGGAACAATCACCGTCTTGTGCCCCAGCACTCGAGCAGTCCGCATCAACCGAACAAATCGAACCGCGCTTCGCCGGATCGCCCGAAACACAGACGGTCGAGACCGGACATTCATTACGAATCGCCGGACCTCCGCATGAGTTCCCATTACAATCATCACTCGACTGACATGGCATTCCAGCAAACACTCCCCGCACACAAAGCTTTCCGTCCCATGACTCTGTATTTCCATCACACTGCTCCCCAGGTTCAATTACCGCATTTCCGCAAAATGGCGCAGGTCCTGAACAATCCCAGGCGCAGGTACCCGCAGGGTTGCTCCCATACTCACCATTCGCAACACCTCCGCAAAGTCCCCCACCAAAAGCGCGTCCGTTTGTTCCATCTCCACAATCACAGACTTCTCCAGCACCGACCGTTCCATCTCCACAATAAAGGGCCGTCGCGTAGGTGCAGCTCGCGCCACAGTATCCATATTCTCCGTTTTGCGCTCCGTCGTCACACTGCTCCCCAACTCCGTCAATAACACCGTTTCCACACGTTGCCGGAACACATGCCGCCGAGGTATTCGCAACGAAGGCCGAGCAGGTAGCGTTACAAATTTGCGCGCGAAGTCCGTCAAGCGTTCCGTCTCCATTTGTATCACATGGAACCGCGGAACCCTGTTGACCGATTTCGCAGTATTCCGCAGATCCAACAACACCGTCTCCACAAAGACTCGTCTCTCCGTAGACTGCCCCCTCACACATAACCGAGGTTCCGATAAATCCGTCTCCAATTGAGTTTGATCCCGCAACCGTAAGGCGATTCTTATTCCCTACATCAATCGGATAAATCCACGTCGCCTCGTCATACTCAAGCTCCGCCGTCAATTCGTAATCGAACGGTCCTCGAGCTCGGTAGTGGTAGACGTATGAATCGTTTGGACAGATGTAGTGTGATGTTCGCTCGTCAAAACAGGTAGAAGGATCTTGATTTGGATAGGCAGAGTTGCCACAGCTCGCATAGCTATTGAGCGGATCGACTGGAAGTGTTGTTCCAATTTCATTTCCAAGCGGAGTCGACCAAGTAGGCCAAGCGCTCGAGGCAAGTCCGCGAACAAATGATCCTGACGCAACCGTTGGAACCGCACTTACGCACTGCTCGCCCTGCGGACATTCAAGAGAAGACGTGCAGGCGCGATCCGTCGTAACCGAGCAACGTCCGTTCTTTGTCGCATATGATTGGAGCGCGAGCTCAACCGAGCGCAAATCGGTAAGACGGCGCATATCTCGCGCAAGTCGAGCCTTTTCATCCGCACAGACTTCCCCAGCCGAAACATTACAGTCACGGTTTGACGAACAGGTCGTCGCTGTATATTCCCCATCATTGAAACAGAGTCCGGTTGATTCAAGATTCGTAACGAAGCGGAAATTTTCAAGGATTTGCTCGTGAATTGCGCGCGTCGCCTCGCTCGCCCCTTCGTTGTACGAGATAACATACATGTTTGGATAGGTTGCTCGACTCGCCGTGAAGTTTGGAGCGGCAACATACACCGTTCGACCATCCTGTACCGCCTCAAATCCATCAAGTACACGCGAGGTTGGAGAGCCTGTAAATCCTTGCGCCTTGTACCACTCCATTGGCGAAAGATACGTCGGGTTCGCCGAAATACGAATTCCGATCGCATCGTTTGTTGCATCATCGTTTACACGAAGCAAGTACTCCTTAAGAACGGTTGGCGACTCTGTATCAGTTGGCGCGATAATCGAAAGCGATGGTAGATCATCGGTTATCACCGCTCGATCACCAGCGTCACGACAATAATGCATCGAAAAGTTCATCCAACCTGCCCCTTCGTCAATCATTGCATTTTTTGAGGAACCATCGTCAATGAACGGGAACAAATCTCGACTTGGCCAAGGATTTGCACAAACAGAGGTCGTGACCGTCCTCGTTCCAGCAACCGTGGTATTTAAATCAGATCCCGGCGAGGTTGTAATTTTTGCTTGCGCCACAACTTTTGCAGAACCGGAGGCATTACCGGCAACAATCTCCGCGCGCGGACCAGCCTCTTCATCAACAAGCACAATTTCACCACGAGAATCCTCTCGCCATTCTCCCCAAGTCCAATCGTACACATTTTCAATCGGCTCGATCGGGATTCGGCGTCCACGTGAATATGAAACCGGGGTCGCTTTAAAGACATGGCGCTCACCCGTCGCCGTAAAGACGCCAGGGTTCGTTCGGGACGTGTCCGATACTTCAATTTGGTCAAGCGAACACACCTCGCTTCCCGTCTCAAAAATCGTTCCTGCGTCCGAGCGCATCGAAACACCAAGAGCGTTCTTTACTCCCGGAACAGTCACTTCCTCTCCTCGATCATTTGTCGTCGTTCGATCCGACAACACCTCAAGTCGGTACTGCGCATTCGGTTGCAATAGTGCGCGATAGTGGAAAGAAACATCCGTTGTCGTATCCTCATTCGCCTCTTGAGAGACCGATGAAATAGGAAGGACACATAGCCCCGCTTCGATTGCGCGGACATTTTCTCCGCGAACAAGAAGCTTGAGTCCACGAATCGCACGACCAAAGATCGAACCACCACCTCGCACCAAATCTCCCTCAACGAGAATCGAGTGATCCGCCGGGCAGGTTTGATTTGTTACCTCATTCAAACTTAGGACAAGGAAAACGTTATTTTCAAATGAAGTCGTGCTCATTTCTTGCGTGAATGTACCGTAAAGCGACGCGTTGCGACAAACATCCTGACCATTTGGATAGAGTGTTACGGTTGGACGAAGCGAACAGCACGCATTTGCGCCAACCCCATGGGTCTGCGGGTCGGAGCAATCAAGATCAGACTGCGCCGAACAAGTAAGCGTAAGACTCGCTTCATCGGCAAGATTATACGCGCTCGCCGCAACGCGGACAGTGGCGGAGGCGCGATTCGTTTCCTCACTTACACGCGCGGAGGCGCCGTCTGCGATTCGCGCAAGCTGAAGTGGATCTTCTCGTCCGTCACCCGCGAGGCCAACCTCGCATCCCGGATATTCAAAGACACTTTGCACACCGTCTCCGCAGATCGCTGGAACGGCGTAGCTAAGAGACGATCCTTCAAGGAGACAACTTGAGGAACACCCATCACCGTTAATCTTATTTCCATCATCGCAATCCTCTCCCGCGCCGCTCGCCGTTCGATCAAGTTCATTATTTCCACAGAATCCGACAATGTTTCCCCCCTCGCGGACGCAAGAAGAAGAGCACCCATCTCCCGAAACAGCATTTCCATCGTCACAACTTTCGTATGGTGATTCGATTCGTCCATTCCCGCATACTGCGAACACATCGAGCTGACTTGGTGAGCCCTCGTTCAAACAAATGGAGGAGCACCCATCGCCACTTCGTCGATTTCCATCATCGCAATCTTCACCTCCAAGCGTCGCAAGGTATCCAACGCTTCCGTTTCCACACGCGCTTCCAACCGATGACCTTGAACCCTCATTCAAACAAAGAGAGGAACATCCGTCGCCAGAAACCGTATTTCCATCATCACAATCTTCCCCGGAACCATTTGCACCGCGATTAAGCGTTCCATCTCCGCAAATACCAATATGATCCGCTCCCTCCCGCAAACACATCGAGGAACATCCGTCTCCACTCACGCCGTTTCCATCTTCGCACTCCTCACCTACCTCAATCGTTCCATTTCCGCAGATGGCCGAAAGCGCCGTACTTCCAAGCGGAAGACAGGAAGCTGAACATCCTGGGGCGATCGATCCCCGATCAGAATCGATAAGCGACGCCCCGGCTGGGGACACGAACTCCGCAACCCCTTCTTCGTCAATAATCGGCTGTTCCCAACTCCATGTAACCGAATCCGCATTCAACCGCTGTCCGGCAACCGAACAACTATCTCCCGAACCGAACGCCTGCACCGCGTACTCTTGCGTTGCCCCTATCTCGGAAAGAACGCGAAGTTCCGGCTCGAGGCTTATTCGCGAAACGGCACATTCGATATTCGTCGCCTTGGTTTTGAAGACCCATGAATAATCGGTCGCGTAGTTCAAACGTGTAAGCGATACTCCGCTCTCGCTTTGCGCCTCTCCACTAATCACCGCGCGGTAATACTTATCCGCCGTAAGTGGGCCATCTAGAACGAATGCTATTTGCTTACATGGCTCCCCGCTCGCAGATGGGATACAACGTGCGCGGTCCGTCACCGTTCGAGTAAAGGAAAGACAGAGCTCGTTTTGACACTCCTGTAGGCGCACTCCCCCGGCAGACTCAATCGCTTGATCCATTGATAAATTGAATTCGGCTCCAACCTCGATATTGACACATGCCTCGGTACAGCTTGCGAGCGGCCAAACTTGTACGACATACGGATCGGTAAAGTTCACTTCAAGTTGCGCTGAATCCGATTTTCGCGAAGTTCGCTCTTCGGCGACTACTTCCGTTCGCCCCTCGGAAAGCGCCGTCGCCACCGCGCACTGCTCACCGGTAATCATTGAACAAGCCCCCGCCTCAAGCGAAGCGACCGATTCGTCAATCGACCAGAACCAGTTCATGTCGTCACCGCGAAGAACTTGGCAGGTATTCGTTCCTGCAAATGCTCTAAATTCACTCGTTTCATTAAGCGCGTTAAGCGACTCGATCGCTGGAAGAACTCGAACACGATCAACCGCGCACAGCTCGGCGCTTTCTCGCGTTGTAAATGTAAACTGACTATCCGCACCCGCCAAAATACCCGTGTCGCTTTGAACATCCTTCGTTACAACAACGCGGTACACGGTTCCAGGCTCAAGCATCGCGCCATTTTTTGGCACCCAACTAAAAGCCGTTCGGTCAGGACTCGTCGAAAGCGACAACTCTCCATCGACTTTTTGACCGTTCGCACATCGTTCCGTTTGACAACGCTCGACGTAAATTGTCTCTCCTTCTTTAAGAGAGGATGGGAGCATTCGGGTCGTAAATTCTGCGTACACCTCCGCGTTCACACAGGCCCCATTTGTAAAGACATTGTTTGGGACAGCGCTTAAACGATCCTCGCTACAGGCAACGACAAGCGACGGAATATTTGCAAGATTTCCGGTTGAAAAATGCCACACGTAGGCAGATTCTCCTACGCCCGTGCTCGTTTCTCCCGCGCTTCCAACAGTAAAAGTCATTCGATTACTTTCCCGTCCATCCGCAAGCTCAACAAACACACCACCTGTTCGGGCATTCTCCGGAACGGTTGTTGTAATTTGCGCATCAGACCACGACCTAACCGTTGCCGACACATCGTCCGCAAAGAAGAGCGAGGCGGTCGAAGCGCCAAATCCCGAACCGTGAACGATGACGTTCGCCCCCTGGAGCGCCTGCGTTGGAGAAAGCGCACAAATTCCTGGAGTTGGGGTTCCGGATGTGATGACAAATGGTAGTGTATTTGAAACGCGTCCGTCATAGCGAACGAGGGTAAGCGTGTGCGGAGCCTCAACAACACGAAGTCCATTCGTGTAGCTACTTGGGACCATGACCGTAACCTGTGTCGAGGCCCAGTAATCTTCAGAACAAGCTTCCGGGAACGTAACATCGGCAACGGCCGTATCTCCGGTAGAGACATTGGTAAAGCGAACCGTTCCGGTTCGAGCACCAAAGAACGCACCGTTTAATGTCACATACTGCTTGATCGGACCTGCGCTTGGAGAAAGAGCCGACAAGACGGGCGCCCCCTCGGTTCCAGCACTCTCTGCACAGACGCCGTTTGTACACACGCCCGAAGAACAATCGCTATTTTGGGTACAGACTTCCCCACCGCAACTTCCACAAACACCCCCACAATCCTCTCCCGTCTCGCCCTCGGACGGATCAATCACATTATTGTAACAATGAAGCGGACCAATCGACACACGAACCGTTTCCTCTACAGTATTTCCCGCTAAATCTTCAACCGAAATACCGATTGTATACGGACTCGCATCTTGGTAACCCGTCGTATCCCAAGCAGAAAGAAGCGAGACCGCCTTCGGATCCTCCCCCGTTCCCGTAACAGAATCGATAAACGCACCATCAACCGTAAACACTCCTACTGCAACACCCGCATCGTCGGTCGCATCAACACGAATCGGGGCAACCGCATTCGTCGCAAGCTGTGTACCAACGGTCGGAACAATAAACTCTGCTCGTGGATTCTCCGTATCCACAATCGACCCGCTCGTGAATTCAGCAAGACAACGCCCACCACTGCAATCAATGCGTTTTCCATTTGCGCTCTTGAGCGTATTTTCGACCGTGACCGTGTAGGCCGTATTCTCTACAAAACAGCGTCGATCGGCATTCGGCTCCGGACAGAGAGCCTCGGGAACAAACTTAAGACGATTACCGGAAACAGTTACCGTTCCAGGAACCACTTCACCCGTCGCCTTTGTACGAATAACAAGCGCATTATTTGCAGTACTTTCATCAATCGTCCTTGAAAGCGTCGCGCTTACAACGATATTTCGAATCGCAACCTCTCCGGTCGGCTCAACCTTTGTTACAACAAATGTCGCCCCGGATCCACCGCCGAGACCACCGATTCCCCCGCCAGACCCGTCTCCACCCGGACCCCCCGAACCCGTTCCATTCGTCGCCCCAAGAATCGAGTTAAGAACAAAACTCGTAATCGCAAATGACAAAAGAATAATTCCCAAACCAATTCCTGCCGAAATAAGAATCCGCTTCGCTCGCGCAATTTTCTCTTCATTTCCCCCACTCGTCATCCACGTAAATCCTCCGTAAATCACAAGGACGAGCGCAACAACTCCAAGCATCCCAAGCGCCGCGCGAATCAAATTTGCGACAATCTCCGGAAGACTTGCGTCCCCAAATCCCGCGCGAGCGCCAACTTCCGCAACGCCGTCTGCCTGCGCAAGCGCCGGGACTGAATCGCCCAAAACCCCGCCGAAAAGGACGACGAGGAATGTGAGTAGAAGAAATGAGAGAATGCGTTTAGACATGTTAGCGGGTATGACAAGCCGTAGCCGTTGCTACACCATCACAGCAGTACGGTTTTGAAGGAGAAACCCCACAGGATTCCCCGACAAGCCCCGGACCCTCCGACGGGAAGAAGCAATTTTGATAAAGATCTTGTACCTGATTTGTAACCTCGACCGCGTACGAGTGCGTTGTCTCAGGAGTCGATTCGAGGAAGACCCCGTGACGAATCGTCACCTGTGTCTTCACCGCCGACGCTCCGGAAGCGATCGCTCCACCCGCATCAAGCTCTTGTCGCGTCACGTTGTACCAAAGTTCATGATCAGGCGTTGGCGTTAAGAGGATCGAGTCGGAATGCAGGCTCGCACTCGACATCAACCCATCAAAAACGATCGTTACCGGCGTATCAAGAAGGGTGTTTTCCGCCCGAATATCCGGAGAAATCGTTTCGATCGTTGGAGCCCCGCTTCGGACCGCGTCCGTCGTTCTAAACGCGAACAAGTAATCATCTCCCGCAACTCCATCTGCATCCCCGTCAAGCGCATTCCCCGTCATGTCAACGATTCCGTCCGCTGGGAACAAATCTACCTGTGGCGGATTCGCTCCAACCGTTCCCGCATGCGCGGTCACCTCAATCGCCGAAGCGCCCGGGAGGCAGAACATCGTGGTTCCACATGCATTCACCCCACAAACCGCCGTAGGCCTAAAGCTCACCGTCTTGTATCCGTTTGAAATCTCAAATGTTCCGTCGACCGGGGCTCCCGCGCTCGTCACCGTCAACCCATCAAATCCCTCCGCGACAACTCCTGTTGCAGAAAGCGGGTCGATCGGTTCGGAGAAGTGGAACTCAACCGAAATATTCTTGTCATAGCTTCCGCCCGATCTTGGAAGCACTCCTTCAACCGTCGGAGGCGTCGTATCAAGCGTCGTTCCTACCGTGAAAAACCATCGGTATCCACCTGTCCCCAGAACCTTCTTTCCATCCGCGCTACGAATCGTATCGCGAAGCACCACCGTATACTGCATATCAGCGGTCGCAGAACCAAGAATCGGAGGCGTGATCGTTACCGTCTTATTTCCCGGCGCCATCGCAACCCGGACATCTGTCGCCTTAAGCGCGCTATTCTCACCCTCGCGGGTAACGTAAATTTTTACATTTTCATCGTTCAAGGCCGTGGCACCATTTCCCGCTTCGTAGCCCTTGATAAACGACGCTGGATCCATTTCATTTGCAAATGTTACGAAGATCTTCGCATTGCGAGGAACATCGGTTGCTCCTCGACTTGGATAATGATCCCGAATCGCACGCCCATAAGATCCAGAGTATGGCTCAAGAGACACCCCTCCCGAACCGTTCGAATTTCCGCCCCCACCAAATAGTCCCGACCCACCCGTCAACGCATTGAAGACAAACGTCGTAATCGCGTAGGAGAGAAGAATAATCGCAAGACCGATGCTTGCCCGAATAATCGTATTTTTCGCAACAAGAACCTTGTCATCATCGCCTCCCGCCGTCATCCAAAGAAACCCCGCATAAATCATCAATACAAGGAAAATGACCCCGAGGATCGAAAGAAACACGCGAATCAATCCACCGATAATCTCGGGAAGCGTCGCGTCCCCAAGACCCGCGGAAGAAGCGATATCGGCGAGCCCAAAAGACTGTGCGTGAACCGCCCCTGGAACCACAACGACTCCGAGGAGAAAAAGGATCGACGAAAGGACAAGAATTTTCCTCATAATTGCTCCTATTATAAACCAAAACGCGCAAGTTGCCTTGCGCGTGCTGTGGACGACTTAGCGCCAAATTCGATACTTCTTTCCCTCTTTTTGATAGCGGAGATCAAATCCGTTCACCGCCTTGCCAAAAGGCATAGAAGAATACATCGACTCCGGTAAGACCAGTACTTTTTTCCCCCACTCTTTTCCGAAAATTTCCTCCACAAGAGCGGAAGACGCAATAGGCCGAAGAAGGAGCTGGTCAGCATCATCAACACCCTCGGACACAACCCGATCAATCAAATAGATCGTATCCCTCCCAGAAAATTGAACGAGAGTCGTTCCGTAGGCCGGAATAAGCGACGATCCAATCGGAATACCAGCAACCATATCGTCCTCAAGAGTTTGAACGCGAGCACCCCATGTTTTCAATACCTGCTCATTATAGACTGGCCTTCGGGTCATGCTATTGTCAATGTAGTAAACATCCGGGAGTGATTTTGAACGGACAAACGCGCCAACAGTAATCGTTTTTTCTCGATCAGCACCTACACCACTTCCAAAAAGATCCTCCTCTTGATCCCCCGAAGCGGAACTACAATCCGAAGTATTTTTGAGCGAGACCGTATCAGTCATAGTTGGAGACTGATTGCCGTGGGCCGTTCGCACGCGCGCATAGAGCGTGTAGTCTCCTTTTCTTGCCGGAAGAAGATACGTTGAGCGCATGACAGGATAATACCCGGTCCCGATACTTGGATCATCAACCATCGTCAACGAATTTTCGTCATACCGAGTCCACTGAGCTCCGATAAAATCCGGGTCATCCGAGATCACAACATCGGAAACATACTTTCCCCCAAACTCAACCTCAATCAAGCGTTCCGAGGAACAACCATCTCCGGAGATTGCAAAGTACGGTCGATTCGGGAATGTTTGGTTGGATTGCGACGGATAGAGCGTCGATCCGTCGGTTTGTGTATAGGCCGTTTTATTTCCTGCCTCGTCAGAAACGATCACGTTATAGGTATATGTGGTATTTGGCTGAAGTCCCGAGTGTGTATACGTCACATCATCCGTTTGCGTCGAAAGGAGGGTTCCATTTGCCTCAATATCAGCAACCGAGTCTAAGTCGGCGCCATCTTCCGCAAAGTACACTTTGTACACGAGCGCCGATTGTGCGCTCGTTTCATCCGTCGATGCCGTCCAAGAAAGATCGGAGGAGAAAAAGTCTCCATCGACCGTAATCGCTCCCCCACCCCCAACCGTTGGAGAAGTCGAATCCCCATCCGGTACGCCGTCCATAAACATAACGTAAACCGCCCCCCGACCATTTCCACCATCATCGTCAGGATATACTCCCATCGCAAAATCAACGATATCGTCTCCATCCAAATCTCCAATGGCACCAAGGTCTCCGGCACCGACCTGATCGCTCGCGTCTAGCGTAGCGGTAAAATTCCCCGAGGTCCCCGAGATTTTCGTATACCCGGCACCACTCGCCCCAGCGGTTGCGTCAAGCGTACCATCTGGATCCATGAACAAAACGTAAATCGCTCCTGCGGTACTGTTTTCGTCATCATCACTAAACGCGCCAACCGCAAGCTCCGGAACACCATCCCCGTTCAAATCTCCAATTGTCGACACAGCGGTCCCAAACCCATCTCCAGCCTCAAGTGGCCCAGATGGAAACCCTCCGACTCCGATTGCGATTTGCTGGTATGAGGAAATTGTTCCATTCGTATTCAAGAAAAAGACGTACACACATCCAGCGTTTAAAAGCCCGGTATCGTCGAGATACGCTCCAGCGGCGATTTCGTTTCGCCCGTCTCCATTAAGATCCCCAGCACTTCCGACCGCTACGCCAAATTGATCCGAGCCAGTCCCTGCACCCGAAAGTACCCCGGAAAAACCCGTGGTCGTGTCACTAATTTTTGCAAATCCCGTCGTATTATCAAGAGTCCCATCCGCATCAAGGAAAAAAATGTAGACCGCGCCCATATCCCCACCGCCATCATCATCATTTGGGGCACCGACGATAAGATCAACTACGCCATCTCCGTTTAAATCCCCAATCGAGTCAAGATATCCATTTCCGATTCGGTCATTTGCGTCGAGGGTTATCGTCCAGTCCCCAACATCATCAGAAATTTTCGACCATCCAGTTCCACTCACGCCCGCCGTTGCGTCAAGCGTTCCATCAGAATCGAGGAACAATACGTAAACCGCCCCGCGATTTCCAGCCGCTCCCCCGTCATCGTCCCCAGAAGCTGATACAGCAATATCCTCAACCCCATCCCCATTCAAATCTCCAAGCGCCGCAACTCCCACACCAAAGTTGTCTGAATCATCAATCACCGCATCAAAACCACCATCCGTATCCGAGATTTTTTGATAACTCGCAACCGTTCCATTCGCGTTCATGAACAAAATATAGACCGCTCCGCGATTTGATCCACCATCGTCATCATTTTTTGCACCAACGACCAAATCAATCACTCCATCGTCATTCAAGTCCCCAATATTCGCAACCGAGGATCCGAAGTTATCACCATCATCAAGTGTCGCCGTAAACGTTCCGTCCGTGTCCGAAATCTTTTGATACGTCAGCACCTCACCGTCAGCCATGAAGGCAAAACGCCCAACGGTAAATACAAATACTGCCACCAACAAGGGTCCGAAAATTCCAGACAGAATTTTCCTCATACGACAAGTAGTATAGCAAAAGCCAGCCCTTTCGAGCTGGCGTTATGCACATCCTACATCTTTAGATCGGCACGATATTGCTTCACTGTCTTTAGGAGCGACGGATTGACCGTAAGGTCACTCGCCTGATCGACAATCTCTCCCATTGTAAGTCCGCTCAATTGTTCCGCATCAACTTGAATCACGAAGTTTGTTCTCCACTTCGCTCCGAAAATACTCGCAATCACCGCCTCGCTTGCAAATGGACGAAGCGTCGGGCGTGCAACATTTCCCGAGGAGCCATCGATCCAGTAGTACACCCCGGAAGCGTATAAAATCAATGTTCCCGGCTTTGGTAGTACATATTCTTCCCCAAGAGGCATCTGTCGGATCGAGGCGCGTTCGAGCGAATCAATTTGTGAAACCGGCTCCCAGGTCTGCATTACAAGCGCGGAAAGAACTCGATACGCCTCAGACCCGTCTTCAGCGATGTAGAAATATTGATTTCCATTGTTCATTCTTACAAATTCGCCGTAGTGGGCAACAAGCTCCGCTGTCCGCGTTGAGAATACTCCAGCCCTGTAAATCACTTTATTCCCCGCCTGATCCCGAGCAACGACAACGATTGGATACTCGGTATTTACTTGCAACCCAGTTAATTCAAACGAGGTCACACCAGTAACCGTCGAAATGAGCGCGGCATTAGTCGCGACACGTGGCAATGTGTTAATCGGTAGATTTCCAGTCGGCTTGTAGATGTCATAGCTTATTTGAGATGCCTGTGACACGTCATCCGTCGCCTCAACCCACGAAAGGCCAATCGTCGTTTCACCAACACTCACAGCCTTAATCACACGATCGGAAAGAGTCGGAGCAACCCGATCGACAACCGCCTCGGTCGACTGCGTAAGTTGCGAATAAATCGATTTGGTCAAATCATTGTCGCGCACAATAACGGCAAACCGATACTCCGTTCCCGGCTGAAGACCTGACACTATTTTCGAGGTGATACCGGACTGAGGTGCCCCAGCGGAAATTCCGTTCGTTTCCGCTGCCAAAACCGTCGAAAGGTCATTTGAAGAGACAGCATAGCGCACTTCATACACGAGTTGGTCAGAAGGAGTCGTGTCATCGGTAGCCGGCGACCAAGAAATCGTAACTGAATTTGACCCAACTGCGGATGATTGCAATGTTCCCGAACCAGGAACAGAAGGAGGAACAGGGAGCGGAGCACCGCCGCCGCCCGACCCTCCGGAACCACTTCCACCAGAACCCGACGATCCACACGTCGCCTCCCCGTCAAGGAAGAGAACGTACGCCGATCCACGACCATTACCCCCATCGTCATCCGCATGCGCCCCCGCTAAAAGATCGCAAATCCCGTCCCCGTTCAAGTCGCCAAAACCTGAAAGCGCAGACCCAAAGAAATCTGTATCATCAAGTGGTGCCGTAAAGTTTCCAGCGGTATCAGAAATTTTTTGATACGAGGAGACCGTTCCATCCGAATTCATCATCGCGACATAGATTGCCCCGCGATTCGTTCCTCCATCATCGTCGCTTTGTGCGCCAATCGCAAGATCCGGAACTCCGTTATTATCCAAATCTCCAACTTTTGTAACAGCCACCCCGGCAAAGTCTCCCGCATCAAGCGTCGGATAAATATTCGTGTAATGATCGATCGTGCCGTCGGTATTTAGGAAGAAGATGAACGCTGATCCTGCATTAACGGCAGGGGCATCTTCAAGATACGCGCCGACCGCAAGCTCATTCACTCCATCGCCGTCGAGATCACCAACGTTCGCGACGGAAACTCCGAACTGATCCGCACCCGTGCCGGCACCTGAGAGCGCCCCGACAAACCCCGTCGTCGTATCGCTTATCTTCACTTCAGAGTCAACCGTTCCGTCCGTATTCATGAACAAAATGTAAACGGCACCCAAATCCAGTCCGCCATCATCATCATTTTGCACTCCAACCGCAAGATCGATCGTTCCATCTCCATCGACGTCCCCCATGTTTGCCACCGACATTCCGAATAGATCCTGGTTATCTAGAGTGCCGCCAAATCCGCCGTCCGTATCCGAAATCTTTTGATAGGACGCGACCGTCCCATCCGTGTTCATAAATAGAATATAGAGCGCACCACGATCAACTCCGCCATCATCGTCTCCAGTTGCACCAACCGCGATATCGATCACTCCGTCACTATTCAGGTCTCCGATGCCTGCAATTGCCATTGCGGAAAATCGATCATTATCATCAAGCGTCGCGGTAAATCCGCCTTCCGTATCAGAAATCTTTTGATAGGACGCGACCGTCCCATCCGTGTTCATGAATAGAATATAGACCGCCCCACGATTCGCTCCCCCATCATCGTCACCCCGCGCCCCAAGGGCGATATCAGCAACGCCATCCTCGTTCAAATCGCCAATGACGCTCACGGCGTGACCAAGATTGTCGGTATCATCGAGCGTCGCGGTAAATCCGCCTTCCGTATCAGAAATCTTTTGATAAGACAAAACCTCACCGTTTGCTTGAAGCGCAATTCCCCACGAGATGACAAACGCAACAACCGCGGCAACCGCGGTCATTCCAAGGACCATGCCCGGCGAGAACGGAGAGAATCGAACCGTTTCTTTTTTCCTTAACGATTTACCCGATTTCTTTTTCGCCGCCGACCGTGTTTTTTTCATATTATGTTGTTGGATTGATTTTCTTTAGAACGATTTGTACCGCTTCGCGAACGCGTGCGCCGTCAACAAGTCCCTTAAGATCACCCATAACAACTCCCATCGCTCTTCCAACATCTTTCAAATCATCCGTCGTTTTCTCTCCAAGAATTTTCTCGATTCGCGCCTCGAGCTCTTCTTGCGACATCTCAGCCGGAAGGTAGCGTTTCAAAATAACGATTTCTTTTTCGTACTGCTCCGCAAGATCCGCGCGCGCACCCGTTACAAACTCCTTCGCCGCCTCCTGGAGCTTCTTCACGTCCCCGCGAATAATCGAAACAACATCCGCGTCGGCAAGCTCCGTTTTAAGCTCAATCGCCTTGTTCTTAAGCGAAGACGATAGCATCCGAAGCGTATCAAGAACTTGTAAATCCTTATCACGCATCGCCTGCTTAATGTCTTCTTTAATTTGTTCCTGTAAATTCATATGGCTCAAGTATAAACAAAACACGCTTCTTTTGGAAGCGTGTTTTCCCGTTTTAGCGTCGAACCGTGCGCAAATCCTCTTCTTTAATCTTTCCGGTTTTGAGTTCGTACTCGAAGATTGCCTTCTTCTCGAGTCGTCGAATCGCACTCTTGTGGCGCTTCGTCTTACTCTCTTCTCGGGAGAAGAATCGGTTTGCCTTTGCATTCAAAAGCTTGCCGGATTGTTGCAAACGCTTTGTAAAGCGTCGGAACAAGGCTTCAAAACTTTCTCCTTTCTTTTTTGTGACGTAAATATCTGACATAATTCACCTACTTTTTGTGGGTCGAGTGTAGCACGGGTCTTTTTCCCTGTCAATCTTCCCCCGTTATTCTCCAAGCATTTTCTTTACCATTGGAACGACCTTGTTTGAAGCAACGATTTCTTGCGCTCCAGACTCCATATCTCGAACAATAATCGTTCCATCGAGTACTTCCTTTTGTCCAAGGATCAGGGCAATCTTCGCCTTTCGCTTATCCGCGATTTCAAGTTGCGCCTTGAGCGATCCTTTTCCAAAGGCTTCTCCAACTTGAATTCCCGCCTCGCGGAACGCCTCGAAGATAAGCATTCCCTTGCGTCGCGCCGCGTCTCCGAGCTGGCAGAAAAAGACCGTTGTCTCGTAAATATCTGGCGCTTCGATTCCCGCCTCCTTCATCGCGAGAATGATGCGCTCAACTCCGATCGCAACTCCGATCGCTCCCTTCGCCTCCGGTCGAGCCCCAAGAAGCGTCAACAAATCATCATAGCGACCTCCGCCCGCAAGCGAATTCTGCGCCTTCTCGCCCGAGTCATTAACCGATACGAACTCGAAAACGGTTTTTCCATAGTAATCGAGTCCGCGCACAAGGAACGGATCGAGCTCGTAGGCAACTTCCGCTTCGTCGAGATACTCAAGCACCTTCATAAAGTGCGTTTTTGAATCGTCGTCGAGCCAGTCGATAATCTGTGGAGCCTCCGCCATGAATGGCGCGATTTCCGGCTCCTTCGAGTCAAGAAGTCGAAGCGGATTCTTTTGCAGTCGCTTCTTATCCGTCTCCGAAAGGTGCTTTCGGAATTGCTTGAAGTAGCGCGAAAGTTCAGCGGTGTACTCGCGACGCACAGCTGACGTTCCGATCGAGTTGATCTTTACCTTGACGGAAAGCCCAAGCTCTTTAAAGAGTCTGTCCACCATTAAAATAATTTGTGCATCTAAAATTGGATCGTCACTTCCGATCGCTTCAAGTCCAAGTTGCCAAAACTGTCGGTAACGCCCCGCCTGTGGTCGGTCATAGCGGAACATTGGTTCAAAGTACCAAAGCTTTACCGGCTGTGGCTTATTAAGCATTCCGTGCTCGATATACGCACGAACAATTTGCGCAGTTGCTTCAGGACGCATCGAAACCTTCTCTCCCCCTTGATCGACAAATGAGAACATTTCTTTTTCGATGATATCCGTTCCCTTTCCTACCCCACGTTCAAAAAGCGACGTCTTCTCAAGATATGGAAGGCGAATTCGGTGAAAGCTGTACGAATTTGCAAAGCGAGCGCAAGCTTGCTCGACAGAATCCCAATACGCCTGCTCTTCCGGCAAAATGTCGCGGAATCCGCGAAGAAGCTCTGGAACTTTAGATTGTTTCTTTTCCCCCGATCCCTCCGCTACTTTTTTCGATGGCATAATTAATACAAGTACTCCGGCGTTTTAATCGCGCCCGCCTTATCAAGCGGAAGTCCGCGAATCCATACTTTTCCGATAATTGCATCGGACGAAATCGCCCCAATCTTTCTTGAATCAAGGCTTGCGTCACGATTATCTCCAAGAACATAGAACTCATCGAGTCCAAGCGTCACCTTTTGGCGCCCATGGGTATACTCACTTAGATAATCTTCCCTTAGAATTACCCCATTTGGGTATTCCGCATTGTAAATACGGATGGTTCCCTCAATGATTTCAACCGTCTCTCCGGGTAGACCTATAACACGTTTTATGTAGTTTTGTCCAGGGTTATTTGGTGGTCGAAAGACAATCACATCGCCTCGCTTTACATCGGCAAAATGGTACGTAATTTCGTCCACAATCAAGTATTCGTCATCATGGAAATTTGGTTCCATGGACGCCCCCTTCACAATAAACGGCTTAATAAGGAAGATTCGGATCGGGATTACAATCGCCGCCGCAATCACCATGATCTGCAAAATTTCGACCATGAATAGGACCGCCGAACCAAAAGTCGCCCCAAAAAGTCGGTGCGCGAGACCTGGATTTTCCGATGAAGAGTTGCGAAAAAACATAAAAGTACTCGCATTATACCATTTTTTAAAAAAAGCGTATACTCACACTATCTATGAATGAGGCAAGCATTGATTTTCTCAAGAAAAAGTACGATTTGGCCCCAAAACGCGTCCCAAAAAGTAAAAAACGCTTGATTTTTAGAGGGCTTCTTCTTGCCTCCGTCCTTGGCGTCGCCCTTCTCTTTGCCGCGTCCTATCAAATCAGCCGATCCCAGTACCCCGACACCTCTTCCTCTCTCTCTTTTGCAAATACCCTGAGAAGCCTCGTTACTTCGGGTGACAAGACACTTTCCGGGGAAGAGGATGACCGAATCAACGTCCTTCTCCTTGGGATCGGTGGAGCTGGACATGAGGGTCCAGAGCTTACCGATACAATCATTCTCGCCTCATTCCGCCCCTCGACAAACGAGGTCGGAATGCTTTCTATCCCTCGCGATCTCGTCGTGCCGGTTGACGGCTACGGCTATCGAAAGATCAACAACATTAACGCATTTGCGGAAGCCACCGAGAAAGGAAGCGGTCCGCTAGCCTCCGCCACCGCGGTTGAGGAATTATTCGGTCAAAAAATCGATTACTACGTAAAAGCTGACTTTTCAAGCTTCGAAGAATTGATTGATGCGGTCGGAGGAATCGACGTATTTGTTGATCGAAGCTTTGTCGACACGACCTACCCAACGGAAGACTACCTCGTCCAAACCGTTTCGTTTGAAAAAGGATGGGCACACATGGATGGCGAGACGGCGCTTGCATTTTCGCGCTCCCGTCACGGAAACAACGGTGAAGGAACCGACTTTGCGCGCGCGGCTCGTCAACAAAAAATCTTACTCGCTGCAAAAGATAAAATTCTTTCCTCACAAGTGCTTCTCAACCCAAGCAAGCTCAACAAGATGATCGATCTCGTTACGAGCAATGTAAAAACAAACATGACAGGATGGGAAATGCTCAAGTTTGCCCGCTTTGCCCCAAATATCGCAAATGACAACGTAAGCCACTACGTGCTTGACTCCTCCCCCGGAAGTCCGCTCTACGCATCAACAATTAACGGAGCCTACGTACTCCTCCCAAGACGTGATGACTATTCCGAACTAAAGTCGATCGCCGAAGATATCTTCACCGAAGGAACGCCATCCACTGTCGCTGAAGCCCCAAAGTCGCTCGAAAAGACCGCCACGGTCGAAATTAAAAACGGAACGACGACAACCGGACTCGCATTTGAAGCCTCCCTCCTCCTTGATACAGCGGGATTTGATATTGTCACAATCGGAAACGCCGACAGCAAAGACTACGAGACAACGATTATCTACGATTTAACGAACGGAAAAAAGGCGGATGAACTTGCGCGCCTAAAAGAATATCTTGAGGCGGAAATCCCCCTTACGCCGGGCGGATGGATCGCGAGTGACACCGTCGAACCACGAACCCTAACGCTTGACGAACCGCCAAGCGCCTCGGTACCGGGAATTGATTTCCTCGTAATTCTCGGCGCAAACGCGACCCCGCTCGTCCTCGCGAATTGACGTAGGGACTAATTAATGCAATACTAGCCCGCTATGTCTAAGCACGTCCCGACAATTGCCCTCGTTGGTCGAACGAACGTCGGAAAATCCACCCTGTTTAACCGGCTCATCGAGGAACAAAAGTCCCTCGTTTCACGCACCGCCGGAACTACCCGCGACCGATTTGAAGGACGCTGTATTTGGCGTGGACGTGCAGTCCGAATCGTTGACACGGGCGGACTCGATGTAAAGAGCGATGACATTTTGAACCTCGAAACAATTAAGCAAGCGGAGCTCGCGATCAAGGACGCCGACGTCCTCGTTTTCATTGTTGACGCACAAACAATCCCACAAACCGCCGATCGCGAACTCGCCCTTCAATTTCTTAAATCGAAAAAGCCCGTCATCTTCGCCGCAAACAAGGCAGACAACGGACGAATTCGTGCCTCGCTTCAGGGAGAGGAATGGGCACGCTTCCCTCTTAAGAATCCGTTCCCGCTTTCAGCACGTCAAGGAAAAGGAGCAGGGGATCTTCTCGATGAAGCATTCCGCCTCCTTGAAGAACAAGGAAAGCCCGCCGTTGAAATTATTGATCACGCCTCAACGCGCGTCGCGGTCATCGGCCGACCAAACGTCGGAAAATCCACCCTTCTAAACCACATCGTTGGAGAGGAACGTTTTATCGCTAGCGACGTCGAGCATACGACCCGCGGACCAAACGACATCACGATCGAAAAAAATGACAAGCGCTACACGTTCGTTGATACGGCAGGAATTAGAAAGATGGCACGAATTAAAGCCGGCGACTCAAAGCTCGAACTCTCAGGCGTTGACCACAGCCTTCGCGCGATGAAAAAAGCCGACGTGATTTTATTTGTCATCGACACTTCAAAAGCAATCAAACACCAAGATAAATTTCTTGCAGGAGAAATTGACCAAGCAGGAAAAAGCGTTGTGATTATCGCAAATAAATGGGACCTAATTCCGGACAAAGATACAAATACAATCAACAAGTACGAGGATTACATTCGAGACAAATTCCCGGGACTCTCCTACGCACCAATCATTTTTACGAGCGCACTTTCCGGGAAACGCGTCGCAACAATTTTTGACATGATCGACGAGCTCTACCGTGCACGCTTTATCGAGCTAACAGCCGAGCAAACGAAGGAGTTTATCTCCCGCGCGATTATGGCCCACAAGCCGTCTCGTGGAACCGGCGTTGCCCATCCAAAGATCACCTACTTTAGGCAAACTCGCGTCAATCCACCGGTATTCGAACTCGGAATCAAACAACTTCGTCGCGATAATATTGCGGATTCCTACCTGCGATTTCTCAAAAATCAGCTAAGAAGCTATTATCAGTTTATCGGAACGCCGATTATTATCCGCGTGTCTCCGCGCAAAAAATCGCATACCACCTAATATGTACTTGATCGTCGGGCTTGGAAATCCGGATCCCCACTACAAATACACACGCCACAACTTTGGCATGCTCGCCGTTGACGCCTACGTTGACGGGCTCAAGGAATCCTTTTCTCGCTCCGCCGAACTTCGCGCCGATCTCGTTGAAACAAAATTAAACGACAAGAAGGTGATTTTCATGCGCCCACGCACGTACATGAACGATTCCGGATCCGCCGTTCGCGCCGTAATCGATGCATTCAAAATCCCAACACAACAAGTGCTCGTCCTTTACGACGACACAACCCTCCCGTTTGGCGAAATCGATCTTCGCGCAACACAATCAAGCGCTGGCCATAACGGGATGAAATCGATCTACCAACATTGGCCGTCTGGTGCACCGCTCCCCTACCGTCTTCGAATCGGAATCGACGAACCGCCACAGCAAATGGAGAAGGCGGATTTTGTTCTTTCGTCTTTTTCGAAAGAAGAGCGCGCGAGCCTTCCCGAAATTTTTGTCAAAACCGGATCGGCGATTGATCATTTTATTGCATGACCTCGCTTGATCTTCCAGAGAAGGCCTATCTTGTCGCCCTCGCCCACTTTCCGCAAATTGGATCCCGACGCGGGGCACAGCTTCGAAGTCAGCTTGGCACCATCTCTCATGCGTTTTCAGCCCCGAAGGAACGACTTCTTGAAACCGGACTTCCCGTTTCCGTTCTTGAAGCGTTTTGTCATTGGCGCGAAACGATCCATGTCGCAGACCTCTACCAGCAGGCATTAAGCTACGGTCTTACGCTTATTACAGAAGAAGACGACTCGTACCCCGCTCTTCTAAAAAAGATCCCAGATCCCCCGCTCCTTCTATTTGTCGAAGGAACGCTCCCAAAAAATGATACGCCATTTATTTCTATCGTAGGGTCGCGCTTCGCGACCGCCTATGGCCAACGGGTCGCGAAAGATTTCGTGACAGCGTTTGCGAAGGCGGGGCTTACGCTCGTAAGCGGGCATGCCTACGGGATCGACGAGATGGTCCATAGAACCGCCATCGCGAACGGACGTGCAAGTGTTGCCGTCCTCGCCTCAGGGCACAGTGAACTCACTGGTCGTCAACGCGAAATCGCAAACGCAATTCTCGCACAGGGAGGGGCAATTATCTCCGAATTCCCTCTCGGGACTCCCGCGCTCAATTTCCACCACCCGATTCGTAATCGAATTATTTCGGGCATGTCAGCAAAGACGGTGATTATCGAGGCTGGACTTAAATCAGGCTCGATCATGACCGCAAACCTTGCAATCGATCAAGGTCGCGACGTATACGCGGTCCCAGGCTCGATTTACGCTCCAACCTCGGCCGGAACCAACTTCCTTCTTTCTCGAGGAGCGTTCCCCGCGATCTCTCCCGAAGAAATTATTGAGTCGCTCGGATTCGTCGTTGGCGGAACAACGGCAATTCCCGCAAAACGCCAGGAGACGGATTCAAAAGAAGTCTCCGCCATTCTTCCGCTTCTTTCACGCCAGCCAATCCATATTGATGAACTCGGGAGACGCGCCGGACTCACCGCCCAAGAAGTCGCAATCGCCCTCTCCGAACTTGAGGTGACTGGACGAATTCACCAAATTGGTGGAATGTATTATATTCTTGTCTAACTCTATGTACTCGGGACTCTACGACGAACTCCTCTCTTACGGAAACCTCGCAAGTTTTGGTTACCGCGATTCTAAAGCGGAACTTGAGAAATCGTTGAAGCGTACGCGTGCGTTTCTTGATGCGCTTGGCAGTCCCGATCGAGATCTTGTGCTCGTGCATGTAACAGGGACATCTGGAAAAGGTTCCGTTTGTTTTGCTATCCATCAAATTCTTCGCGCGTCCGGAAAATCCGTTTTTACCTATCTCTCCCCACACACGACGAGTTTCAGCGAGCGTTTTTTATTTAACGACGGACTTGTTTCGGAAGAAGTCATTACGGGGGCGATGAAAGATGTGATTGGGGTCTACAAAACATTTTTTAAATCGAATTCTCCGCTCTCGTTTTTCGAACTTGTTTCTTGCCTGGGACTCGTCATTGCAAAAAAAGCAGGCGCCACCCACGCCGTGATCGAGGTTGGTCTCGGAGGTCGCTACGACGCAACGAACGTGATTCGCACACCGGAAGTTGTTGCCGTGATCACAAATATCGACAAGGACCACACCGACGTTCTTGGAAACTCGCTTAAAAAGATCGCCTTTGAAAAAGCGGGCATTATTAAAAAAGATGGCGTTGTGATTTGCGGAGAGGCGCGACCGGGGCTCAAGTCTATTTTTAAAAAGGAGGCGATCGAAAAGTCCGCAGCACTCTTTTTCATTCCTCCTTCGGCGCCGTCCCCTGAAATTAGCGAGTCTGCACGTCACCGCGCGCACAATGCCTCGCTCGCTCTTCGCGCCGTACTCGAACTCGGAATCGACGAAACGGTTGCGCGAACAGCCCTACAAAGTGCGAGACGCCTCCCGTGCCGATTCGAAACGGTGAGCGAGTCCCCGCTTATTATCCTTGACGGAGCGCACAGCCCAGCGAAAATGAAAACGACCGCCGAAACGATTAAATCGCTCGGGATGCCGGTCCATATTCTCTTCGCCGCCGCGCAAAACAAAGACGTGAAAGACATGCTCGCGCCCCTCATCGAAGTGGCGGAAACAATTTCGACCACCCGCTTCTCGCTTCGTGAACGCCCTGTCCACCACCCTGTCGAACTCTTGAAACTCATCCCCGAACCACTTCGTGGAGACGCCTTCCTCTCCCCGCGCGACGCCCTCGCGACGATTCGTAAAAAACAAAAAGAAGCGAAGGGCCGATTCGCAATCGTCGTAACCGGATCCCTCTTCCTCGCCGGAGAACTCCGCGACCTGTGGTATCCTGAAGCCGAAATCCGTAAACAAGCGACAAGCTTTCCGAAAAAAACCCTATGATTAAACTCCTAATCGTCGAGTCTCCAACCAAAGCGAGAACGATTAAAAAATTCCTTGGTGCCGGCTACAACGTCGTCTCCTCCTTTGGTCATATCCGCGATCTGCCAAAACGGGAGATGGGAATCGATTTCGAGAATGACTTCGAGCCAAAATACATCGTTCCAACCGACAAGAAGGACAAGGTAAAGGAATTAAAGGACGCCGCAAAACGCGCCGATGAAATCTACCTCGCAACCGACGAAGACCGCGAAGGAGAGGCGATCGCTTGGCATATTGCGAATGTTCTTGATATTGACCCGGCGAAAGCAAAACGGATTACCTTTCACGAAATTACGAAATCCGCAATCGAGCACGCGCTTGAAAAACCGCGCCATATCGAACAAGACCTCGTTGATGCGCAACAGGCTCGCCGAATTCTTGATCGTATCGTCGGATATGAACTCTCGCCATTTCTTTGGAAGAAGGTCCAACGCGGACTTTCGGCGGGGCGCGTTCAGTCCGTTGCCGTGCGCCTAATCGTTGAGCGAGAGCGGGAACGTCGCGCGTTTAAACAAGAAGAATACTGGAGCGTTGAAGGACTGTTTAAGCAAGCAGAGAGCGAAATTTTTGATGGGAAACTCGTGTCGGTCGACGGAAAGAAGCTCGACAAACTTGCGATTAAGACCGGCGAGGAAGCAAACGCGATTATCGCGCGTGTAGACGGCAAGCCGTTCATCGTCGATAGCGTCGAGAAAAAGCATGCGAATAAACAACCGCCGACCCCGATTCGAACCTCAATCCTCCAACAAGAAGCGAACAACAAACTTGGAATGAGCGCGAAGCAAACGATGACGCTCGCGCAAAAGCTCTATGAAACAGGAAAGATTACGTACATGCGTACGGATTCGATGAATTTGTCGGAGGCGTTCCTTTCTTCATCACAAGAGTACTTACAAAAAACGTTTGGCGAGAAGTACGCGGGCGGAAAGAAAGTCTACAAGACGAGCGATAAGAGCGCGCAAGAGGCGCACGAAGCGATTCGTCCAACCGATATCAACGCGACCCCGGAATCGCTTAAAACCGTTCTCGAGTCCGGTCAGTGGCGTCTTTACGATTTGATTTGGCGCCGAACGCTCGCCTCGCAAATGCCACCAGCCTCAATCGAACGCACAACGATTGATTTCACGGCTGATAACGTAACGTTCCGCGCGAATGGAAGCATGATCGTTTTTGACGGGTACATGAAAGTCTACCGCGGATCAAAGGAAACCATTCTTCCAAACCTCTCGAAAGGCGATTCGCTAAACGCCGAAAAAATCGAGGCAAAGCAACACTTTACGGAACCTCCCGCCCGCTACTCCGACGCGACACTTATTAAAGTCCTCGAAGAGCATGGAATCGGTCGACCGTCGACCTACGCGCCAACAATCGCGACGATTGAAAGTCGCGGCTACGTAACGCGGGACGACAATAAAAAGCTTGCCCCGAGCGATATCGCGGAAATCGTGAACGACCTTCTCGTTGAACACTTCGCCTCGATCGTCGACCTTGAGTTTACGGCGCATATGGAACAAAAACTCGACGACGTCGCGGATGGCAAACTCGAGCCAACCCCAATGCTCCACGAATTCTACGATCCATTCCACAAAAATATTGCGGATAAAACGAAGGAAGTTTCGCGCGATGATATCATGCCCGCGAAAGAACTGGGCGTTGACCCAAAGACGGGTAAACAAGTACTATTCTTGACCGGTCGTTTTGGTCCCTACGTTCAACTCGGCGAATACACGCCTGAAGATAAAAAAGAAAAGAAACCAAAGCCACCGCGCGCCTCGCTTCCAAAAGACATGAAGCTCGACGACCTCACGTTTGAAAAAGCGCTCGCCCTTCTCGCCTTCCCGAAAAAAATCGGTGAGAAAAACGGTGAGGATATCGTGATCATGAACGGTCCATACGGTCCGTACGTGAAAAATGGAAAGACAAACGTCTCGCTTCCGGAAGGAACGAACCTGCTCGCGATTACCGACGAAGAGGCTCTCGCCGTCTTCGAAGGTGGTGCCGCGCTTAAATCAGCTTCCGCAACCCCGCTCGCCGAACTCGGTACCGATCCTGAATCGGGTGGAACGATCCAAGTCAAAACCGGTCGCTACGGCCCCTACGTTACGGACGGAAAAACCAATGTCTCGATTCCAAAATCCGAAGACCCGGCAACCCTCACCTCCGAACGCGCGATCGAACTCCTCGCGAAGAAACGCGCAAATCCTTCTACTGGCTGGAAAAAAGGAAAAGGCGGCTTCAAGGGCAAGAAAAAACCCTCGGAAACCTCCGAAGAATAGCTAAAAAAGATCTACCCTCGGGTAGGTCTTTTTTCCATTATATCCATGCGATCACGGTGGACGAAAAAAACGTGTAAATTTCTCAACAATTTCACTAGCATTTTTCAGCTCCGGTGATCGGATCCCAATTTTCACTCCCAAGAAGTCCCCCTCCCTAGATTATCTTAGAGCTCACAAATTGTGACCTCTAAGTTTTATACATGCGCCCCGCCAAAAAACATAAAGTCCGCCGTCCCACGAGGGAGACGACGGACAATGAGAACCCTCCGGTGAACCGATCACACCTCGACGAGGCGGCTGAGAATCCTGTGTCGATCACGCGCGTTCGGCTTGTAGTCGACCACGATCACCGGACCGAGAACGTTGCGAGTGATCACCGGATAGGAATCGAAGCCCTCGCACGGCACGTAGCACCGAAAATCAGGCGCCCACCAGTACGACTGCTCTGCGCCGATGCTACGCACGCGGTCCGGGTGCTCGAGCGCGAAGAAGATCGGAAGAAGGCCAAGACCGGGAAGGTCACTGTCCTTCATCGGATCCTCGCGCTTGAACGCGACCTGCCGAACACGGAGCGTTGGCCGATCGACCCACGTTCCGTCTCCAATCCGGTAGTAGTTCGGACCGCCCCTGATCGTCGACCGAAGATCCCGGGTGAACGCTTCCCCGAACTCCATGTCGAGCCAGCGGAAGAGAAATTCGAGGGTCGCTTCGGGCGTAGAGAGCAGAATCTCGAACACTGGTATCGACCCCTTCCTGTTCCTATCCTTGAGAAGCCCCTCGTAAGCAGGATCCCACTCGAGCCCGGCGTTTGACACCATGAGCCGCATCAGGGCGCGAAGCTGTTTCGGTTCGCGGTAAAGCATGACTACCTCCGATCTGTACGAAGCGGGACGCTCCGTAAAACAGACCGAAAATAATACCAAAATACCGCCGTTTTGTCCATACCTAGCCCTAAATCTCGCAAAAATACAGAAAACAGGCTAAGCTAAAATCATGTTAACGACAAAGGTCACAACGGACTTTGCCCTCCTTGAGGCAAAGCTCAATCCAGAACGGTATAGCCGAGAGGATATCGAGCTCGTCTCCCGCGCCTTTGAATTCTCAAAACTCTACCACGAAGGCCAAAAACGCAAGACCGGCGAACCCTACTTTACGCACTGTTTCGCCACCGCCCTCAAACTTGCCGACCTCCGCCTCCCCGCCCAAGTCATCGCCGCCGGCATTCTCCATGACACCGTTGAAGATACCGAAGCGACAAGCGACGATATCAAGCGCGATTTCGGTGAGGACGTCGCGTCGATGGTTGAAGCGGTCACAAAACTTGGAAACATTAAGTACCGGGGACTTGAGCGTTACGTCGAGAACCTACGAAAAATGTTTATTGCGATGGCGGAAGATGTCCGGGTCATTTTCATTAAGTTTGCCGACCGGATGCACAACATGGAAACGCTCTACGTCATCCCGGAAGAAAAGCGTCGACGCATCGCGACTGAGGTACTCGAAATTTACGCGCCAATCGCAAACCGTCTCGGAATGGGAGAATACCGCGGACTGTTCGAAGACTATGCGTTTAAGTATCTCCAACCGAAAGAATATAACTGGACGAAACATCTTCTCGAGCAACGCGTAAAAAAGTTCGGGCCGTCTATGAACAAGGCGATGCAAGATGTCGAGTCAGAGCTCAAGCGTCATGAAATCAAACCAAAGAACATCCACGGTCGTATTAAGTTTTGCTACAGCCTCTACAAAAAGCTGAAGAAGTACGACAACGATATTAACAAGGTCTACGACATCGTTGCCCTTCGAATTATCGTCGAGGACGTAACGGAGTGCTACGCGACGCTTGGAATCCTCCACAGCCTCTACAAGCCTCTTGCCGGCCGTATTAAGGACTACATCGCCCAACCAAAACCAAACGGCTACCAATCCCTCCACACGACCGTTTTTTCGGAAGACGGCGCGATCCTCGAATTCCAAATCCGCACCGAGGAAATGCACGACGAGGCGGAATACGGAATTGCCGCCCACTGGCGCTACAAGGAAAATGCCCCCGAATCAAAGCAAGCAAAGAAAGTAAAATGGATGGCCGACCTCGCGCATATCCAAAAAGAACTCCACCAAGAGAATTTCATGGAGCGCCTCGACGAACTCAAGCTCGACATGTTCCAGGGCCGAATCTTCGTGTTCTCGCCAAACGGCGACGTGTTTGATCTTCCTGAAGGCTCAACGCCGGTCGACTTTGCCTACGCGGTCCACACCGATATCGGAAACAAAACGTCGGGCGCAAAAATCAACAACCAAATCGCCTCTCTTGAAGCCGAACTTCGCTCCGGCGACATGTGCGAAATCATCATCGACAAAAATCGAAAATTTCCGAATGAAAGTTGGCTCACTTTTGTGAAAACCGCCCACGCCCGCGTCAAAATCAAGGACGCCCTAAAGAAAAACAAACGCGGAGTCCTCCGCTCACTCCTTAGCCGTTAGCTCTTAAGAAGCCGTTCAAGCAAGTATTTGAGGTCCTGCTTCGAGTAAAAATGAAGCGTAACAGTTCCGCTCGTCTCTTTCATTTTAATCACCGCCTTTGTCCCAAAATGATCGCGAAGTTCCGCCTCCATCGAGAGGATCGTTGGGTGACGGTCGGCCGGTGGCTTTGGAATAAAATGCCCCGCACGCGATTTTACTTCGTTAATACTAAGTCCATCATTTAAAATTTCATGAAAAAGCGCGACACGGCGTTCTGGATTTTTTTCATTAACAAGCGCGCGAGCATGTGACCGCTTTAGCCGCCCCTCCATTACCGCCTCCTGAATTTCAGGCTCAAGCGACAAAAGCCCAAGGGTCGCGCGAACATGATCCCGACTCTTCCCCATCTTCTCCGCAATCTGATCGAGTTCAAATCCAAAGAGATCCGCGAGCGATTGGTAGGCCTGCGCCTCTTCAATCGCGTTTAGATCGTGGCGCTGGATATTTTCGATAAGCGCAAGGACAAGCTTTTGCGGTTGCGTCGCCTCGCGCACAACAACCGGAACGGAGGCAAGCCCCGCTTCAAGCGACGAACGAAGTCGGCGCTCTCCCGCGATCAACTCATAACGCCCGCCCCCAAGGTCCGTCACAACAAGCGGTTGAAGCACCCCGTGCTCCTTAACGCTCGCAACCATCTCGGCGAGCTCGCTTGGCGCAAAATGCTTTCGTGGCTGGTGTGGGTTTGGAACAATCGCCGACGGCGGTACCTCTAAAATAC
Organism: uncultured Gammaproteobacteria bacterium; assembly: GCA_964401485.1. Lineage (GTDB taxonomy): Bacteria > Patescibacteriota > Patescibacteriia > UBA9934 > UBA9934 > CAYFMS01. The sequence goes on from CAYNYL010000001.1 coordinate 53,179, forward strand.
GAAGCCCCTTCGCCTCTTCCGCCTCAACCGTATTTGGCATTGGCGCAATTTTTTGCGGGATAAGCGCCCCGAGCCCACGCCCGAGCCCTCCTAGTGGTTTATTCATAGTATTTCTTTGGTGATAAATTCTTGTGCAAGCCGTTCGTAGGCCTTTGATCCTTTTGAATCTGGATCATAGTGCAAAATGCTCTTTCCAAAACTCGGCGCCTCGGCTAAACGAATACTGCGTGGAATAACCGAACGGAAAATCTTCTCCGGGAAATGACGGTAGAGCTCTTCAAGCACCTGCTTTGAGAGTTTCGTGCGTGGATCAAACATCGTAATAACCGCCCCCATGACTTGGAGCTCCGGCTTAATCGACTGCTTGATTAAATCGACCGTTTTCATCAACTGACCAAGTCCCTCAAGAGCAAAATATTCCGCTTGGACCGGAATTAACACACTGTCCGCCGCAACAAGTCCGTTGATCGTAAGAAGTCCAAGGGACGGCGGGTTATCGATCAAAATATAATCATAGTCATTGCGCACTTCAAGAAGCGCCTGGTGGAGTTTCCGCTCACGGTTAAGTTCGCTTACGAGCTCGATCGACGCTCCCGCGAGGTTTTCGTTCGCGGCGAGAAGATGGAGTCCGTCGTGGCTCGTTTTGACCATGACCTCCTTCGCACGCCGAAGTCCCGTCATCGCCTCATACGTTCCATGGAGCTCGCGCGGATCAACACCAAGACCCGACGAAGCGTTGCCTTGTGGATCAAGATCAACAAGAAGCACGTACTTTCCAAGCTCTGCAAGATGCGCCGCAAGGTTAACGCTCGTTGTCGTCTTTCCAACGCCCCCTTTCTGATTCACAATCGAAACAATATGACCCATAGTTCTTCGCCATTATACCCTGCCCTTCCCTAAAAACAAAACAACGCCCGCAGGCGTCGTTTTGTACAAACTACTTCGCAAGTGTTCGATAGGTAAGAACATTAAACACCGCCATTACACCAATGTATACGAAGAATCCAACGAGCCCCACTATACCCGCAATACTGATACCGAGCATACTAAGCCCCGCACCAATAACCGAAAGCGCCATAGCGTCGCTCCCAAGTGCAGAAGCTGTGCTTCCAAGAAGAAGTCCGATTCCAAAAACGACGTAAACCGGGTAAAGGATCACATATGTTCCAACATTTGCGAGTTGACCCATAAACCCCTGGAGGCCGAACAAATCCCAACGATATCCAAGCGTCGCCTTTGAACTAGCATGCAACGCTTCGATCGGTCCCATTCCGCGATCAAGAACATAGTACGGAGCAAGCATAAATCGTGCCATCCACATAAATCCCGGCACAACAAGCAGGAGGAGCCCACCAATCACGATAACTCCGTAAAGAAAATTCACAGCGAGAAACGAGAGTGCCGTTTCACGATGAGCGAAAATTGCACCGACCGGGAGTGGTTGGTCATCAGCAACCGCAAGAAAAATATGCCCCCAAGCATTTGCAATGATTGCGACCGGAATAAGACAGAGTAGCAATCCAAGGAAAATGATCACACCTCCAGTGATATCTCCAATGACGGCGCCTATCAATAGAACAAAGAGCGGTGGGATACTAACAAGAATCGATGACAAGAGTCCGAGCCCAACAAGCGCTAACATGCGCTTTTTAAAAAGCATCCACGAAGAGCTCATAAGTGCGCTTACGTGAAATTTTGGTTGCGACTGCAACATACACAGAAGGGTAAAGAATTATTAGCCAAAGTATACCAAAATTTGACCAAAAGCCAAAAATCCCGTATAGTCCGCCTGCGGGGTAGAGCAGCCCGGTAGCTCGTCTGGCTCATAACCAGAAGGTCATTGGTTCAAATCCAATCCCCGCAACCAAAAATCCGTCTATGGAACTATAGGCGGTTTTTTGTTTGGTTTGCGGTTTTAATATATGGCTTGTTTTAGCCATTTTTATAGCATTTTCCATTGACAAAAGCCGTTTTTTATGCTATAGTAATTCTCCGTTCTTTGGGGCTCATCCCAAGACGGACCGGAGGACATTATGTCCAAGTACGCCCCGACCTCCGCCGGCCTTTCGACCAACACCAACTTCGGGGCGATCCTCGTGATCGCCCTGTACCTCGACGGGTTCCTGACCGGCACCTTGCCGTTCTGAACCGTCGCCTCGTCGGCAGTCCCTGAAAAGACATGCCGGCGAGCCCCTCAATGCGCATGAACCAAGTTCGTGCTTATCGAGGGACCTTTCCCAAATCAACCCCAGCGCCGCTTTGCGCGGCAACGGAGGCCACCATGGCCCGTTCGAACATCATCAGCCTCTCCCTCGCCGCCACCCTCTTCGGGGGTTGCGACCCCGCGGATGTGTACAACATCACCGTGGAGAGCGACGAGGCTGACACGTTCGTCGACATCGACGTCACGGTGACCCCGGCGTCCGAGGAGACCGAGAGCGACTGCGAGCCGTTCGTGCATGAGCACAGCGGCGTGCGGTTCAACACCGCGTCGCGCCCGACCGTCGAGTTCAACTCGACCCTGACGGGCTTCGCGACCGACATCGGAGATTCGCTGGACATCGGCGGCGCCTTCCACACGGTCGGCGGATGCGGAGAAGGGGTCACGATCGAACAGATCGCGATCAACATCCGCAACCTCGAGAGCGTCGACCTCCTGACCTCGACCGTGGCGACCGTCGTGATCGACGGGCACAGGATGAGCGTCGAATGCACGCCCGTGACCTACCCCGACGGTCTTGTCGAGTACTGGTGCATCATGGATCTCTCCGTCCAAGACGGCGAGTTCGATGTCCTGCCCAACTCGAACGGCGTCCCGTTCCAGCTGGTCCTCGACGAGCTCCCCGAGCTCAAGAGCGGCGAGCAGTCGACGGTGACCCTCTACTACAAGTGGAGCGACATCGAGACCGGGAATGGGTACGTAGACGGCGGCGGATGGGCCGTGATCGACAGCGACAGCTTCGTGATCGACCCCTACTACGCCGACGAGTGGTGCTACACTCGCGAGCGTCGCCTCGCGGACAACGACGGCGACACCTACGGGGATCCGAACAACTACCTGTTCGTCGCCGTGTGCGATCCGTGGCAGGACGGCTACGTGGACTGGACCGAGGGTCGTGACGACTGCGACGACAACAACGCGGACGTCTACCCCGGCAACGGTTGCTGACACTGTCGTAGCGACAGCTTCGCTACACCGACCGCTGGCCATGCAACGTGCATGGTCGGCGGGTCACTCAATGCGCATGACAATGGTCGTGCCTATCGAGTGATTTTTTATTTTTCATGGCATTTTTGGCTTGACAAAAGCCCATTTTTCCAGTAATATGCTCGGTTGCGTTTTTGCAACCCCAGCCTTAAATGGCTATGGAGTTCCTATGTTCCGCACCCCCGCCACCGTTGTCGTGGCGTTCGCCCTTTCGGCCTGCACCGCTCCCGTCGTCCCCGAGGACGACTCGGCGAGCGAGACGGGCGGATTCGAGGACACCGACCCGGTCGAGCCCCTCCCCGAGGACCCGATCGTCGTCACCGTCGCCCTATCCTTCATCCCCCTCCCCGACGGCGTCACCTACGCGCGCCAAGGGGAGCCGGCGCCGCTCGGCGGGATCGACATCGCGGTCGAGCCGACCGACACCCGTGTGATCTTCGAACGGATCGCACCGAAGATCGCGCTTGCGATCGAGGAGTGGCTAGAGATTCCCTCCGCCTTCTCGACCGATCCGACGATCCCGAATCGTGACCGTCTCGTCGGCGAGTGCACCCTGCAGGATCTGTGGGGTACAGTCTACGGGGGACCGGTCGGGATCGAAGGCTGGGACCTCACCTTCAACGACGGCTTCGTTGTCTACGGAGGTGAATCGATCACCTTCTCCACTGCGTGCACCCCGCCCGACGGTACGAACCCGTACCCCTTCGCCTTCGGGATCGATCTCCCGATCGAAGAAGACGGCGAGATCGAGGCGTACGCGGAAGACAAGGAGGGCAACCGGCTCGAACTCCAGTTCGAGTACCGAAACATGAACGGGCTCCCCTACCCGTCCTCGTACGTGCTCCTCCCGTACGACCTCGGCTGGCCGGGCGATTCGCCAAACTGATCGCCCGAGCGCGCTGCCCCGGCATCCCCTGAAAAGGATGACCGGGGCATTTGAATTTCGAGCTGGTACTTGCAAAAAGTGCTATAATAGCGTAAGATACGGTACTGTTCCTTCAACCTTGGAGACCCGAATGCTTTGGCTCATTCTCGTTGCCTGTTCGATACCGAACGTCGAGACCGCGGAGTACAACCCGCCCCACGTCGTCGTCGACAAGGCTTCGGAAACGATGCCCTTCGTCGAGGACTACCCGCCATGGGAAGACACGGGAGTCGATAGCGACACCGAGGTCGACTCGGATACCGCAATCGATACCAGTGGCGACACCGGCCTCGACTCAGACACGGAAATCGACTCGGACGTCGACAGCGACACCGAAGTCGCCCCTCCGTCGGCTTCCCTCTCCCTGCGCTTCCTCCCGTCGGAGGAACGAAGCATCGAGTGGACGTCGTACGGCGACATCGCCGATCACGGCACGGTCGTCGTCGAAGCGAACCTGAGCGAAGGAGCTCGAATCGCGCTGACCGAAATCGCGATCCCGCGATTCATCGGCACCTCGAGCCCCGCGACCTACGAAGGGGATCCCGTCTACGACGACGCGGGCGAGTACACCTGCGCCCTCGTCGACGAGGACGGAAACTCGGTCGGAAGACGCTCCGCGTCAACGAACTACGGCGTGAACCTCGTGTTCACGTCGAGCTCAACCCGACTCCTGACGCTCCGTTGCGAAACACGGATCGTCGCCTTCGCCCCTCGCTCGAGCGCGATCGACCTCCCGACCTCACTCGTCGCCACCGCGACGGTGGACGGGGAAGTGATCCCGCTCACGCTCTCCTACGCCGAGCATAACATCAACTCCGGCACGGCGACCTACGCGGTCTCCGTGATCCCGGAGCCTCTCGGAGGCTATGATACCGGCGCCGATACCGGCTTCTAGCCAACTGCCCCACCCCTCAAAAGGTGGGGCGCTTTGTTTACAAAAAATCGCTATTGGTGTATCATGGTCCATCGCTCCTTCCCCAACCCCGAGGTTCTAATGATACTTCTAATCGGGCTTCTGTCCGGTTGCTATCAATTCCACCTGCCGGAAGTCAACATTCCTTCCGAACCAGGCAAGCTCGTTCTTGTGGAAGCTCGTTTTTCCGAGGGTGAATTCGGCCGAACAGCGAATGGCCTCTACGACTTTGGGGTCATGACCTTCAAGATCATGACCGAAGAAGACATCACGGTTGCTATCTCCGGAATCACCCTCCTTGTCGAACGGCGCGACCACAACGGCTCGGGAGCATTTATCCCGTCCCACGCGAACGACTTCTTCGACGAATGCGGACTCTACGAGTACGGAACGGTGACCCCCGCCTTCGTTGGAGAAGCCGGTCCCTATGCGGTCGGCTTCCATGGACGCCTCGATGGGCTCACGAACAACACCGAGGTTTCACTCCGAATCTTGTGCTCCCTAGAGGACGGCGAACCCGGCAAGGAGGCCGACCTCGCCTTCGACTTGCCCCTCGAATCCGGGATCCTCCTCTCTGCAGTGCGAGACGACGGAACGGCGATCGATCGACTGTCCTCGATCACGTACCTCCCCGTGATCACGAACCTGCCCTCGGTTGGCTGGGCCGTTCACTTCCCACCGGCCCCACCTACCTACTAACCGCCTCCGTCAGGACGCTTCCCAGAAGCCGCCTCTTCACCGCCTTGACCCAACGAGGCGGTCTTCTTTTTGCCAAAATTCCACCTACGCGCTAGGCTAAAAACAGGAGGTGTTCATGTCACCCTACGTTAGCCTCGCCGAACTTCGCGAAGACTTGCTCGTGCGCGTAAAGCCCGACACATCCCTCTTCGAGCTGATCGAGTACCTGTTCGAAACCGAAGATGGCGGGATCGTTCTCCGCCTCGACTTCGTTCGCGACCACCCGGGAGCCTTCTCCCGGTTCGCGAAGTACATGATGGTCCTTCGCCGGTCGACCTACACGGTCACAACCGCTCTCGTCGAGTACCGCTCCCCGAACCCGCCGCACAACTGGATCGAGGAGGACGGCGACGCGACGGTCGCGTTCTACATCATGCGCTCGTAATGCGCCCCTGACCCCAACTACCGCCTCGCTTGTGGCCAACGCCACTCCAGAAGATCGCCATTCGCATCTTCCGCCAACAACAAAGCAGGGCGGTCTTCTTTTTACATAACATTGCCCCGCTCCTTTACATACAAACAAAACGCACACCCCTCCCCCGCCTCCGGCAAAACCCCGCCCTCGAGCACCCCCTTAATCTCCAAAATCCTCCCCGCGACCCATGAATCATCCCCATCATACGCAATCACCCGCACGTCAAATTCAAGCTTCCCGTTAAACGCCTCCTCGTCCGGCCTCCCCGTACAATAGACAAAATACGCCCGATCGCTAACCGGAAGCCCGTTCCCCCGAAGAAGCCACTGATACACCTCGATCTGCCGTTTGTACGCCCCGTGCCACTCGCTATCAAGCGCCGTAACCGGCTCCCCCTTCGCCGTCGCCTTATAATCAACAACGATATACCGCCCGTCCTCCCCAATCCATAAATCATCAATCGCCCCCGAAACAACAAGCCCCGTCGCCTCGTCCCGTACCTCCACCCCTTCGAAATTCTCCCGCCAACGGTTAAGAAGCTCGTGCCTAGCCGGCACCGCCGCGACTCCGTAGGCTTCCTGGAGCGGATGTGCTGTCCCGTTCGCCCGATGGACGTCAAATTCGGCCTTTAAAAGCGAGTCAACGGCTTTGTTAAGGTTAAACGGTGGTCCCGACGGTCGTTTTACTCCAAGGACATTGTCGAGATAGAAACATCTCCGGCATTCCCCGAAGAGCTCAATCTTCGACCTCGACAGCCTCCACCTCGCTCCTCCATAATTCCAATTTGCACTGCGCATAGTACGGTTAGTGTACCATCCTTTTCATGCTAAAATCCGAGCTATGCGCCTTATCGACAAAAAAGACACCGTCTTCCGGTATCTAAAATCCCTCCCCAAGGGCAAAACCGTGACCTACAAGGAGGTCGCCCTCGCCTGCGGTCTTTCGAGCCCCCGCCATGTCGGCCATATCCTCCAAATGAACGAAGACCCCGACCTCGTCCCGTGCTACAAAGTCATCCTCTCATCCGGCCATCTCGCCCGCGGCTACAAATTCGGCGGCCCCGAGGAACAAGCGCGGAGGTTGAGGGAGGATCAAAAATAAAGGTCATAAAAAAGTCATTTTCAGAACGCGGAATTCGTGCTAAATTCCGAAATGCATTCGAACTTTAACAAGGTCGGCGAAAATGGTCGGGGCCCTTTTAAATTTCACGCTTGGATCAGCCTAGCTCCAAATCTCCCCCAAGGACGCTTTTAAGAGCTTCCTTGGAGGGGATTTCTTGGAGCAAGTCCCCGAGTATTAATTCATTAGCTCCCCAATACCACTATGTCTTATTTTAAGATATACCGGGATCATGCGCTACAATACCGTTGGTCGCTTTACGCGGCAAACAGGGAAATCGTAGCCACAAGCGAAGCATACACTACCAGGTGGAGTGCTAAGCGATCCGCGGAACGTGTCAAGCAAATCGCATCAAGCGCTTTCATTAGCGAATAGTGCGATTTCACCCTTCGCCGACCTTATTAAAGCTCGACTACTCGTCCTAAGCAATATAGCCCGTATTTCATGCTACAGATTTAAATGCAAAACTTGCGTACCAATCATCTTAAAGACTAATTCTCTGTTTAAAATTAAAACGCTACGAAACCACTACTCAACCTTGACGTAGCTTGCACGCAATTTGTTTACCAGCTCCAGCATAGCGGCAAATGACGATTCAGCCTTCGGCAAAAAAAGTTCACCTCGCGCCTTGGAAAGATGCAAAGTATTTCTAATCCCCTGTAATTCAGCTATTTCCTTAGTTAACTTACTACCTAAGAATTTCTCCTGTTTTTTAATCATATCCTGTAACCAAATACGCGACTCTTGTTTCTTTTTAGATGACCGATATGCAATTATTAAATCTTGTTTTTGTTTTTTAAACTCGCTCGGCAAAACTTGAAGGTGCCTATATTGCACATCTTCGTGCACGATGTTTTCTCGTCGTGTTCGGAACAAGAGGAGCGCTTCGATTACGGAGACATTGTACAGGATGATCGTTCGAACGGTTTCATCTTTAAATTCATCATCGATGCTTTGTGCTAGCATCCAGAGAAAGCCCGCGAACTTAACCGACTCGATAATATTATACCGAAGTGCCTTTGGGGTAATAAACGCAAAGGCGTCTCTTTCCATAAATTATTTTGATCGACTTGTTTCGATCATCTGTATAAGCTTCGAGAGTGAGGGCGCACCTTCATTTCGTAACACGGTCGACAATTTAGCATCACCGCGGTAACCCAAATCAATCTTGTACTGTTTTTCAATAGTTTTAACCAACGTGTCACCACGCTTCTTTTGAATTCGGCCGTTTTTTGCTCGTGATGCAGGCATACTTAAAGTGTATATAACGAGAGCAGCTTAGTCCAATAATAAATCCACAAACTTCACCGCTCGATTCTTTTCCCAATCCATTATCTTCACATAACGACCATTATGTTTGCGGGGGCGCCGACACTTACAACCCTCGCACTCATATTTTTCTATTCGATCCGGCAGTTCACCGAAAAGCGTTAGTGCACCAGGAATTATTTTACTTTCGTGATGACAGCTCATTGGAATCACGCACCGCACACCATCCATCTGAAAAATATTCCAACTAATAATCTCAGCGAACTCTTCTCGTACGCCCACTGTTGGCTTTTGATTAAATTTTGCTTCGTAGTAATCAATTAGCGTATAGAGCAAGTTTTCACGGGCGATGAGTACGTTATCGCCTTGCCATTCATATCCATAACTCGCTTTGTATGCTTCTTTTGCCCACGTCAGCCAGTCTTTTTTATTGTCGCAGTAACGAGAGACAACTTTGAGTTTACGATCTAAAAAACCAACCCTACTTGGAATACTAATCAGTACACCGTGAGCAGTAGGGTTATAGCGGGTGACTATAAAAGGTGCTTCGCCACAGGTAATTTCAAGCTTAAGTTCACGTACGTAGTCCCGCCAGTTATTTTTGTTTGGCTGGTACGGCTCAAGGGCTTTGTTCATTTGTTCAACAGTCTTGAGTGGAGTGAACACTTCGGCTTTTTCTTTAGTGCGATGACGTTGCTCCTCTAGACTCTTTGCGGCACGGGGTTGAATCAGAAGACGGTACTTCCCTGTTACAAGATCTGGCTTGATGTATTTGTCTGGAGCAAATGCTTTTCCGAATTTCTCATAGGAATCAGTTGCCCAGATGATGTTCTTTTTTGTGGTGCGGTCGACTAGTAAAGTATCAAGTAAGACACCCTGACGGCGGAGGGTGCTTTCTTTAATATCGATATCATACGGAGCCGCCACCATAGCTTAAGACATCGGCTTCACATTCTTTTCGATGAAGTCTATTTCGGCTTTATCGAGCCCGTACTTTTTGTATAGTTGCTTATCAATCTCAGCAACTGACTTGGACCAATCAATATCTGACTTCTTTGTGAAGTCCTGTAGGGGTACATTTTTCCATGTCCCCTTCGGGTTATCTTGTGTGACTTTTAATGTTCCTAACATAGCTCTACAGAACTTCGTTTTGATATATTTGAGACAACTATGGGCTTCACCTTCTGTAGCAAAAGAACCAATCTGCAAAAATGAGTATGTACAACCCGTAAGGGGTTCTCCCGTAAGGGGT
>CAYNYL010000001.1:63117-179286 GCA_964401485.1 uncultured Gammaproteobacteria bacterium
CCCGTAAGGGGTTCTCCCGTAAGGGGTGTGCTTAAAACTTCACCTATTGCTCCACTACCATTTGACTTTGGTATAAATACTTTCCAGTTTTTTAGTTTTGGGTCGTTTATAAGTGATGCGTCTACATAACGTTCCGTTCGCTTATTACCACTCTCAAGACCTATGATTTTAATTTTGTGCTTTTGATCTTTCTTTTTTTGAAAGTATTCCGGAAAGCGTTCAAAGTAATTTGGTGCAATTCTTAAATCATGGGGATACTTTTTATCAAGTGATATAGTCAGCCTTGTTTCACCTCTGTGACCAACAATTTCATCAAAACCTCCATTGCCAATTTTTGAAAGAACACTTCTAAGCTCAGGATGCCCGATAAAGACACCACCCAGTCCTCCAGTCGGCTTATTCTTATTCCATAGAGTGACACAAACTCCACCCTTAATATCGACGCCACTAAAAATATTTTGTGAATTTGGCTCGTACAACGCTATGCTTAGATGAGGATCATTGAGCATTTTTTTATTCCATTCCTTTGGTGTTGCTCCAGCATTAAAGAGAAAGCGCGCTGGATGAATGAGTGAGACATAGTCGGGACCGAGACTCTTTGCTGCTTCAAAAAACAGGTGATATACCGGTGTTGCAAAGTTTGTATCTGTATTGATTTGGTAAGGTGGATTCCCTACCACTGCTGTAAATTTCATATCTTTGGCAAGCTTAAATTTTTCTGATAATTCGTTTTTCAACTCATAGTCTTTAAAAGTTTCTTTCTGCTGCAACTTATCGACCAAGTGTTCGATGTAAACGATGTTTGTTTTGTATCCCTCGTTGTGGCCAGCGAGCGTGCGCTTGGTGATGCTTTGTGCCATTGGGCTTTTGCACAGCACGTAAATGTGGTCACTAAGAACGTCTCCCCATAATTTATGTGAGACTTTCTCTTCGGCCTTTTTCTCTTCGCGGAGTTTGCGGGTGTATACATTGTACGCCGCCAGAAGCGGATACAGACCCGATTTAGAGTTAATTTCGAGTATCCTAGCATCCTCACGCTCCCAGATGCTAGTATCGACATTTTTGCCACCTACCCACTGAGGCTTACCGTCTTTACCTACCACCCCACTACTGAAATTATGTCCACCAAAGGCTTTCGTCAGGTGGAGGTTTACTACACTCCATGGTGTTAAAACAGTTTCCTTGTCCGGGTTCTTGAAGGTGCTGAAGAGTTCAGCTATCGCTTCAATGCGCTCGGTTGGTAGCAAGTTGTCACAATCAAACGCTTTGGCACGGATGCTGTGTGCTACACCCTTAAATACATCTTCGTCGTAGTACTTGGTGAAATCCCGGAACTGCGTTTTTGAGAGTCCGGCTGGCATAAACTCGTGCCATGATTCATCGTCTACAAGATCAATAAATTTGTTGAGGGTGATGTCTTCTCGTATGGATACATTGGCACCATATACGAGCATTGGCATACGGATACTCACCGCCCGCAATATGCTGATAGCGGTTTGCTTTTGCTTGCGTGCTTCTTGGAGTTTTTTGATGAGCTCCTTCTCTTCGTCGCTGAGTTCTTGCTTCTGCTTCTTCTTTCGTTCAGCCTCCTCTGCTTGTTTGGTCTTCAGGTCATCCATTCCAAGCTCATTGATTTTGATTTCGTTCACTTTCTCGGCAGTCGATGTGCCAATTAGTGCTTTGAGGGCATTAAATTTAGTGATATCGACATCATCCAGTTTGAGTAACTCATCATTGTATAACTTTGGATCATCAAAACCGTTGCGACTAACTCGTTCAATGATGGCTTTCTTGAGTTGAACCAACATCCCTTCCACATCATATGGACGCATTGAACCTCCTTGAGCAGCGAGAATCGGACAGAAGTTCAGGAACTGCCTCATCGCTTCTTTTTGTTCCGGTGAGTTTATTTTTCCTGACTTATGGTTGAGTTCGATCGCTTCCGCTACAAGTTTGAGTGTACGGTCTGGAGCAAAGTCAAACACATACCCCTGTGTCTTTAGTTTTCCGTCAATTTTGGCTGGAGTTTGGCAACGGAATGCGGTTTGGAGATACGTCGTAGCTGAATTTGTATCAGACATCATAAAGACCGCTGTCCACTCTTTGATAGAGGCACCAGTAGTGAGTCGTTGCCCAGTCAGTGTGATGGTATAATCGTGCTTCTTAATAGCACTTTCAACACGATTTTTTGCGTCTCGTTCTTCCTTTTCTTCTTCTTCACCTGATTTTTTTGGACCTGAAATGTTCACTATACCGAAGTTACCTGCACCAAAAACTGGATGCTGATTGAGTAGTTTCTCCATCGCCTCAATTACTTTCACGCGGTTTGGTAAGAGCCAGAGTGAGTGTTTGTTGAAACTTCTGTACTCCTCAGTCGCGTACGGAAACTTAGTTGGCAGCGTATTATCGGCAAGGAGATCAAGAAATTTTTTGACCATCGCTTTGTGGACAAACTCGGCGGTGTCATTCCCTTCAGCATCTTTCTCGACCCGGAAGAACTCATGGAATTTAAAAGCACCATCTAGTGAGTCGTGGAAGCCTTCACCTAAATTACCGATATGACTCATAAAGGTGTCGATGTCGTAGGTAAATATACTGATTGCTGGTAATTCAGCGTATGGGTTTGGCACCCCAGGGTTGCGTTCGTCCCAATGGAGTTTCTCCTCCTGCTCCATGACGTAATCCCAAGTGTAAATATCCTCCTCCTCGTGCTTATGCAAAATGTTGAACGGTGTACCAGATAGCTGAAGCGTGAAGTTGGTAGGAATGTTTGAAAATACAGCGTAACCCAAGTCGCTCTGAGTTCCTTCATGAGCCTCATCAATGATGCACATATCCCAAGCTGTATCGAAGACTTCATCATTTTTATCAAATCCTTTTGCCCGGGAACCAGACGCATCATCTTCCACAACTCTTTTGGCACCCCGCAGGTCTTGAAGCGAAAAAAAGTATACAAACGGCTTTTTACCTTTAGCAAGTGTACTAATGTTCTCGCCGCGTGTTTTTGAGGCGTACTCGTAATTAGTACCAGCGAAAACTTTGGTGAAGTCATCATGCCAATCAACGCTTACACTCGGTCGATGGGTGACAATCAAGACCTTCTGCATCTCATTAACCTTTGCTACTTGCAGAGCAGCGGAAGTCTTTCCGAAGCGCATCTTTGCGTTCCAGAGAAAATGTTTACGCCCTTTGTTGATTGCTTTGGTGGTCTTTTCTATTGCATCAAGCTGATTTGGTCGAAACTGGAATGATGGAAGCGTTGCAGTCTGCCTTTCTTTTGTGGTAAGTGCTGTGCGCCCGCTTTTTACTGCATTAATAGCGCTCTTAGCTACATCAAGTGAGACCTCAAACCACTCAGAACGTGCATTTTTTACACTCTCCGCTTTACGCTCATAACCAGACCGAATAAGAACGCTATGTACATCAGTATCAGAGAAGAACTCACCGCTATTTGTGACTGCTAGTTCAGCGTGTTCGAGTTGGTATGCTATGTCTGCTGTCTTGGTTTGTTGCTCGATGCGAGCAGTTGCCGCAGCGTTAATGTTCTCTTGCGTAGTATCGGAGGAGGTCAATGTTGCTCGTCCGATTTTCAATCTCCCGGCATGTTTCTTGTCTGGAATTGAGTAGACATAAATAATCCCGTATGAAAAAGTATCACGCAAGCCGCCAGACGAATTTTTAATCCCCATAATTACATTTTCTCCAGTTTAAAGCTAATCTTGTACAAATAGAAGTCGATGTTTTGAATAATCGATAACGCACGGCGGATTCGGATATCGTCTTCGAGCGCGATAACGATTCCCTTTACGGTTTGGTTCGGTTCTGCGAGCTCATCTTTCACGAAACCCATGTAGCGCAAAACTTGGCCGACAACTGCGTCGCCAACCCGTCCACGTTTCAATTCCACAACGAGGAGTTCTTTTTTGTCCTTACTAATCGCAAGAATATCCATTGGTCCCGTGTCGCTCGGATACTGTTGCCCAACCATCTCCCCTTCCTCTTCGTAAATATCGTATTTTTGTCCGAGTTCGGTTTGGTTCCAGTTCTGTACAAGAAAATCCTCAAGATGTTTTTCCATCGCAAACGCTCCAGCGTCCTCCTGATCTGGATTATGAGATAACTGACCAGAGAGAAGTCGCTCAAGTTCTTCGGCGTACTTTGAAATGTTACTTACGGTTCCGATCGAACCCGCAGAATGTTGCAATGAGTCCGTCATGTCCTGCCTCGAGATCTTCTGATCGAACCACCGTACGCTTCTACGATGCGGAAGATTTGATGACAAATGAAATGTATAATCTCCCGTTACTTCGCCAACAAAGTAAAACCCATTCCCATCCGGAGAGAGAACAATGTCGCCAATATTAATCCCCTTGCAAATTGTGAACAGCATCCCACAAGCAAGTCCGGCAGCAATCTTTGTTTTACCTGGATTCTGCTCTAAATAAACCGACCGAAATTTTTCATTAAACGATCGCCAATCGCCAGTTAGCTCATTTGAAAGATCCGTTTCGGGAAGCCACCCGGCACCAATGAACCCGCTAGCTACAGCTTCATCCAAATACACTCCTTTTTGTCCCAACATCATTCGATAGTAGCTACGCATATTACCCCTATTCTCCTCTATTTTCTTAAAAAAATCAACGGAACTCGTTAAATGAGCTCCGTCCATTTCTTTGCGACGCCCTTTGATTTCTCGACCGGGTATTTCTTTTCGAGGATGGCGAGTTTTTTGTTTGCGGCGTCGAGGAGGTCGATGCCGAAGTCGTGCGACATGAGCACGACCCAGTAAAGCACGTCGGCAAGCTCCTCGCCGATCGCCTCGCGCTTTGCTTCGACATGCGCGTTAAGCTCCCCTTCCTTCTTCCACTGAAACAGCTCGAGCGTTTCGGTCGCTTCAAGGACAAGCGACAACGCCATGTCCTTCGGGTTGTGGAACTGCTTCCAATCCCGCGCTTCCCGTATCGCAAGGACTTTCTCTCTATATTCGTCGAGGGTCATACTAATTTCCTGCCGATAGAATCAAGGCAAACAGAATGAAGAAGACAAGGTAGTATCCCGACTGGATCCCGAAGCGCATCCAAGCGATTCGCCGGGAATCATTCGTCCACATACTGTTTCCGGCAAGAACGGGAACGACAAGCGCAAGCCAAACGAGAACGGCGAGATACACCGAGAGAAGCGTGTCGCTCGCGGGCGTGACAACCTGATTAAATAGCACCGCTTGAAAGAGCGCGAGAACGAAGGCAACGCCGTAAAGAGGCATCGCCTTTTTTTGCATCTGTGCCCGCTTTTCCGGGGTCATGCCCTTTACCCCAATAATCTCCTCCCACTGCTTTGAGAAGAGGACGCCGTACCAAACCGTCCCGAGAACCATAGACGCAACCGCGCAGGCAAGGACCGCAAGTAGATTGATTTCCATATAGATCCATCCTAGCACACTTGATTTTTCTGCAAAAACCGGCTACTTTTGGTCCGGAGGTGAGCATGGCTTTAACGCCTTTGTCTTGCACGATTGTCTGCGATCGCAAAGACACCGAACGGAGGGTGCGCTTGACGCTCAACAAGCGCACGTGCACCGCTTACCTCGAGTCGAGCCTCTACTCGAAGGACGAGGGGCATCTCGGGTCCCAAACGACCGTCTGCACCTTCGCCGAGCTCGCCCTCGCGCTTGCGTCGGCGATCCCCTGCGGAGAAGGAGCGAACGAGCACTTGATCCAACTCGAAGAATGCGCGTCGACGCGCTCCCGGAAGCGGGCGCGAACGAAGAAGCTCTCGGAGTGGAAGTCGTTCCCAACCGAGTGGATCCGTCGCGTCGAGGACGCGCTCGGAGTCTACGTCGAAGAGTCCGTCGCGGCGTAACCGTGACTCCTCCCCGTCTCCCCCGCCAGCCTCACCGCTGGCGGATTTTTTATGTGATGTTGAAGCACCAAAGAATGAGCCCGCCCCACCACCCAATAATCGAAATACAGAAGCTGATCGTCGTAACAAATTTCCAAGTTGCGGGAAGGAGCTCGCTCGCCCGACCTTCGCGCTCTCGTTTAAGAAGGCGCGGACTGAGCCAAAAACTGAGCCACGAACCGTTAAGAACGAGGACGACCGCGATGACTGCGTGAACCTGAACGACGCCAACAAACGGCTCTCCAAGATAGATCCAAGCACTCGCAAGAATCACAAGAATCATTCCGATCCAAATAAGGGGCTTCGTTACCCGGTGCGCGCGAATCGTCGCTTCGGTAAAATAGGGCGAACGCTGACCGAGAAATCCAAGGGTCTCGATAACGCTAACGGCACCAAGTCCAATAATGAACCCGGCGAAGAGAAGAAAAAGCTGGGCGGTAGTAATCTCCATATCCCTTAGTATAGCGCACTTGCTATTCCCTGGCTCTCCGATAAGCTAGGAAGGGGGTGCCCATGTCAAACGAGGATATGATCCGTCTTTGGCAGGATTGCCACCAATTGCGTACGAGTTCAGGACTCCTCACCTGCTACTTGCAACTCAGGGTCGACCTTGCGGGTCGGCGGGTTGAGATCACAAACGACTCCTATCTCGCCGAAACCCGAATCCTCTTCTTCCGGATCGACACGGCCCTCGAAAACGTACTCGAGGCGATGAAGCGCCGGGAAACCGCGAGATTCAACCACTCCTTCCTTGACGTGCCCGTCGAATCGCAAGCCGGGTCTCGTCTCTGGCTCATGGTGTGTAGCGACTGGCTCGACGAGCTAGAAGCCTTCGTCGCAACCCACCGCGCCCCGTAGCCCCGCGGCTCTCTCGAGCTTGCGGGGCGTCGCTTTTTCTCTAGACCTTGCCAAAACCCGGGTAAAATGCTAAAAATTCATGTCGCTTGAAGGAGGCGACTACCAATGTTCAACCCGCCCTTTTTCTACACGCTGATCCGGTTTCCGGAGTTTGAGATCGCAATCGCTGGCGACAACACCGTCCAAGTTCGCGCATCCGGTAACGCCGGGGGAGGACTGCGGATCGAGTGGACGGACCATTTGCAACGATTTTCGAACGCACTCCGTACCGCCGTTCGACTACAGGATATAGGTCGCTACTCGATCGGCCTCCCGAGCAACTTGAAGTGGGCGGTCGATAACGGCGATCGCTTCGGGGAGGAGCGCTGGGCCGGCCTACCTCCCATTTTCTCCCTTACCCCAACGGACGATGAGTACACGGAGATCAACAAGCTCTTCGGCGAGTCGCTCAATAGTTATAACCGCTTCGGTACCCAAGAACCGGTCGGCGCGATCGGAATTGCCTCTTGTAGGAAGTTCGATCTGGTCGCGGTCTTCGAGGACTGCCACGAAGAATCCGGTCACATTCGTACGGATTGGATCGGCCCACGCTCAGTGTTTGCCGATTCCGCGAAGAACTCTCCCGAGGACGATCCCAAAAACAGGTTGGTCGTCATTCTCCCCAATGGCCGAACGATCGCTCCCGACGGCGTCGGTGAAGACACCTGCCCGAAAACGACGATAGGACCGGTCGCCTTTCGATTCAGGGAAGATCGGTTAGGTTCGCTGACGAAGTACCTGATCTAGCTGAACGCTGGCGCATTCCCGCTTTCGCCCCCTGCCCCGCGGCTCTCTCGAGCTTGCGGGGCGTCGCTTTTTCTCTAGACCTTGCCAAAACCTCGGTAAAATGCTAAAAATCCTTGTCGCTTTAGGAGGCGACTACCAATGTACGAGCTCTTTTTTCACTTTATCGTCAAGCCCGGAATCACCTTCGGCATCTCTGCGAAGAACCGTTTTCAAGTCAGGTGTGAAGAAGAGGCTGGAGCGGGAGTGCGATGGGAGTGGCGCGGAAGTTTGGAAGAACTCGCAAGCGCGATCAAAGACTCAAAGACACTCGACGAGTCCATGCCGATCGCCTACCACTTCTGGAACAGCGTTGTCCTTAACGAAGGCGAATCCACCTTCGAAGACTCCCTCGAAGACTGGTCGAACAGGCCAAAGGCGATCGCTACGACCGTCTTTCTCGAAGACCCGGAGGAGAACCGTGATCTCGACGCCACGCTCCGACGATTCCTCGAGAGTCGACCGACGTTCGCCAAGGTGGACCATGCGGATGGCTCCGTGTACATATGCGAAGAGCTCCGTCTCATCCAGATCGACGGTGTGGTCAAAGATCATCTCGGCTTCGTCGTTCACCGCTGGATCGGTCCGATCAAGACCATCCTCGATCAAATCAACCCGATCGAAACAGAGAGAATTCTCTTGGGCTGGTACGGCCTTAACCTCGCCGACATGCGCGACCCAACGACATCCCTCAAGTTCGAGATCACGATGGACCGCGTCGAGCACCTACTCCTTGTCCTTCGCTCAGCCTAGCGACCAAGCCCCTCCCCGCCCTCTTTCAAGTCGGCGGGGTTTCCCTTTTCCGTTGACCAAACCGCCCTCCCCTGCTATACTGCCCCCACAAATGCCGTGGTGGCGGAATGGTATACGCGACGGACTCAAAATCCGTTTCCCTAACAGGATTGAGGGTTCGAGTCCCTCCCACGGTACCAAAATGGCTGGGTAGCTCAGTTGGTTAGAGCGAGGGACTCATAAGCCCTAGGTCGTGGGTTCGATTCCCACCCCCGCCACCAAAAAGTCGTCCTTTTACAGGGCGATTTTTTGTTTATTTTTTAGCTGATTTTAGCCTTTTTTAATCATTTTGCCCTTGACATTTTCCAAAAAATATGGTATGGTAATACTTCGTTGGAACAGTGCCTAATGCCCTGTAAACTAACGAAATCCGGAAACGTCGGAGGTACAATGTACCAGAAGCCGTTCCTCTAATAGGGTCAAAGCCCTTCCCTTCCTGCCGGGGGCTCATCTCGTCGGCAGGCGTGATCGCTTGGATCATGGTATCAACTCAACCAAGCCTCCTTGACCAGGAGTAAATCGGTCGGAGCATTCATGCTCGATCAATAAAAACCTTCCTCCTCGCGGATACGGCGAGAATCGGAAGGGCTACATACACAGTATCCGGGGGTTACACTACCTCGACAACTCGAGCTCGGCTGGGTAAAGAACGGCGCTAATTGCGGGCCTAGTACTTACACGAAGAGTGAACCTGGTGACAGGTGAATCGAGACGTCGACCTCGTCAGGGTCGAACTAAACGGTTACGTGCCGATTTCGTCTGAAGTCGGTTCGTCCAGAACGCCCGATCTACTCGGGCTTTGTGAACGCCAAACGACTCGCCTTTACGGCGGGTCTTTTGTTTATATGAACCCGAGTTTCCTCCCTTCAACCATGCGATCACAGATACTTCCCAAAATATGAGGACAGGTAGGCATTTTTAAAACCAGCTTGTGATCGGACCCCCTATTTCGCGGGACAGACGCCCTCCTATAAAACGAACCGTCCAGAAATCGTAAGAAACGTAACGATGGCTCCTGAACACAAGAGTCCAAAAAGAATACCCGCAAACGCTTGCCGCACTGGAATTTTTAGCGCAACAGCCGCGAGTGTCGCGGTATAAAGTCCCGTTAAAGGAAGTGGGATCCCAACAAAAACCGCAAGGGCCCAAGCCCCATACCGAGCAAAATGGCCCGATACTTTTCGCTCTGCCCGTAGGACAAGGTGGTCAAGAAACCGAACACTCCACGGCGCGACCTTCTCAAGAATTTTGCGAAACGTTGCGAGCCCAAAATATAGTGGAAAAAATGGAATCAGATTACCAAGAATCGCAAGACAAAATACCGTAACAGGGCCCATGTTCCAATGAAGAATCCCAACAGGAATTGCAAGACGAAGTTCCCCAATAGGAACAGCACCAAGAAGAATGACCGCGAGTTCGCGAGGCACACCCTCAAGCGCTAAAACAATTGCCTCTTTCATATTATTCCCAAGAAAACACATCAAACACCCACTCCGCAAGCGCTTTTACGTCCGTCTCACGATCCGTCTTTGTTTCCGCCCCAAGCGCCGCAATATAGACCTTGTGCCCGTCCTTCTCAACGGCGCTCGTAAGAACATAGCCCGCCTGCGGAAGATACCCTGTCTTCCCCGCTGTAATCGCAAATGGAGGCTCCGCAAGATAACTCGCAAGAAGTTGATTCGTATTATCAACCGTAATCACCGCCCCGCTTCCCTGCCTGATGGTTGCCGTAGCAGTTGTCATCGCTTCTTGAAGCACGTCGTACGTTTCCGCCGTCCGCAAAAGTTTAATCATGTCGCGCGCCGTTGAGGTATTCTCGCTACGAATTCCGGTAGGATCAACAAAGGTTGTCGAGGTCATCCCGAGCTCCCGCGCCTTCTCGTTCATCTTCGCAACAAACGCCTCCTTTTCCATCCCAGAAAATCGCACGAGCGACTCCGTCGCCGTATTGTCCGATCCGACAATTGCCGTCGTAAACACGTCCGCAAGCTCCGTCTCGTCAAAATAGTTTAGGTAGAGTCGTCCTCCCCCAACGTAATCGTCGGGTGTGAGCGTCACCTCTTTTGTTAACTCAGGTTTTGCCTCTAAAAAGACGATCGCCGTCATGAGCTTTGTAACGCTCCCGATCGAGCGCACGTCGTCCGGACGCCGTCCAATCATCATCATTTCCGTCACCCCATCCTCAACGATAATGCTTCTCGCAGAAGTAAAAACGCCGAGCGCCTCCTTCTTCACTTTCTTTGGGTACGCTGGCGCAAATGGACCAAAAAGCGACGCAGGAACTCCCGTCCCTCGCTCTGGTAAAAAGGTCTCAACGGAAGCGGTTCGCGTATACGCCGACTCTAAATCAGCAATATCTGTTTTCAGGTACTGCTTATAAAAGAGCGAGCTCGCAAGATCGTGGATTAGGGTGTCAAACATATTACGAAGCCATGTCTTCAAGCATCTTATCAATTTTTGCGTAAGAATGTAACTTTTCGTAGTCCGGCAATTCTTCAACGCGGGTCAGCCCAAGATATTTAAGTGTGTCGCTTGTAAGGCGATAGCGGGGCTCAAGATCCGTGTCATCTTCATCGATAAGTCCACGGATAAGAAGGTTGCGTAAAATAAGCGATGAATTGACGCCTCGAATCGTCTCGATTTCCGCCTTTCCGATCGGGCCTCGGTAGGCAATAATCGTCAGCGTTTCAAGTTGCGGTCGTGTAAGCGGGGCCTCTTCGGCCTTGCCCGTAAGCGACGCGAGAACTTCGGAAGCCTCGGGCGCAGTCACGAGTTCAAGTGCGTCGTCGAGCTCCTGAAGCCGAATACCCGACCCCTCGCCAAACTTTTCTCGGAGCGAAGCAACAAGAGCTTCAAGTTCTTCACGAGAACAGGAAAGAAGTTTTTCGAGCTCGCGTTTTTTGACCGGTCGCCCAAGATGAAAGAGTACCGCCTCAAGAAGATGTGTCATAGCGCTTGAATAAGAATATGTTGCTTAGAGTGTTGTTCAGCGATAACGACCTGCCTTCGGACAAGCTCGAGAAGCGCAAGGAAACTAACGACCACTTCCGCGCGACTTTTCGCTCCCCGCACAAGATCTTTAAAGGCAAATGATTTTCGCGCAAGGATCGCTCGCTCGAGCTCCTTCATCCGTACCTCAATCGAGACAACTTTTTCCATGGTCGTTTCTTGCAACGCGAAAAATGGTTCGAGCCGTTTAATAATGGACAAAAAGAGCCGATGAAGATTTCCCGTCGTTACCGCGTCCGTTGGCGCAAACCGCACCGCCGTCTCCTTCTTTCGGACAATCTGCCTCGACCAAAGCACCCGCTTTCCAAAAAGCGCAACGATCTTTTCCGCCGTCTCGCGAAACATCGCGTAGAGCCGAAGTTGTTCCTCAAGACTCCCCTCCTCTTCTTCGACCGAAAGGTCCGGAAGAAGCTCGATGCTTTTAAGATGGATGAGGCGAGAAGCGGTCACGAGAAAATCCGCCATCTCCTCGGGAAGGATTTTCTGCCCCTCAACGTAGCGCAAAAAATCATCCGCGATCCGCGCAAGATTCACCTCGGTAATTTCGAGCTGTTTCTTCTTAAGGACATCAAGAAGAAGCGCAAGCGGCCCCTCAAACCGTTCCTGTTTAATCGCAAAAAGAGACATGGCCCAAGTATAGCAGAAAACGAGGCTTTCGCCCCGTTTTTCCTAGTCTTTTGAAATCGAGAGACCGAGCTCGCGAAGTTGCTTTGGTGGAAGTGGCGAAGGAGCATCCATAACGGCCGTCTGCGCATTTCCGGTCATCGGGAAGGCCTGCGTTTCGCGAAGGGCCGATTCGCCGGTCATGTTCATCACGTTTCGCTCGACTCCAAGCGCGATTCCTCCATGTGGTGGCGCACCGTACTCGAACGCGTCGATCATGTGACCCACCGACTCTTGAATCTCTTCGTCCGAGTAGCCCATGTTCTTGTAGGTCGCGCGAAGAATCTCCGGACGATGGGCGCGGATCGATCCGCCTCCCGCCTCGTACCCGTTACAAACGAGATCGTACTGTGTCGTAAGAATGTTCTCAATATTTGTTCCGTTCATGTGGTCGTCGAGGTGCTCCGGCTTTGGCATCGAGAACGGATTGTGCGTAAACGTCCAACCACCTTCATCATTTTTCTCAAAGAATGGGAAGTCGACAACCCATGCGTACGCAAGCACTCCGTTCGCCTTATCCTCTTCCGTTCGAAGATCGAACTTGTCGGCGCCATACTTCGCCATCGACTCTTGGTACGTAACGCGCGGGAACGGCTTGTACTTAACGGTGTAGCCAAGCTTTTCGACCGTCTCGATCACCATCCCCTCAACCATATTCATGACATCTTCTTGCGTCACAAAGCTCATCTCGATATCGATTTGTGTGTGCTCAAATCCGCGGTCCGCGCGTGGATCCTCGTCGCGAAGCGCGCGAGCCGTTTGGAAGTAACGCTCAAATCCCCCAACCATCAAAAGTTGTTTGTATTGCTGTGGGGACTGTGGAAGTGCAAAGAATTTTCCAGGTTGCAAACGGGAAGGAACAACGAAATCGCGCGATCCTTCCGGTGTCGCTTTCGAAAGAAGCGGAGTTTCAATTTCGCAAAATTGATTCTTGAAAAGATACTCGCGCGCCCCTTGGATAAAGCTACTCCTAAGTCGCATGTTGCGCTGGAGACGCTCGGTACGAAGATCAAGATAGCGATACTTAAGTCGTGTCTCTTCATTGATCCCTGCCGTATCCTTGTCGAGCTCAAACGGCGGCGTCTTCGCCTCGTTTAACACGGTGATTTTCTTCACCATAAGCTCAACCGTTCCCGACTTCATGTTCGGGTTGACCTGCTTTTCTCCGCGCGCCTGAACCACGCCCTCAATTTCAACCACCCACTCGCTTCGAAGCGTTCCGGCAACCGCGTCCGCTTCTTCGCCCGACTCGCTTGGAACAACAACGAGCTGGAGAAGCCCGTCTTTATCGCGAAGGTCGAAAAATTTAACCTTTCCCATGTCTCGGCGAGCGTGAATCCACCCCGCCACTTTTACCGTTTCCCCCACCTTCGTAACCGTCTCGGACGTCATGATTCTTTGCATAGAATATAGCTACTTTACCTAGTTTGCCTTGGAATATCAAGCCCTACGCTCGCAAGAAGCCCCTCCCAAAAAGGCGCCCGCTCGTAGCCTGGCAAATGGAGCATCATAAGATCATGGACGATTTTTGCGTGTGATTCGATATGCTCTTTTTTAAGGGACGGAAGGAGCGCATCCGCAAAACTCTGGTCACGCGAGACCCGAAGAAGCGTAATCACCTCCTCGTCGATACGAGTCGCGGAAAACCATTCCCGCTCGTCCTTTTTCGCACAATCCGTACAAATAAGACCTCCTTTTCCGCCATGCCAACGAAACGACAACGGCACAATCTCGTCATGACAAGAAAGGCATTCGCGTAGAGCGACCTCGTATCCAAGACGCTTCATGAATTTAAGAAGAAACCCCCCGAGAAGATATGTCGCGCGCGTAATCGAGAGCTCGTCTTCTTGATCAAGAAACGATAGCCAATCAAGAACAAATTGATAGAGCCCCGGATCATGTTCATCTTCGTGCGTATAACGATTCACAAGCGCAAGCGACGCGCCCGCGAGAAGCCGACGCTCAAGCGACCTCGTAAACGCGCGATAGCGATGGAGCCCATCAACCGCAATAACGGTTGTCGATCGCCGTCCGCGGATCACCTCTAGCGCCACAACACCAAACGGCTCGAGGTGCGACGCGAGCTTCGCCTGCATCTTCTGCGCCCCGCGCCCCGTTACCCGAATCTTCCCGTAATCTGCTGTAAGAATCGCGTACTGCCTATCCGACTCAAACACCGGCGCAACCTGTAGTACAACCCCTTCGGTCTTCAGGCTCGCCCAAGACATACCTACTCTTTCGAAAAATACTCGTTCAAAATAAACATCGCCGCAAGCGCATCCTTATCCTCGCGTGTCCCCGTTTCGTTGCGAAGCGCGTGGCTCGCGATCGTCGTGTCGCGCTCATCAACCGTTTCGATCGGCACCCCGATCTTAAACGTACGAAGTTCTTCGATAAACGCTTCGACGCGCTCCGCCGACTTCCGTTTCTCACCATCCGGCGTATACGGCATCCCAATAATAATTTTCTCGAGCCCTTCTTTCTCTAAAATCGCTCGGATTCGTCCCCCTGCCCCCTCTCGAGATACAACGTCAAACGGAAACGCAAGCGCCGTTTCGGAATCTCCGATCGCGAGCCCAATCCGCTTCTCTCCGTAATCGATTCCGAGAATACGCATACTATTCGGCAGGCTCCGGAATGGTAACCGCCTCTGGAACAAAAACGAATTTTTCCATCACCACTTCTTCCGCAACCTTTACCGGGAGATCATCATTTACAACAAACACTCCGTCCCCATTATCAACATGGAGAAGCGCAAGATAGGATGTTCCCGGGATCATTGTTGTCGTAAGCGGAATCGTCGTCTCGCTCTCTCCCGCGATAATCAACGCCGAAGTTCCGATAATTTCCGCTGGAGCTCCAGAAAGAGATTCGTGGATCGTTACAAATCCATTTTTTGGAATCGCAACCGTAAGCGGAACTCCTCGCCCATCCTCCGGAAGCTCTCCCACAACAATCGATCCGCTCTCAAGAGGCACCTGATAATAAGCAAGATCGCTCGCCTCTTTCGAAAGGAAAAAGAAGGCGCCAAGAAGAATGACTATAATACCGACAAGACCAATTTCTAAATACTGTTTCATAGAGTGATCGTAGGTTGTGGAGTGAGAATTTCGGGACCATTTTTCGTAACGGCAATCGTGACCTCAAAATGCGCCGCCATCGATCCATCGATCGTTGTAATCGTCCAACCGTCTTTCGCCGTTTTCACTTCCTCGCTTCCCCCCGTAACCATCGGCTCAATCGCGAGACACATCCCGTCCTCAAGCACGACTTTAGGAAATGAACGGCTGCGGAAGTTCGGGACGTTCGGCGCCTCGTGGACTTTGTGCCCAACGCCGTGCCCAACAAGCGCTTTTACAATCCCGTACTTCTCCGTATCAATCATATCCTCAACCGCTCCCGCAATATCGGCGACCGTATGTCCAAGCGTTGCCGCCTCGACCCCCGCATACATCGCGTCACGCGTGACCCGCATGAGCTTAAGCCGATCCTCGCTCACCTTCCCAATCGGAATCGTGACCGCCATATCGGTACAAAGCTCCTTGTACCAACAACCGATATCAAGTCCAACGATATCTCCGTCCTGAAGTGCGATCTCGCGCGTCCCAACGCCGTGCACAACCTCTTCGTTACGCGAAATACAAACCGTCGCCGGAAACGGAATCGCCCCACCCCCCTTGTATCCAAGAAAGGACGGCGTTCCTCCGCCCGCCTCGATGACCTCGGTTGCAATCCGATCAAGCTCCCGCATTGTCACGCCCGGTCGCGCCGCGTCTACCGCCGCCTGAAGCGCCCGAGAAAGCAGCGCCCCGCCCTCTCGCATCGCTTGAATTTCCTCCTGTGTTTTAATCATTGCCATACGCGCGTTAATTATCGATCTCGAACCGTCGCCTTCATCCGCTCGGCCACTTCTTCGATCGTTCCCATCCCATCCACAAAACTCACGAGTCCTTTCGCTCCGTATCCTTCAATAATCGGAAGTGTCTCGCGCTCGTATATTTCAAGTCGTCGTCTAAGTCCTTCCTCGGTATCATCCGCTCGCCCTTCCTTGATCGCGCGCGAGGCAATTCGTCGAAGCGTCTCTTCACGCGGAATAACAAGAACGATCACCTGCGTTGGCGTGTCATACTTTTCATAAAGAGCGCGCTGCAAATCGTTACGCGGATACCCATCAATAATATATCCATTTTTCGCATCGTCTTGCGCCACCCGTTTCTTCATCAAGGTCAACGCAATTTCATCTGAAATAAGCTCGCCCGCTTTTAAGATATGATCAATCTTCTCTCCAATCTCCGACTTTTCCGCTACTTCAGCGCGACACAAATCCCCCATGGAAAATGCTGGTACACCGAGTTCCTTGCTCAAAAGTTTCGCCTGTGTCCCCTTACCGCTTCCCTGTGGTCCTAAAATCAAAATTTTATACATAGTGCTAAAGTAGCTTATCAAATCCCGAACAAAAAACCAGCCCCTTTCGGGACCGGCTTTTTTTATTTCATTTCGTAACGTCTCATGGCAATTTGAGACTCCACCTGCTTAATCATGTCGATTACAACCGAGACCATGATAAGGATCGAGGATCCACCAACCACCAAGTTCTGCGTTCCGGTAACCTCTTGAACAATGAGCGGAAGAACTGCGATAGCCCCGAGGAAGGTCGCCCCCGTAAGAAGAAGACGATTCTGAACCCAGGAAAGATAGCTTCGCGTCTGCTCGCCCGGTCGAATTCCAGGAATGAACGCTCCTTGTTTCTGCAAATTCTCCGAAATCTGCTCCGGCTTGAAAACAACCGATGAGTAGAAATACGTGAAGATGAAGACAAGCAAGAAGTAGGCAATCCCGTAAAATACGCTATTTCCAAAGAGTTGGAGAATGAACGTGGAAATCGACTGGACCGCTTCCGTTCGTGCTCCCGCAAGGAATTGCGCAATGATTGGAGGGAAAATAAGGACTGCAATCGCGAAAATGATCGGGATCATTCCCCCCATATTGATTCGCATTGGAAGCTTCGACATCGATCCCCCGCCACCTCGAGCGTACTGAATCGGAATATTGCGTTGCCCCTCGTTAATAAGGACTACCGCGATAATGGTAACGACCGTAAGCGCTGCGAACAACACAATGTCGAATAGATCAGATTTCGTATAGGTCGCCGCTGTTTGTGAAATAAACTGCGGGAACCCTGCGATAATTCCTCCCAAGATAACGAGCGAAAGTCCGTTTCCGATATGACGCTCGGAGATAAGTTCTCCAAGCCACATAAGAAAGACGGTACCCGCCGCCATCGACAAAAGCGCAAAGAACAGGTTAAGAGGCGACAAATCGATTCCCGTTACACCTTGTTGCGCAAAGATATTAAGGATTCCATATCCTTGAAGGAAGGCGAGCGGAACAACCGCAACACGCGTCCATCGATTAATCGTTTGCTTTCCACGCTCTTCTTTTTGCATCTCTTCAATCTTTGGGAAAATCATCCCAAGAAGTTGCGAGATAATTGAAGCGGTAATGTACGGTCCAACACCAAGAGCAACGATCGAAAAACTTTCGAGCGTCCCTCCCGAGAAGAGGTTTAAGAGGCCTAGAAATTGGTTGCTTTGTAAAAGCGCACCAACTCCACTCGCATCAATACCTGGAACCGTAATGTGGGCCGCGAGTCGGAACACGATAAACACGAAGAAGACGAATAGAATGCTGTTACGCAATTCTTTAATCTTCCAAACTCTCTTCACATCTTCCCACATAGAAATAACGTTTAGGAAATAGATCCACCAGCAGCCGTAATCGCTTTCTTTGCCGCGTCAGACGCGAGGCATCCGCTAACGGAAACAGCGATTGTAAGCGCCCCCTTCGAAAGAATCTTGACCGGTCGGCGCGTTGTCTTGATAAGCCCCTTCTTAAGAAGAGTCTTAGGAGAAACAGGCGCGTTCGTTCCAAAATGCTTTTCAATGTCCGCGAGGTTAATCGCTTGCGCTTGTGGCGCTTGCGAGATAAATCCGCGAAGCTTTGGCGTCGAGAGAAGGAGTTTTCGCATTCCGAGTTTCTTAAGTCCCGAAACTCCGGATCGCGATTTTTGTCCCTTTTGTCCACGTCCAGCCGTCGTTCCCTTTCCGGATCCGTGTCCTCGTCCAACGCGCTTGAATTTCTTCTTTGCGCTTGGTTTTAAATTGTGTAGTGAGATAGCCATATTATTTAGCTACAACGGCTTTTTTAGCAGGTTGCTTTCGCGCCTGTGTCGCCGCCTTTTGCTCAGGAGAGATCTTCATAAGCTCGAGCGCCTTGAATGTTGCTCGCGCGTTGTTGATCTTGTTTGACGATCCAAGAAGCTTTGATACGGCGTTTGGAACTCCAGCGAGTTCAAGAACAACACGTACCGGACCTCCGGACTTAAGTCCCGTTCCTTTTGGAGCAGGCATAAGCATGATTTTTGCAGCACCGTACTTAAGCGAAACATTGTGTGGCAAAGTCTCGTTTACGATTGGAACCTCAATCAAGTGCTTTTTTGCTTGTCGGAATGCTTTTTCAACCGCGATAGCGACGTCGGCACCCTTTGCAATACCGATACCAACGCGACCCTTCTTGTCTCCAATAATGAGACACGTTCGGAATCGCATACGCTTTCCTCCCTTCGTTACACGCGTAACGCGTGCAAGTTCGAGAATGCGTTGATCGAATTCCTTTGGCTCTTGTTGTTCACGTCGTCCGCCACGTCGTGCGTTTCGGATTTGACCCTTACCACCGCCTTGTCGTTGTCGATTATCTTGTTCTTGCATATTCCTAGAATTGAAGTCCTTGTTCGCGAGCCGCTTCCGCAAGCGCCTTTACGCGACCATGATATTTATAACGACCTCGGTCAAAGACGATTTCAGTAATTCCCGCTGCAACAGCACGCTTTCCAAGCTCAGCTCCAACAAGCTTTGCAAGCTCCATTGGCTTTACTCCTTTGCGCTCAAGCTTAAGATCTGACGCTGATGCAACCGTCTTGCGCGCCTTATCGTCGATCACCTGCGCCGAAATGTGCTTTGCCGATCGGAATACGGAAAGGCGTGGGCGATTTGATGTCTGTGCAATCACCGTTCGAACGCGGTGTGCGCGTCGAACTTGGCGTTGCTTTTTCATTTTTGAGATATGGTTTGACATAGTGT
The DNA here is from genome assembly GCA_964401485.1 of uncultured Gammaproteobacteria bacterium. Taxonomy (GTDB): domain Bacteria; phylum Patescibacteriota; class Patescibacteriia; order UBA9934; family UBA9934; genus CAYFMS01. Next base: position 82,299 of record CAYNYL010000001.1, read on the forward strand.
TTATTCACCTTTGGCCGCCTTACCTACCTTACGCTTAATCACCTCATCATTATACTTGAAGCCCTTTCCCTTGTACGGTTCCGGCTTCTTCATCGCTCGGATTTCCGAAGCGACTTTTCCAACGAGGTCTCGGTCGATTCCTTCAAGCGTAAGCGCGTTCGCCTCGATTGTTCCCTTGATCCCCTTTGGAAGGGTGTAAAGAGATTCGTGCGAGAATCCAAGTTGCATCTTCAAGGTTTCCCCCGCGACTTGCATCTTGTATCCTACTCCGTTGAGTTCAAGAATTTTCTTCCAGCCGGTTGTAACTCCGCGAACCATGTTCAAAATATGAGCACGTGCGGTTCCCCAAACGGCGGTTCCATTTGATGTATCCTCCATCGTTACATCGATAAACGAAGCACCGCTCTCTTCGCGAAGCGAAACAACAAGTTTCTCGTCAACAGCACGAGTAAGCTCGCCCTTTGGACCCGTAATCGTAACTACATGATCCTTGAACGTCATCGTCACTCCCGAAGGAAGTGGGACGGATTTTTTTCCAATGCGTGACATACTAGAATACTTCGCAAATAATTTCTCCCCCGAGGTGACGCTTTCGCGCTTCATTTGAAGACATCATGCCGTTTGGTGTTGAAACGATCGCAAACCCTTGTCCAAAACGGACTCGAGGAAGCTCGTCAGCCTTCGCGTAAACGCGTCGTCCCGGCTTACTTACACGATTGATTTCGGAAATCGCGTTTGTTTTTGGATCAACATACTTAAGCACAATCTTCAGTGTTGGCTTTAATGCCTTTTCAAGAATCTCTGCATGCTCTACAAACCCTTCTTTTTCAAGAATTTTTGCAATGGCAAACTTGGACCGTGAAGACGGCATTTCGACGTTCGCCTTTCGCGCGAGGACCGCGTTTCGGATGCGACTCAACATGTCGGAAATTGGATCTGTCATCATAGGATTTACCAGCTTGCTTTTTTAATGCCCGGGATTTCTCCGGTGTTTGCGAGTTCTCTAAAGCAGATACGGCAAAGGCCGAATTCGCGCATGAACGCACGTGGGCGTCCGCACTTCCAGCATCGATTGACGCGACGCGTCATGTACTTCGGCTGCTTCTTTGATTTTGCAATATGATTTTGTGAAGCCATATTATGCGTCTGCTTTTTTAAATGGGAACCCGAGAGCCTTGAAGAGAGCCATTCCCTCTTCGTGTGTTCGTGCCGTTGTCGTGATTACAACCTGCAATCCGTGGATTTGCTCGATTGCATCCGCGTCTACTTCCGGAAAGGCCAAGTGCTCCTTGAATCCGTAGTTGAAGTTTCCGTACGAATCAACGCTTGATTCTCCGATTCCTCGGAAATCTCGGATACGTGGGAAGGTGAGCGATACGAGCTTCTCAAGGAAGTTCCACATGCGCTCTCCACGAAGCGTCGCAACGACTCCGATCGATTGTCCTTGTCGGATCTTGAATCCCGCCTCAGACTTTCGTGCTTTTGTAATTACTGGCTTTTGACCTGTAATCGCCGTCACTGTCTCTTGAAGGACCTCGATAAACTTCGAGTCTCGCTTCGAGTTAAGACCGCTGTTTACTGTGATCTTGAGAATCTTTGGAATGTCCATGTTATTCTTTCGACCAAGCTCCGTCTTAAGCATCGGGGCGATCTCTTTCTTAAATTGTTCTTTGAGCGTAGACATATTATTCGAGATCTTCTTGTCCTTTCTTCGTTCGCAAGATTCGGACCTTTGTTGTTTTAGTATCTTGCTTCAAGAGCTTGTAACCGACGCGACCTTCTCCTGTTTTTCCTACGACACGGACGTTTGAAAGATGAAGTGGCGCATTGAACGAAACGCGTTGTCCCGGTTGGTTACCGCGCTTCTTTACATGCTTAACCGATGGGTTTACGCCTTCGACAACAACCTTTTCGATCGATGCCAAAACCTGAACCACTTTTCCGGTTTTTCCCTTGTTCTTTCCCGCGATAACGCGGACCATGTCTCCAGTTTTAATCTTCATATCGTTTAAAGCACTTCAGGAGCCAAGGAGATGATCTTTGTGAATCCCGCTTGTCGAAGTTCTCGAGCAACCGGTCCAAAGATACGTGTTCCTTTTGGTTCTTTGTTGTCTTTGTTGATGATCACAGCGGCGTTTTCGTCGAAACGAATGTAGGAACCGTCCGATCGTCGTACTTCCTTTCGGGTACGAACAAGAACAGCGTGTACAACGTCACTCTTTTTCGTCGCGTTGTGAGGCGCGGCAACTTTTACAACGCCCGTGAAGACGTCTCCAAGTCGTGCATAGCGCTTTTTATATCCGCCGAGAACACGAATAACCTGCAAGCGCTTCGCTCCGGTATTATCCGCTACCTCGACCATGCTTCGATGTTGCAACATATTAGGCGTTCTTATTTACAACGCGCCATCGCTTATCCTTAGAGATTGGGCGTGTTTCTTCGATCGTAACTTCATCTCCAATATGATACGCATTCTCTTCATCATGCGCCTTGAATTTCTTGCTGACCGTGTAGCGCTTCAAATACTTGGAGTGCATAACCGTTCGGTCAACCTGAACAACAACGGTCTTGTTCATCTTGTCAGAGACGACCGTTCCGATTAATCGGCGCTTGGTTGTGTTCGTTGTCGTTGTCATATTAGTTCGCATTCTTTAACTCCGCGAGGCGGGTTAATACGCGTGCGATTGCGCGTTTCGTTTCCTTGATTTGGTGATACTTTCGAAGTTGGTTCACCGATGTTTGCATTTTGAGACCGTAGAGCGTCCCGCGGAGTGTTCCCAACTCTTTTTGCAAATCTTCGAGCGTGAGGCCGCTGATTTTCTTGTAGTCCATATTATGCTCGGGTTACAACTTTCGTTTTCATTGGAAGCTTGTGGGACGCGAGTCGGAGCGCTTCTTGCGCTTGCTCGAACGTCACACCATCCATTTCGAACATGACCGTTCCCGCTCGTACCGGCGTCATGTAGTAATCGACGCCTCCCTTTCCTTTACCCATCGGCGTTTCCGCTCCGTGGTTTGTGACTGGGTGATCCGGGAAGATTCGGATCCAGATTTTTCCTCCTCGCTTGATGTAGCGCGTCATTGCACGTCGCGCCGCCTCAATTTGTCGAGCCGTGACCCAAGCCTCCGTCATCGCTTTAAGTCCGAAGACTCCAAACGCTACGGTTGTTTTTGACGTCGCAACGCGATCGCCAGCCGTTCGTCGCTTGTGTTGTTTTCGGAATTTTAATTTCTTTGGCATTAACATACGACTCTAATTATTGGCGACGTGTCGCTTGAGCTTTTTCAATTTTCTTCTCCGTTTCGTGCTCGAAGACTTCTCCTCGATAGATCCAAACCTTGATTCCGATCGTTCCCCAGATCGTGCTCGCGGTAACGCGCGCAAAATCGATGTCAGCTCGGAGGTTGTGGAGAGGAATGCTTCCTTCCGAAAGCATTTCTCGACGGGCGATTTCCGCTCCGTTAAGTCGTCCTGAGAGCGCGATCTTTACTCCCTTCGCTCCGGACTTCATAACGCGCTCTCGCGCCATCTTCATCGACCGGCGGAAAGGCATACGCTTTTCCGTTTCTTGCGCGATTTGTTGACCAACGATCGCGGCAGAAAGAGCCGGCTTCGCAACTTCTTGAATGTTCAAGTTAAGCGCTACTCGGCGACCTCGGTAGAAATTCGAAACGAGTTTCTTTTTGAGATCTTCGATTCCCGCTCCGGCGCGTCCAATGATAAATCCTGGCTTTGCCGCGGTAATCGTAACGGTAACCTTTTCTGCGTTTCGATCGATAAGGACCATGTCAACGCCCGCATCCTTCAATTCTTTCTTAAGGAACGCGCGAATACGAACGTCCTCTCGAAGGAATGGAATAAATTTCGCTGCTCCTGCAAACCACTTCGAGTCCCAACCGTAAATCGTTTGGAGACGGAATGCTTTTGGATGAATTTTTGTACCCATATCATCGATTATTTAACCGCCTTCTTAGCAACCTTCTCAACCGGAGCATCGTTTGAAACGACAATCGTGATGTGAGACATGCGCTTACGAATTGGAGTTGCGCGACCCTGTGCTCGAGGAGTTACGCGGTGAATGACGGGACCTGGATTCACAAACGCTTGCGCGATTACGAGTCCGTCCGCCGTTCCCTTTTGGTTGTTCACCAAGTTCGCAACTGCAGAGTTCAAGACCTTAAGAACCGGCTTAGCCGCGGCCTTGGTTGAGAACTGCAATTGGAGACGTGCCTGTTCAATCGACATTCCTCGCACCAAGTTCACGACAAGTCGTGTCTTTCGTGGAGACATGCGGATGAATTTTGCTTCTGCTTTAGCTTGCATATGATATCGCTATTTTGCCGCAACCTCAGCAACCTTTCCTCCATGACGTGTAAATCGTCGTGTTGGAGCAAATTCGCCAAGTCGGTGACCAACCATGTTTTCCACGATCTTCACCTTAATATGTTCACGACCATTATGAACGGCAATGGTAAACCCGACCATCTCTGGAGTGATGGTTGAAGCGCGCGCCCAGGTCTTGATCGCAGCTCCCGTTGGGGTGCTCTTTGCGACCTTCTCCATGAGACGTGCGTCAACGTATGGTCCTTTTTTCAAGCTTCGTGACATAAATTAGTTATTCTTCTTATTTCGGCGTCGGATGATCAATGCATCAGACGATCGCTTTCGGCGTGACTTCACACCAAGAGCCGGCTTACCCTTCGGAGTCTTTGGATTCTTGAGACCGATTGAGTTTCGTCCCTCTCCTCCTCCGTGTGGGTGGTCTACTGGGTTCATCGCCTTTCCACGAACGGTTGGGCGGAATCCTCGGTGTCGTGTTCGTCCTGCCTTTCCCCAGCGAACAAGTCGCCAGTCAGGGTTCGAAACGTTTCCGATACTTGCCATACAGGTCGAAGGCACCATTCGTACCTCGCCCGACGGAAGTTGGATTGTTGCAAAATCTCCCTCGATCGCGAGAAGAAGCGCGCTTCCTCCCGCTCCTCGAACCATCTGTCCACCACGTCCTGGTTGCAACTCGATGTTGTAGATCGACATTCCTTCCGGAATAACTGCGAGCGCGAATCGATTTCCTGGCTTTGGATCACCTTTGGACTTCGACGCAACGATTTGCATCCCTACTTCGAGACCAGCTGGCGCGAGAACGTAGCGTCGCTCCCCGTCTGCGTAGGCAACGAGCGCGATACGAGCTCCACGGTTTGGATCGTACTCGATCGTTTGGACGGTCGCTGGGATATCGAGTTTATCGAACTTCCAGTCGATTACGCGTACGCGTTGCTTCGCTCCACCTCCTCGGTGTCGAACGGTGATTTTTCCACCCGTTCGTCCCGCGAATTCCTTACGTGCAACAGTAAGTTTCTTGAGTGGCTTCTTTGTTGTTACATCTTTGAACGATTGTACGCTTGAATTGCGTCGACCGGCCGATGTTGGCTTGTAAATTCTGATACTCATATTAGACGCCTTCAAAAATATCTACCTTAGAACCCTTTGGAAGGAAGATCATTGCCTTCTTTACGTTGCTCTGTCGTCCCATTGTTCGACCAAAGCGTACGGCAGCACCGCGTACATTGATAATGTTAACGCGAACTGGGCGCACTCCGTAAACGGCAGCGAATGCCTTTTGTACTTCGATGCGCGTTGCGCTCTTTCGTACTTCAAATGCAATCACGCTTGCTTCGGAAAGACGCGCCGTCTTCTCCGAAATAACTGGTCGAAGAAGAACTTCAGCGGTTTGCTTTGTCATTCCTTTCACGGTCTTTTTTGCTTCAGTCGCTTTTGCCTTCTTTGCCGCAGGCTTTTTCGCGGTTTTACCTTCCGACTTTTTTGCTTTCGAAGTGGCGGTTTCCTCCATAGGTTGCTCGCCTTGCTTCTTGAATCGATCGAGAATACTCATATTAGTTTGCGTACATCGCCGTTAATTCTTCGAGCGACTTCTTTGAAACGATAATCGTGTCGTACTTCAATACGTCGCGAACGTTCAAGCTTTGGCTAAAGAGCGTTGCCGTCTTTTCCAAGTTCTTCGCTCCAAGCCGTACCGCTACGTCATCTTTTGACGTAACAAAGAGGACAGACTTTCCAACAACCGGAAGCGCTTGTTTCAATGCCCCAACCGATTTTGTCTTATTTGCGTCAAGCTCAAAACTCTCAACAACAAGGAGTGCATCGTTTGCAACCTTATCGGTAAGCGCCATTGCAAGCGCCTTTCGACGTGCCTTTTTATTGATCTTCAAGAAGAAGTTTCGGAATGCATTTGGTCCAAAGGTTACTCCTCCACCAACCCAAATTGGTGATCGGCGCGAACCGTGACGTGCTCGTGCTGTTCCCTTTTGTTTCCAAGGCTTCTTTCCCGTTCCAGCAACTTCTGAACGATCTTTTGTATGCGCGTAGACAGTGCGTCCATTTGTTTCTTGTGCGCGTACCGCGTCATGAATCAATGTTGACGTCGCAGGAACAGCAAACAATGCATCGTTTAACTCAACGCTTCCTTGTTTTTCACCTGTTCGTGTATAGAGGGTTACTTCTGCCATACATTTCCATCAGTTGCGACGACGGTGACGAGGCTTCCCCGGCTTCCCGGTACCGCACCTTTAACCGCAAGTAAATTATTTTTTGTATCAACGGCTACGATCTCGAGGTTCTTTACAGTGACGCGATCCGATCCCATGCGTCCACCCATGCGCATTCCTTTGAATACGCGTTGGATTCCACCGGCTCCGATCGAACCTGACTTACGAAGCTGATCCTTGTGTCCGTGAGTCGTTGGGTGTCCGTGGAAACCATGGCGCTTAACAACACCTTGGAACCCTTTACCCTTCGACGTTCCGATCACATCGATCTTCTCGCCTTCTGTAAATACCGTAACATCTAGGACCTTACCTCGCTCGAGTGACGTATCATCCGTTGCGACCTCCTTTAAATCGGAGAAGCTACCGAGATCTCCAAACTCACCTTTCTGTGCTTTTGCGAGATGCTTCGCTTCACCGAATCCCAATACAACCGCGCGCGCGCCGTTTGCTTGGGTTTTGACCGCGGTGATCGTACATGGACCAGCTTGAATCATGGTCACTGGTACAACCGTTCCGTCAGTCTTAAAGACTTGCGTCATTTCCAACTTTTTCCCTAAGAGGACTTTCATATTATTCATTAGGCCTGGTCGCGGCAAAGTATGCCGTACAAAAAACCAGAAGACGTTATCCATCACCTGATAGAAAACAGCTTCTAGTTCTCAAATTTCTCCTCCGTGATTTTGAGAATGATGTGGTTAATTAATGGACTCGGTTCCTTTCTATCCTTGGAAGAAGCGGCGAGTAGGTTTTCTCCGTAGAGATCTTATACTCGGTTCGACTCAAGAACGTTTTTTGGTTTTGAACCCGCGAGAGACCTCCACCTCTCGCCGGGTCAAAACCGGCTGCCCCAAGGGGCGTTTATTACATTTTGATTTCAACGTCGACTCCGGACGGAAGGTTCAAGGTCATAAGAGCATCCATTGTTCCTTCTGTTGGGTTAACGATATCGATCAAGCGCTTATGAATGCGCATCTCGTACTGATCGCGTGACTTTTTATGGACGAACGTCGATCGGTTAACGGTGTAGCGTCGTTTCTCGGTTGGAAGCGGCACTGGACCAAGGATTGTCGCCCCTGTTCGTTGCGCCGTCTTCACAATCGTATCGGTTGCCGTGTCGATGATCTTGTGATCATAGGCGCGGATCTTGATACGAATCCGTTGTTTAACTTCCTCCGAAGTGTTTGTTTTAGCATTCATAGAAAGAACGATTCAGCAAAAAGGAAAAGGCCGAAGCCCTTTCCTATTTGACATTATTACTCAACAATTTTGGTTACAACTCCAGCTCCAACTGTTCGTCCACCTTCGCGGATCGCAAAGCGCATTTGCTCTTCGATAGCAACTGGTGAAATAAGTTGGATGGTCGTGTTAACGGTGTCTCCAGGCATAACCATTTCTGTTCCTGCTGGAAGTTCTACAAGCTCTCCGGTTACGTCCGTTGTTCGGATGTAGAATTGTGGCTTGTATCCCTTGAAGAATGGCTTGTGTCGTCCACCCTCTTCCTTCGTCAACGCGTAGATTTCCGCTTCAAATTTCGTGTGTGGTTTTACCGCACCGATCTTTGAAAGCACCATTCCTCGCTCAACATCTTCCTTCTTGATACCTCGAAGAAGAAGTCCGGCATTGTCTCCAGCCTTTCCTTCGCTAAGTTGCTTGTTGAACATTTCGATTCCGGTAACAACGGTCTTAACCGTGTCTCGGAGTCCTACCATTTCTACTTCATCGTTCAAGTTAACCATTCCTCGCTCGATACGTCCCGTTACAACGGTTCCTCGTCCTTCGATTGAGAACACGTCTTCGATTGGCATCAAGAATGGCTTCGCTGTATCTCGAACAGGCTCTGGGATGTATTCATCGAGGGCCTTGATAAGCGATTTGATCGAATCTTGCGCAGCAGCATCTCCCTCTACAGCCTTAAGAGCTGAACCACGGATGATTGGGGTTGTGTCGCCTGGGTACTCGTACTTCTTCAAAAGATCACGAACTTCTTCCTCAACGAGGTCGATAAGTTCTGGATCGTCAACCATATCAACCTTGTTCAAGAAAACAACGATGTATGGAACTCCAACTTGGCGAGCAAGAAGGATGTGCTCTCGTGTTTGTGGCATCGGACCGTCTGCTGCCGAAACAACAAGGATCGCTCCGTCCATTTGAGCCGCTCCCGTAATCATGTTCTTTACGTAGTCAGCGTGTCCTGGACAGTCAACGTGCGCGTAGTGACGAGCTTCAGACTCGTACTCAACGTGCGATGTCGAAATCGTAATACCTCGCTCTCGTTCTTCTGGAGCGTTGTCGATTTGGCTGTAGTCCTTCTTTTGGTTCGAAGGTGAGTAAAGAATAGAAAGCGCTGCAGTAAGCGTTGTCTTACCATGGTCGACGTGACCAATGGTTCCGACGTTTACGTGTGGCTTTGAGCGATCAAATAGTTCGGCCATAGTGTGTTAATTTAAGTGCGAAAAGTATACCAAATGCCTTGAAAAAGCGCAAGTCTTTGCCGTAACGCGCCTACTCGATTGGCTCGAGATAGAACTGTTCCTCGCCAAAAGTGCCTGAAGTTGGCTCTTTTTCTTGGATTTCTTCGAGGGTCGGAACCTCAAAATCCTCTTCATTTACGGGGCTTTTTTCAATTACCGGCTCCTCGGGCCTTGTAACCTCCTCAAGAGGCTCGTCGTGACCATGGTCGTGGTCGTGCGCGTGGTCGATCAATTCCTCGAAAACCGCGAGGGGGAGAAGGACTTGTGGCTCGTCATCTTCCCGATCACTTGTCACGATCACCGGAGCCCCCGTTTTTTGAGCGATTTGGATTAATCGCTCGAGTCTTGGATATGCCATATACCCCGCATCTTAACGGATATTGCCAGTCCGTCAATACGAAAAAACGCCCGTTTTGGGCGTTTTCTCTTAACCTTTTCGTTTTGCAATAATTTCGGTCGCAACGTTTGATGGAACTTCTTGGTATTCGTAGAACTCCATCGAGTAGCTCGCGCGTCCCTGCGTAATCGAGCGAAGGCTCGTCGCGTATCCGAACATTTCGGAAAGTGGCACGATCGCGAGAACCGTCTTTACGTTTCCTCGATCACCCATTTCTTGGATTTGCGCGCGCTTTGAGTTCAAGTCTCCAACAACGGTTCCCATGAAATCTTCAGGGGTCACCGCTTCAACCTTCATCATCGGCTCAAGAATAACCGGTTTCGCTTTCTTTACCGCTTCTTGTACCGCGAGCGAACCAGCCATCTTAAAGGCCGCTTCGTTCGAGTCAACGTCATGGTAGGAACCGTCAAAAACGGTTACCTTTACGTTAATCATTGGGTATCCAGCGATAATTCCGCGCTCAAGCGCTTCCTTCGCTCCCTTTCCAACTGGAGCAATGTATTCGCGAGGAATCGCTCCTCCCTTTACTTCGTCAACGAATTCGAACGGAAGAGCTTCAGGTCCGGTCGCAGGCTCAACGCGCACCCAGGCATGACCATACTGTCCACGTCCTCCGGATTGCTTTACGTATTTTCCTTCTCCTTCTGCGGATTGTCGGATCGTTTCACGGTAGCTTACCTGCGGTCGACCAACGTTTGCCGTTACGCCGTACTCGCGCTTCATTCGGTCAACAATGATTTCAAGGTGAAGTTCTCCCATTCCTGAGATAATCGTTTGAAGGGTATCTTCATCCGTTCGAACGCGGAACGTTGGATCTTCTTCCGCAAGCTTTTGAAGCGCCATCGAAAGCTTCTCTTGGTCAGCCTTCGTCGCCGGCTCAAGCGCAAGCGAGATAACCGGTTCTGGGAAGGTAATCGACTCAAGAACGATTGGGTGATCCGGGTCACACATCGTGTGTCCAGTAAACGTTCCCTTAAGTCCTACCGCTGCGGCGATTTCTCCCGCATACACCTCCTCTACGTCTTCACGCGAGTTAGCGTGGAGTCGAACAATTCGAGAAATTCGCTCTTTTTGACCAGTGCTTGAGTTCAAGACATATGAACCAGCTTTAAGCGAACCCGAATAGACACGGAAGAACGCAAGCTTTCCAACAAACGGATCCGCCGCGATCTTAAACGCAAGAGCGGAAAACGGTTCGCTATCCGAAGTCTTTCGTTCAATCACTTTTTCTGGTTCATCAGGATCAAATCCTTCAACCGGAGGAACATCAAGTGGGGACGGAAGGTAGGCAACAACACCATCAAGCATCGCTTGTACTCCTTTGTTTTTAAGCGCCGATCCGCAGAGAACTGGGAAAATATTGAGAGAAAGGGTTGCTTTACGCAAAATGCGCTTAAGTTCATCCATCGGGATCTCTTCCCCCGAAAGATACTTGTCCATCGCGACTTCGTCGTTTTCTACGATCGCTTCAACAAGACGCGCGCGCCATTCCTTTGCCGTTTCCGCGTAATCCGCAGGGATTTCGATCTCATCGATCTTCTTTCCTTCATCATCGCGGTACATGTGCGCCTTCATCGTAAACAAATCGATAATTCCTTCGAATTTATCTTCTGTTCCGATTGGAAGTTGGATTGGGTGGGCATTTGGGGTAAGTCGCGTTCGGATTGATTGAACATCCTTATAAAAGTCCGCACCTGTTCGGTCGAGCTTGTTAATGAAACAAATTCGAGGAACTTTGTATTTATCCGCTTGTCGCCAAACGGTTTCAGATTGTGGCTCAACTCCCGCAACTCCATCAAATACCGTTACACCTCCGTCAAGAACACGAAGCGAACGCTCAACTTCAACAGTGAAGTCTACGTGTCCAGGGGTGTCGATAATGTTAATTCGGTGATCCTTCCAGAAACAGGTGGTCGCGGCAGCCGTAATCGTAATTCCACGCTCCTGCTCTTGCTCCATCCAGTCCATCGTTGCCTCTCCTTCGTGTACTTCTCCAATTTTGTGCTTCTTTCCGGTATAGAAGAGCACGCGCTCGGTTGTCGTTGTCTTACCAGCGTCAATGTGCGCAATAATTCCGATGTTTCGGGTCTTGTCTAAGGAGTAGTCTCGAGGCATATGATAAACGTTTTGATAGAGATTAGCGTCGTGCGAAGTGGGCGAAGGCGCGGTTTGCGTCGGCCATCTTTTGGACGTCTTGTCGCTTCTTTACCGCTGATCCTTCATTATTTGCTGCGTCCATGATTTCGGTCGCGAGTCGTTCCGCCATCGGCTTTCCTTTTCGGGCGCGTGCAGCTGCGAGCATCCACCTAAACGCGAGGGCCTGTCGGCGCTCTCCGCGTACTGGAACTGGAATCTGGTAGTTTGCTCCTCCAACACGCTTTGATTTTACTTCAACCGCTGGCATCACGTTCTTCATCGCGGTGTCGAACACGTCAATCGACTTTTGCTTTGTTTTCTTTTCGATTACTTCAAAGGCATCGTAGACAATTCGTTCTGCAACGGTCTTTTTTCCGTCATGCATGACGTAGTTTACGAGTTTAGAAACAACAACGCTCCCGTATTTAAAATCGGGACGAGTAATTCTGACTGGGGCTTGCTTTCCACGCATAGGTATATTGGTTCCGTTTGCTTTCGCAACTTCCCGTGTGGTTTGACGGTACTACGGATGGTTAAATTTAGGATTTCTTAACTTTCGGACGCTTTGTACCGTACTTCGATCGTCCACGTCGGCGCGATTCGATACCGGTCGTATCATATCGTCCTCGAACGATGTGGTAACGCACACCCGGAAGATCTTTTACTTTTCCTCCACGGATCATTACGATCGAGTGCTCTTGGAGGTTGTGTCCTTCTCCTGGGATATAAGCGTTTACTTCTTGACCATTAGAAAGTCGAACACGAGCGACTTTTCGAAGAGCCGAGTTCGGTTTCTTTGGGGTCATTGTCATTACGCGCGTACAAACTCCTCGCTTGTAAGGCGCTCCACGGCTTAACGTCGTTTTCTTGCGGTGCAAGGTGTCGAGCGTGAACTGCATCGCAGGCGACTTTGATTTTCGCTTCGATGTTGTTCGGTTTTTTCGAATCAACTGGTTGATCGTAGGCATAATAAATGTGGGCAAAGTGTAGCATGACCCCTAAAAACGGTCAATATTCGGGCCCCTCGCGTCAAAAAACGCTCGAGAGGACCTCAAAACAGGCGCCATTTGTTAGGAGTTCACAGGCAATTCCCGACGGAATACTGACAAAAAAGAACGGGTTTATACGCGTTGTTATTGATAAAATCACAAGAAAAAGGAGGACAGTTGGGGCATACTGACGAATCGCCTCGCGCGTTCGTTGCTCATGTGGTTTATCAAGAACAAGGTCAAGAACCTTCGAGCCGTCAAGCGGATCAAGGGGAATTAAGTTAAATATCGCGAGCGAAAGGTTAATAATGACCATCGCGACAAGAAACAAGGTCAATCCCGAGCCGAGCCCGATAAGCCCCAAGGCCGTAAGAACCGCAAATATCCCCGAAGAAAGAAGCGCTAGAAAAAGATTTGAAGCGGGACCCGCGAGAGCGATATGGAAGGCGTCACGCTTTGGGTTTGCGAGGTTATACGGATTGTAAGGAACCGGTTGTGCCCAACCGAATCCAACGAATAAAAACATGATAAACCCCATTGGTGAAATATGGGCAAGCGGATTAATCGTTAGCCGACCTGCGAGTTTTGCTGTTCTATCCCCTTTTAGCGTCCCAACGAGCGCATGGGCAAATTCGTGGAATGAGAGGGAGATCAAAATTGCAATGAGCCAAATTAGAGCCGTGATCGGGCTCAAAAAAAACAAATCAATCAGCATAGGAAATATCCGCTCCAATCGAAATCAACTTATCAAAGAGTTTTTCGTACCCACGTTCGAGGTGGTGGATTCCGTCGATGCGCGATTCGCCTTCCGCGACAAGCGCCGCGGCAACGTAGGCGAGGCCCGCACGAATATCTGGAACCGTCATCGTTCCGGCAACAAGTGGCGTTTTACCTGTAATAACGGCGGTTTGTTGGTAGTTTTGAAGCTTGAACTGACCGGAGATTTCTTCCGGAAGGTAGGCAATTTCAATCTTCGCACCCATTGCGTTCAATGTTTCCGTATAGCGGAATCGGTCCTCATAAACGGTTTCGTGGATTTTCGATACCCCTTCGGCTTGAGTCAAAACCACCGCAAACGGCTGTTGCCAGTCGGTCGAAAATCCAGGGAACGTGTCCGTTTCGATCGTCGTCGCCTTGTAATTTCCATCTCCGAAGAATCGAATTCCGTCATCTTTCACCTCATATCCTCCGCCAATCGAGCGAATCGCGTTTAAAAACGTAATCATGTCGCGCTGTACCGCCCCTTCGCAAAAAATATCGCCACCGGTTGCGAGCGCAAGACAAGCAAATGATCCCGCCTCGAGACGATCCGGCAAAACGCGATGCTCGCACCCGTGAAGCTCCTCGACACCCGTAATAATAACTGTTCGTCCTGCCCCAACCTCGATATTTGCCCCCATTTTTTGGAGCATCGCAATCAGCTCCATAATCTCCGGCTCGATCGCCGCGTTTTGAATTACGGTCCGACCCGAAGCTAACACCCCGGCAAAAATAATCGATTCAGTCGCACCGACCGACGGATACGGAAGCTCAACCGATACTCCGCGAAGCCCTTCTTTTGCCGTAAAATGCCACCCCTCGTCGGTTACTTCGACCGTCGCCCCCATTCTTTGAAGCGCGCTTACGTGATAATTCACTGGGCGCGGACCAATCTTATCGCCCTCAACTTTCGGGATCGTCGCCTCGCCCGAGCGGTGCATCAAAGGCGCGGCAAGAAGAATCGAAAGCCGGTTCTTGCGAGTGAGCGCCATTGTTGAGGTCGAACGGATTTCCGGAGTCGCTGCCCTTAGCGTATGGTCCTCAATACTTGCCGTAGCCCCAATCATCTCGATCAATTCTTTCGCAATATCAGTTTCTTCTTGTAATGGAACGTTATGTAAAATCACCTGCTCCTTTGTAAGAAGGCTCGCAATAATCATTTTTGACGCCGCATTTTTCGCCCCCGCGATTTTTACCGTTCCCGTAAGCCGACTTCCACCGCGGATTAAAAATTGTTTCATATTAGCGTAGGCGTTTCGCCCAAGTTAGTACTGATTCGACGAACTCTCTCGCGCGCTCAACCCATTGTGCATTCGGGGACGCCGGATCAAAGTCTTCAACATACGGCGTAAGGAGCGACGGCGGAAGAACGATCCCTTTCGCACCAATCCACGCCTGGCGAAGTGCCACAACCATCCGTCCCCCACCCCACTGACCGCTTGACACACCAACGATCGCAAGCGGTTTATCTCGAAGTTCCTTACTATCCGCAAAATCAATTGCGTTTTTCACGGCTCCCGGAAGACTTTGGTGATATTCCGGCGAGACCATGACAATAACATCCGCCTGTTTATACGCATCTAAAAGTCGTTCCCTTCCCTCTCCTCCATTTTCTCCGTTATAGACCGGTAAATTCAGTTCCATTAAATCGACAAAATCGACGCTCGCTCCCGCCTCCTCAAACAGTCGCTTGAGTACACCAGCCGGCTTCTCGGATTGTCTTCCAACTCGCACAGATCCCAAAATAAGCGCAATCCGTAAGGATTCATTCATACACGCACAGCGTACCAAAATCGACCCCGAGCGACAAGAAACGAGAAGGCCCCGGGTGAACGTATTTCACCGCGGGGCCCACGAGGTTCACGGACGCTTAGCTCGAAACCGGCGCGCGCCTGACTCGACGCCTGCGATCAACGGGAGACGAGGACTCGTCCTCTTCTTGAATGAGCTTGTCCCACTCCTCAAGCGTATCCTTCGGAAGTACCGCCCTGAGAAACCCAAGAACCCGAGCACGCTCACGGATTCCATGGTTATCGTCAAGTTTCGACCACTCGGTAGAAAGGTGATTCCATACCGTAATGGTGATCACTTCGCAGCGATTGATCACGGTACGCCCCCTAACGACATGCTCAATCGTTCCAAGCACCTTCGCGTCGCTGTACTCATCACTACGCAACTTGTGACCGGCGTTATGCTCGTTCGACTCGATCTTCGTGAGTCGGAACGGCAGTTGAGAAAACAGCCGCTCCGCGATCATCTGATTGAAGTTCGCTCGGTCGGCGTGCGTCGGGAGACGGAATGCGCCAACCTCCTCGATCGCAACGAGGACAAACTTCCCACCAACACCATCCTTCATCAGACTATCCCGCAGGTCCTCCGAAGTGAGAATCCCCTCTTCGTCGATCTTGCGTTCAGTCTTCATGATGCTCGAGAGCAGTTCTTTCGCTCTCGGATCGCAAAACACCCAGTATCGAACACCGTTAATGAGCATCGTCGCTCGGCAACGGAACTCCTTCACTCGGACGCGCTTCCTACGACGACCGCGCTGGGCCGCCCACTCACGCGCAAGGCTGTTATCCTCAAACAACCTCACGTTCTGTGGAACAAGCCCCTCCTTGTCACCCTTTCGAATGCCGGCGATGCGCCCGGTTACGGGATTGCACTCCGCCGCAATCGAAAACCTCCGTTCGAGTCCCGGTTCCAGAATGCGCTCGTCCCAACCACTCTGCAAAACATCAACCGCAAGCGCGCGAAGCGAGAAAGGGTCGGCGTGATCAGCAAAGAACCGCGCGATCGTAAAGGCGAGTTTGAACCGCGCGTGAAGCGGAACAAGCCTCGACCACTCGCCGTCACCCGGAGGTGAGGCGATTTGTTGCATCAGCCTCACCGGGTCCACGTTGGACTTCACCTGGTTGTTGAAGTCGAGAGCGGGAAGGATAGACCGCAAATCACCCTCAAGCGCAATCATCCTCAAATCAGACTTGTGTCTGACCGTAATCTGACCAAGACGCGCCACCAGCCATTCCGCACCGGTCGCTCGTAGCGGAGCCGCCGCACGATCACCCGGGGGCAATCGTGACCGCAGAAAAGCGACGCGAACCTCGACGCCCGTCTTGATTCGCTCAAACATCGCGTAGGCAAGACGCGGATCCGCAATCTCCACCACGATATCAAAGAGTGCGAGTTCATCACCTCCATTCTCGAGAAACTCAGGTCCAAGCTCCTCAAGGATGACCTCGATCCACCGAACCTTGTACGGCGGGAACTGCTCCACCGGATCGATGATACGCATGACCCCTCCAGGGCGCTAAAGGTTGATCTCAAGAACTGTATCGCCCCGCGTAGTACGGGACGACTCTAAACCGTAGCAAAAATGAAAAAAACCCGCAATGCAGGTTCTCTTCTGGTGCCCCAAACGAAAGGTGTAAGTTGGTCCGTTTCCCATTTGGGTAGTGGCGATAGGCCTCGAAGACGGTAGCGCGCTAAGCGCCTCACGTCTCGAGCAAAACCGCCTGGACCGCTGTATCTCCCCTAGATCGAGGAAATCTTTCACGAAGTAGTTGGCCAATTACAGTGACTTTCGCCTGAAGCACCTTTATCATTACACCAATCGGACCGTTTGGCAACGGGCTTAGACGCCTTCGCCAAAATGATACTTATCTGTCAATTTTTCGTAGGTAAAGAGCTCTTCCGGTTTAAAGAAGCGGTTGATTTCAACTTCCGCTGCTTCTGGGGAGTCCGAGGAATGGACCATGTTTGCAGGAACATTCATCGAAAGATCCGCACGAATCGTTCCAGCGTCCGCCTTTCGCGGATTTGTCGCTCCAACAATCTTTCGTACAACCTCGATTGACTCGAGTCCTTCAAGGATCATTGCAACGACCGGGGTCTGTTGCATAAACGTCTTCAAGTCATTGAAGAATGGCTTCTCCTTAAGGTGACCGTAGTGCTCAATAAGCGTCGCATCGTCAAGATGTGTCATCTTCATCGCAACGATTTTTAAGCCAGTTTGTTCGAGACGAACAATGACTTCGCCGACGCGTTCCCGCTGAAACGCATCCGGCTTAATAAGGACCAAAGTTTTTTGAATATCTGCCATAGATTTAGTTAGCGAGAACGCTACAATAATAGCATAGGTTTGTCAATTTTGTCGCCCGAGAGAAAATGTTGCAACGCGAATCGTCCCGTCGGGATATATCTGAATCCGTATATCACCGTTCTCATCCGTACGAAAGAGCTGTACACCGTGACGCTCGAGGCGAGTAAGGGTTTCGCTCGCGGGATGACCATAGTCATTCCCCTCCCCAAGACTCATTATCGCAAGCTCAGGATCGGCGAGCGTAAGAAGGGTTTCCGAAGTTGAGGTACGACTTCCGTGGTGTCCAACTTTTAACACGTCAACGTCGCGAAGACGTCCCGCGATCTCAAGCTCCTCTTCACTAGGAAGATCGCCGGTAAAAAGAAGTGACGTTCCATAGACGGAAAGAATTCCGGTTATTGAGGCGCTATTTGCATCCTCTGGATTCAACGCCTCCCCGCGCGGGGGCCAAAGGACCTCAAACGTCGAGCCATTGTTAAATGTGATGATATCTCCGGTGAAGAGATACTGTTCGTCCATTTCGTTTACGAGCGTCTTATAGACGCGACTCTCGTAGGGGTAGTCCGGGAGAAAAACGTGATCAAAGGTGAAATAGTGTAAGGCATGGACAATGCCGTCAATATGGTCAGCGTGTGGATGTGTTCCTATGACATACTCAATCCTTCGATCCCAAAACGACATCGTCTCCGTCAATTTTTCGACAACCGAAGATCCTGGACCGCCGTCAATCAATAATTGCTCGCGACCCATATCGATAAGGGCCGAATCCCCTTGTCCAATGTCATAGAACCAAATTGTCACGATCCCCGACTCCGGCGCTCCGGAAAATACGCGATCACGAAAAAGCGCGAAGAGCACTGCTAGCGCGAGGAGGAGAAGGAACGCGAAGAGTTTCGTCCGAGCCATAAGAGAAGAATCACAATGAACCAAAGAAGAATCGCAAGCGGAGTCGAGAAAGAGAGCGGGACGGTCGCAAACGGAAGGTCGGCCGTTGTGCTAATGATAAAGAGAATCACCCGAAGAAGGAAATCAGTCATAGCGGAAAGCGGAAGAGAAAGGATCGGAACGAAGGACAGTGGGACTGAAAGCGCCCCGAGCGCCATCGTCATCGGGACAAGTGGAAGGACAAGGGCGTTCACAAAAAGCGCGATAATGGAAAAGGTTCCAAATTGGAGGGCGATAATCGGAAAGGTCGCGACCGTTGCGGAGATCGTCGAGGCCACGGATTCGCGAATGCCAAACGCCTCCGGAAGAAAGTCGAGTCGCTCCCCTACCGGTTTTGTTAGATATAGGAGTCCCGCCGTTGAAAGAAATGACAGCTGGAAGGCAACATCATCTCGAAGAAGATACGGGTTCATTAAGAGCATCGCGCAGGCGGTGAGAAGAAGGCCTTGCTCAGCTCCACTACGTCGACCAAAAATCCGTGCCACAACGACAAGCGTCGCCATAAGTCCCGCGCGCAACACCGGTGGATCTCCACCGGCGAGCCAAACGTACACAAAAATCGCGCCAATAAGAACGACCCCAGCGGATTTACGCCGAAGCGAAAGCGCAAGCAAGAATCCGAAAATAACAGTGGCAAACATTGTAACGTTGTAGCCGGAGGCGGCAACGATGTGAGAGGTGCCGGTTTTTTGGAAGGCCGATGACCATGCGTCGCTGAATTCTTTTTCGCCCAAAAGAAGCCCGTTAAGCAAGGTGCCTTGGGGCACGCCGTAGATATGATCAACGCGATCGGTAAACGCTTCGCGGAGTTTTGTTGCAAGGCCCGCCCCGTCCTCAACGGTGAGACGCCTTGGTCGCATACAAAGCGCGTAGACATCCTTGGTCGCGAGGTACCAATCATAACGAAACCCGTCAAACGGTTCGGGCGCTTCGAGCGAACAAGTAAAGGAGACTTTGTCACCCGGAAGAATCTCATTCCACGGATCGGTAAACAGAAGGATGCGATTCTCGACAGAAATATCATTCACTTGCACCTGGCGCCCAATCACTTCGAGTCGCTCACGTCCTTCAACGCGCGCCACCCGCGCCTCGACCTGCACCTCCTGACCCACGCTCGCGCGCACGGAATGTTCGGATGGACCCGACTCAAGATACAAAAAAACGCCCCCGGTAAAGGCGATGACCGCCGGCAAAAAGACAAGTGTGGTTTGCTTCGGAAAAGCGCCAAGGGCGATTATAAGGAGAACCCCAACCCAAATCGGAATACCAAAGCTTGCGACCGCGATTCCAAATAACCATCCAAGACAGAGCGAGCGGAGGAATCCCGCCGGTGTCATAGGCCAATTCCAACAACGGTAAACCCTTTTTTGCGGAGCGCAAAATGTGGAAGCGCGTGTTTTCCGTCTCCGATAATCGGCTTACGAAGTGCCTTCTTCACCACATCAAAATCTGCCTCGATAAATTCCGGGAACTCCGTAAGCACAAGGAGTGCATCAGCGCCGACGAGCGCGTCGTCCTTCGAGGTCACGAGCTCAATCGCACCCTTGAAGTGTGCCTTTGCGTTATCGCGAGCGAGCGGATCGTAAGCACAAATCTTCACTCCACGAAGGAGGAGTGCCTCGACAATCCGTACCGCTGGCGATTCGCGAAGGTCGTCCGTACCCTTGTTAAACGCGAGCCCCCAAACGGCAAGCTTCGTCTCGGGAGTTAAGACCAGGAAGCGATCGAGATTTGCAAGAAATGCTTTGTGCTGGGCATCGTTCACTTCGATAATTGGGGCAATCAGTTTTGACGCATAGCCATGGTCACGCCCGGCACGATCAAGCGCAAGAACATCTTTTGGAAAACAGGATCCGCCAAATCCCGCGCCCGTCCCCAAAAATCGATTCCCGATTCGGGAGTCGGCGCCAACAATCGCTTCAATATCTTTAATATGTCCACCGGTAACTTGCGCGATATTTGCAACCTCGTTCATAAACGAGAGACGAAGGGCAAGCATCGTATTTGACGCGTACTTTGCGATTTGTGCGGAAGCGATATTGGTAACAAAAATCGGAGCCTGGACGAACGTGTAGATTTCTCGAAGGATCTGCTCGTCGCGGTGTGTCGACACGCCAAAGACAAGTCGCTCCGGTTTTTCGAAGTCCTCGAGCGCTCTCCCCTGTCGCAAAAATTCCGGATTGACCGCAAGCGACAAATCCTCTCGACCGAGCGCAATACGAAACTCACGCTCACTCCCCGGAGGCGTAGTGCTCTTAACAACGACAAGCGTCCCCGCCCTCGCAACCATCGCGACTTCTCGCAGTGCACTATTCACAAATCGCAAATCGCACTCGCCGTTCTCCCCTTGTGGAGTCCCAACACAAACGAATACAACACCCGCCTCCCCGAGCTCTTCGTAACTCGTCGTAAACAGAAGTCGCTCTCCCGCCTCTTTCATCGCCTCGCGAACACCCGGCTCTTCAAACGGCACCTCCCCCTTTCTCAACCGCGCAACCTTCGCCTCGTCAACATCAACGCAAACAACCGTGTGCCCCGCCTTCGCAAGCGCCACAGCTTGGATTAGTCCAACATATCCCGCCCCAACAACCGCAATTTGCATAATCTCCCCCGTTTTACCCCGTGCTATACTATTTGTAAATATGAAAAAGAAGGAGGCAACGGGGCTCGATGTTTTACAAGTATACTTCGGCCAAGCACGAAAACATTTCTTTAAACTGCTTACCGTTTTTGTATTCATTACCATTGGTAACATCGCAAGTATCGCGATTCCATGGGTCATGAAAGATCTCTTCAATTTGCTCGAACAAACAACACCGACAAGCGCAACATTCGCTATTTTTACCCCCGTACTCACCCTTTTCGTATCTGTTAAACTGTTGGAATGGTTTTTTTGGCGCGTTCACGATTTTATTTACATTCCTTATCTGCCGAAATCCATGGCGGATCTTGAACTCTCCGCGTACAAAAAACTCCTCGCACAAAGCGAGTCCTATTTTCAAAATGAGTTTGCCGGGTCTCTTACTCGCCAAATCCGTCGACTATCGGATGGCTTTGATCAATTTAGTAGCCATGTCATTTTTGAAATCTACCCAACGACCGCAATCCTTGTCGGATCCATCATCGGACTAAGTATTCAACGTCCAATTCTTGGACTCGCCTTCGGCATTTGGGTTACGGTGTTTATCGGCATACAGTTTTTTCTTACACGAATCGCATCGCGTTACGACGTGAGACGCGACGAACTTGATTCGAGCCTAAGCGGAGAAATCGCTGACTCGGTTTCAAACGCAATAACAATCAAAAGTTTTGCAACCGAAGACTTAGAGTTTCAAAAGCTTACGGTGGCGGAACAAAAATTAGCAAAAGCGACCTCGTTAAGCTGGACGGCTCACATGCTTATTTTCACCATTCAAACATTACTCATTATTACAATTGAGGTTAGTCTTTATTATTTTGGGGTAAAACTTTGGCTCGCTGAACAAATCACTCTTGGCGATATTGCCTTTATTCAAACGTTCCTTGCGCTCGTTTTCTTTAAGATTTGGGATGTTGCGCGTATCTTTAGAAAGATCGCTTCAACGATCACCGGAAGTAAGGAAATAGTAACAATGATGAATCAGAAAATTGAGATTACGGATATTTCTAGCGCTCAACCGCTAAAAGTGAGGGCGGGGAAAATTGTTTTTAGCAAAGTTTCATTTGCCTTTCAAAAAAATCAACCGGTCATTAAAAATTTGTCGCTCACGATTGATGCAAAACAGAAAGTTGCCCTTATTGGACCTTCAGGTGCGGGAAAGTCGACCATGGTCAAACTCTTGATGCGATTCTTTGATCTCCAAAAAGGAACAATCACAATAGACGGACAAAATACGGCGAAAGTCACTCAAGCCTCGCTTCGCTCCGCAATCTCTATCGTCCCTCAAGATCCAATTCTTTTTCATCGCTCCCTACTCGATAACATCCGCTATGGAAAACAGGATGCGACGATGGACGAGGTGATCGACGCTGCGAAGAAGGCACACTGCCATGAATTTATTTCTGCACTCAAGGACGGTTACGAAACATTTGTCGGCGAGCGTGGTGTTAAACTTTCCGGTGGCGAGCGCCAACGCGTCGCGATCGCTCGTGCGATTCTTCGCAACGCGCCCATTCTTGTTCTCGACGAAGCAACTTCGGCGCTCGATTCGGAGTCCGAACACCTGATTCAAGATGCCCTCCGAGAACTTATGAAAAACAAAACCGTAATCGTAATCGCCCATCGCCTCTCGACGATTATGATGATGGATAAAATTGTCGTAATCGAAAACGGTAAAATCACCGACACCGGCACCCACGCCGAACTCCTCAAAAACCGCGGGACCTACAACAAACTTTGGGAACTCCAAGCCGGTGCGTTTAACTAAAAATCGTCTTGATTTTTACACTTAATTCTTCAGCAAAGAGGGCGTGGCCTTCAGCGCCAAAATGCAGACCGTCCTCCCCGAGATACCTCTCATCAAAAGCCGAAAAGAAATGAACTCCGCGCCTTTCGGCGATCGATCGGTATGCAGACTCCAACTCGCTTAATTTACCGTTTCCATTGGACCACCCGCTTTGCACATAGTCCGATTCCTCGTTCATCGCGATCGGTGAAATGATCAGCAGTTCAGGCTTTTTCAAAAAGTGACTTGCTTCCGTCACAAAAAGCTCAATGAAATACTTTTCTAAGTCTCGAGCAATCTTCTCTATCGAATTCTGAAACTTATCTTTCAAGTCATTCGTACCAAGCATCACAACCACGAGATCGAGAGGATCATGAGAAAGTACGCAAGGATAGAAGTAGCTCGCGCCATGATAAAAGTATTCGAGACCCTCGCCCTTGGATGCCAAGTTTAACACCTTGGTCGCGACCGTTCGACCACACAGTCCTTCTTCAATAATCTCAAAACCCTCACCGAGTTTTGACTGCAGTAGCCCCGTCCAACGAATATCTGAAGGAAATCGTTCACCTTGATTAGGTACTGCGCCCCAAGTATTTGAATCACCAAAACAAAGTATACGTTTCTTTTCCATATCAAACCTGCTTTGCGTCAAATTCCGCGCGCATGCGTGTCATCCACTGCTCTTGATTTTCCCCAGTACGCGCCTCCATCCCCATAATACTCGCACGGTGCGCGTCATCCGACATCATATGTCCAACCGCTTGATTCATTAACGCCTCGAACGTTTCTCCAGAAAACGTCTGGTCACAGGTCCCACCGAGCTCCTTACAGGTAAATGTCTTCATAGTTAAATAACAAAGTTAATAAGTTTTCCCTCGATGTAGATCTCTTTCTTCGGCTCACCCGTCAAATGCTTCGCGACGTTTTCGTGGGCCTTTGCGAGCGCAAGAATTTCTTCTTTTGCCGTACCCGTTTTAACCGTAACGCTTCCGCGAAGTTTTCCGTTAACCTGAACCGCAATTTCCATTTCGTCAGCGACCAAAAGTTTTTCGTCGTACGCTGGCCACGTCTTCGCATCAAGAATTCCCGACCCACCAATCTTCTCGAACGTCTCGCTCGCGACATGCGGAGCGAATGGACAAAGAACTTGGAGGAACATCTGCAAACTTGTTTTTTGGATTCCGCCCTGCTCGTTTACAACGTTTACAAAACTCATCATCTCGGCCACCGCCGTATTAAACCGCATAGCTTCGATATCTTCGCCAACTTTTTTCATCATCTTGTGAAGCGCTCGAGAAACATGATCCGACTGCTTTTCCTTCACGAGCTCCGGAAGACGCATAACACGGTCAAGGAATCGCTTGACTCCAACCACCCCGTTTTGACTCCATGGCGCAGGTTCTGAAAACTGACCAATAAAAAGCTCGTAGACGCGAAGCGTGTCCGCGCCAAACTCCTGTACAATCTCGTCTGGATTGACGACATTCCCCTTCGACTTACTCATCTTCGTCCCGTCTTCCGCGAGAATCAAACCGTGACTTGTACGCTTCGAGTACGGTTCAGACGTTGGAACAAGCCCCTCGTCATACAAAAACTTGTGCCAAAAACGGGAGTAAAGAAGGTGGAGCGTTGTATGTTCCATTCCTCCGTTATACCAATCGACCGGCGTCCAATAATTAAGTTTCGCGCGATCGGCAAATGCGTTTTCATTTTTCGGATCGGCGTAGCGCAAGAAATACCAAGACGACCCCGCCCAGTTTGGCATTGTATCCGTCTCGCGTTTCGCGGGACCTGCGCAGGTTGGACACGTCGTATTTACAAAACTCTCAATTGTCGCGAGTGGCGACTCGCCGTTTTCAGTTGGTTGATACGCCTCGACCTCGGGAAGCACAACCGGAAGCTGTTCGTCCGGCACCGCTACCCATCCGTCTTTTTCACAATGCACAAGAGGGATCGGCTCACCCCAGTAGCGTTGGCGACTAAAGACCCAATCTCGTAACTTGTATTTAGTGGCTTTTTTACCGACTCCGCGAGCCTCGAGAGTATCCGTAATTGCATTTCGCGCCTGTGTCGAATCAAGTCCATTAAATTCACCAGAATTGATCATGATACCCTCACCATCGTATCCAAAACCAAAATCTCCTTCCGTCATATGAGGACCCAACACTACAACCTGACGCGGAATTTCTAGTTGCGGGAATCGTAGACCCATTTCCGTAACGAACCCATTATCTCTAACGTCGTGCGCCGGGACCGCCATAATCGCACCCGTTCCGTAATGTGGGAGAACATAATCCGAAGTCCAAATCGGGATTTGCTCGTTTGTCATTGGGTTTACCGCATACATCCCGGTAAACACACCCGTTTTTTCTTTTGTATCATCGCCCCGCTCGATATCGGTCTTTTTCAGCGTACTCGCGATATAGTCCCGAACTTCGTCGCTACTGTTATTTGATAGAAGTTTATGTTCTGGGGCAATGACCAGAAAGGTTGCACCAAAAATTGTATCCGGTCGTGTTGTGAAGACGGTAAGTTTTTCTTCGCTTCCGGCAACTTGAAAATCAATCTCCGCGCCTTCGCTTTTTCCGATCCAATCTTCCTGTTGCTTTTTCACTTTCGGAAGATAGTCGACGGTATCGAGGTCTGAAAGCAAACGCTCAGCGTATTTCGTAATCGCGATCATCCACTGCTCCTTCTCTCTCTTCTCAACTGGTCCGCCACAACGCTCGCACACCCCGCCGGTCGCTTCTTCGTTTGCGAGTCCAATCTTGCACGACGGGCACCAATTAATTTCCGTCTTCGCTTTGTACGCTAAACCCTTTTTGAAAAACTGCAAAAACTGCCACTGGGTCCATTTGTAATAACCCGGGTCTGTCGTACTAATTTCACGCGACCAATCAAAAGAGAGGCCGAGCGCGCGGAGCTGGCGCTTAAAGGTCGCGATATTTGCGGCCGTCACCTCCGCTGGCGGTCGCCCCGTCTTAATCGCAAAGTTCTCGGTCGGGAGACCAAACGCGTCCCATCCGATCGGATAAAGCACATTGTAGCCCTGCATTCGGCGCTTGCGAGCGACGACGTCAAGCGCGGTGTAACTTCGCGGGTGGCCAACATGGAGCCCGGCGCCCGACGGAAATGGAAACTCAATCAAGAGGTAGTACGGCTCCTTCGCCGAGAAGTCCTCGGCATGAAAAATCCCCTCGTCTTCCCAACGATTTTGCCATTTTTTATCAATCGCGCGATGGTCGTACATATGTCCCTATACTAATAGGAGTTGTCTTCGTCGGCAAGCATCTTGAAGGCTAGCCATTCCTCATTAGACAAGACCCGAATCAGCTCCTGCCATGCGCCGTTAGGCTTACTTGTTCGAAAAGTACTAGCGAGCAACGCTACACCCTTTAAAGTATAGACGGTTACTGGGTGACGGCGCGGATCGCACCATCGGCTCGTCACCGAGTATCTATAGTGAAATTCGACATATTCGTCTCTATTTAGGCGATAATAGTACTCCTCGGGATTTTGTAACATGCGTCTTTTTAGAGCTTGATTGATAATTCTTGTTGGTTTTTGAAAAACTTGGGCAAGATTTTCATCTGCGACGACGTATTTTCCACGGACAAAATGGATGCGAAAAAACATAAAACCCCCAGCATGTGCGGGGAGTTTAATTACCTTTCTAGTCTAGCGCGTTTAGATTGTTCAGCAAGCTGTAATCCACAGTCGCGGGGCGATGTGTGTCTTTTTTCTAGAGATCACAAATTGTGACCTCTAGAAATTTTAGACAAGCCACCCCACCTATCAAACCAACCCCTTCTCTTTCCCGGCCTCTTCCAGTCGCTTTAATGCCAAGATAAAGGCTCCGCGACGGAGGTCGGTCGAATGTGCCGTAGCTGTTTCATAAACCTTAACCGCCGAATCCGCCATGGTTGCACGTAGACGCGAATCCACTTCCTCGGCCGTCCAGTGCTCGCCCTTCATATTTTGCTCCCACTCGTAATAGCTCACCGTCACGCCACCGGCGTTTGCGAGAATATCCGGGATGACGTGAATTCCTTTTGCAAAAAGAATGTCGTCGGCTTCCGGAGTCGTTGGACCATTTGCAAGTTCGAGGATAAGTCGCGCCTGAACAGCTCCCGCGTTTTGCTCCGTAAGGACACCCTCAAGCGCGGCCGGCACAAGAAGATCGCAAGAGAGTGACAAAAGTTCATCGGGAGAAATTGAGGTCGAGCCTGGGAAATTCGCAACCTGACCC
The DNA here is from genome assembly GCA_964401485.1 of uncultured Gammaproteobacteria bacterium. Lineage (GTDB taxonomy): Bacteria > Patescibacteriota > Patescibacteriia > UBA9934 > UBA9934 > CAYFMS01. The sequence continues at coordinate 109,332 of CAYNYL010000001.1, forward strand.
GTCTCGTCCTTCCATTTCGCAAGCGCAACAATATCAAGACCTTCCGGGTTCACGATCGCCCCCTTTGAGTCGCTCGTCGCAATAACCTTCATCCCTTCGCGGTGCGCAATCTCCGCAAACGTACGCCCTGCGTTTCCAAATCCTTGAACAACAACCGTTTGCAAATCAGTGACCCCTAGAGATTCTTTCATTGAACTTAGAACGTACCAACCACCCTGCGCTGTCGCCGCTCCGCGTCCCTCGCTTCCGCCAGCGGGAATCGTCTTTCCGGTCACAACCGCTTTGTGTCCAAACTCGTCCGCGATCCAATCCATCTCGCGCGGAGTCGTATTTACGTCCGGCGCCGGTACATCAATTTCCGGTCCGATATAGTCTTTCATTGCTCTCGCCCATCCGCGCGTTACACGCTCAAGTTCCGCAACTGAATAGCCCTTAGGATCGAACGTCACCCCACCCTTCCCTCCTCCGAGCGGAATTCCAACAACGGCGGTCTTCAGGGTCATCCAAAGCGAAAGCGCGCGTACCTCGTTAATATCAACCTCGGGATGAAATCGAATCCCTCCTTTAAATGGACCGCGCCAGTTATTGTGCTGGACACGATACGCTTCGAGCGTTACCGAACTTCCATCATCTCGCGTCACCACAAGCTCCTTTCGAATCTCGCGCATCGGCGTCTCCATCGCCGAAATCACCTTCGGATCAACGGTTGTTAACTTCGCCGACCGCTCAATCTGATTAATTGCATTTTCAAAAGCATTCATAGACTAGGTTCGTAATTTATAGCCCGTACCAAAAATTCTACTCGCGATGCTAAAGGTGACAAGGGCAATCGTTCCGGTCACCGCGAGAGAAAGCCAAATCGACGCATCGCCATAACCGAGAAAACCGTAGCGGAATCCGTCGACGAAGTAAAAGATCGGATTAAATCGAGAGATGATCTGGATTTGCTCCGGAAGCATGTCAACCGAGTAGAACACCCCTCCAAGGTAGATAAGTGGGGTAAGAATGAACGTAAGCACCATCGATGATTGGTCAAACGTCTTTGCAAAAATCGCAACAATAATTCCAAGCGACGCAAAAATGATCCCGATTAGTAGCGCAAAAATCGGAATCCAAACCGCTTGCGCAAACGGAAGGCGCGCAAAGATCATCCCAACAAGAAGCGTCACAACCGCAACCGAAATTCCGCGGACAAGCGCCGCGCCAAGATAGGCCGCGACGATATGTCGACCCTTCATCGGATAGGTTAGAAGCTCGCGAATTGCGTTCGAATACTTCGCGATCATAATCGACCCGAGCGGGTTATTAAACGCATTCATCATCAAGGCCATCGCGGCAAGCCCCGGAATAAGCACCGGCAAGTATTCGTTAAACCCTTCCGCCCCACGACTTGCCCCAACAATCGATCCAAACAGTACAAAGTACAGAAGGTTTGAAACGATTGGCGCGCCAAGCGTTTGCATCCACACATCCATAAATCGCTTTACCTCCTTGTAAAACAACGTCCATGTTGATCGTAAAAACATATTAGGCGCGGGTTAATGATACGAATACATCCTCGAGCGTTGGTTCAACGACCTCAAAGTGCATGACCGGAAGATCGGCGTCGGCAACAGCTTTAAGCACCGCTTTATAGTCAGTCTCATCAAACGAAAGCGTAAGCGTCGTATCGTTCACGCTCGGGGAAAATGATTCTAAAATTTTCGGGACTGTTATCTTTTCAGACAGCGCGATTACAAGTTGTCGCTTGCTACTAAAGCGCTTCTTTAACGCGTCTTTGTGATCAAGCGCAATAAGCTCTCCCTTCCCAATAATTGCAACACGGTCGCAAAGAAGTTCGACCTCCTCGAGATAGTGCGAGGTAAGAACAATCGTCACGCCCTGCTTGTTGAGTTTCCGTACAAGTTCGTAGAGATCGTGACGAAGTTCAACGTCAACACCAGCCGTCGGCTCGTCGAGCACAAGCACCTCGGGACGATGCACCAAAGCTTTTGCGATCATTAGTCGTCGTTGCATTCCGCCGGAAAGTTGGCGCGGTTTTACATCACGCTTATCTTTGAGCGAAAGCGTCTCAAGTAGTTCCTCTAGATAATCTTCATCAACCGGAAGTCCGTAAAACCCGAACTGAAGTCGGAGCGCATCCTCAACAGGAAAGAACACATCAAACCCAATCTCTTGCGGAACAATTCCGATCTTTCGTTTCGCGAGTGTATGGTCAACGTCAATATCGACTCCAGCGATTACCGCGCGCCCCTCGGTCTTTCCTGTAACGCCCGCAAGAATATTAATCAGTGTTGACTTCCCCGCTCCGTTTGGCCCAAGAAGTCCGAAAAACTCGCCCTTCTCGATCGAAAACGTTACCCCCTTAAGCGCCTCCGTCATCCCCTTCGGTCCCTTGTACGACTTTTTCAGCCCCGAAATTTCCAGTGCTAACATGTTACTCTTTATGTGATAAATATCTCTCCGCTTCGAGCGCCGCTTGGCATCCACTTCCGGCCGCCGTGATCGCTTGGCGGTAGTGTGGGTCGATTACGTCACCGCACGCAAACACGCCCTCGATATTCGTCTTTGTCGAATCTGGGACATGTTTAATATAGCCCTTCACGTCGAGTTCGATCGCGTCCTTAAACAAATCCGTATTTGGTTTATGACCAATCGCCGCAAAATACCCCGTCGCTACAATCTCGCTCGCCTCCCCCGTTTTATTATTCACGGTCAATACTTTTTCAAGAGCGCTTTCTCCAACAAGTTCCGTTGGGCTCGTGTTAAAGACAATCGTAATTTTTTCATTCTTCATTGCACGCTCTTGCATCGCCTTTGACGCACGAAGCGCTTCACCACGAACAAGCACCGTTACCTTGCTCGCAAACCGCGTTAAAAAGGTCGCCTCTTCCATCGCTGAGTCTCCTCCTCCGACAACAACAACCTCCTGATTCTTAAAGAAAAATCCGTCGCAGGTTGCGCAGGCCGAAACCCCCTTCCCCATAAGTCGCTCCTCGCCCGGAATCCCAAGCCACATCGCCGAAGCGCCCGTTGCAATAATCAAGGTCTCCGCAAAATACTCTCCACTTCCCGCCGTAACTTTGAACGGTCGGACGGAAAAATCGACCGCCGTTACCATCTCGTCTTTAACAGTCGTCCCAAACTTCTCCGCCTGACGCCGAAGATTCGCCATGAGCTCCGGGCCCATAATTCCACCATCCTCGCCCGGCCAGTTCTCGACTTCACTCGTAAGCATTAATTGCCCACCAGACTGGAGTCCCGCAAACAAAATTGGCGATAATTGCGCCCGACTCGCGTAAATCCCCGCCGTATACCCCGCCGGCCCCGATCCAATAATAAGTGTTTTTTGTACAGCCATAAAATCCTTTAGATTTGTAGCTTATCACGACTTCCCGATTGACAAAAGTGCCATTTTATGGTATGTTTCTTGGTTCTCGCGAAAGCGAAAACGCCTTTACAACCGCCCCTGGAGGCAGAGATGAACCGCAACCACATCCGCTATAACTACTACCGCTTCTGGTACTGGTATGGCGGACTCCCCTGGATCCTTCGTCAGATCGTCGCGACAGCCGTCTTCTACGGGCTGACGTACCTGCTGGTCGGTCACTCGACCGTCCGGTGCTTCGTCGATGGCGAGGAAGTCGTCGGTCAGTGCCGAGTCCTGAACTTCAAGGGTGAGGAGATCGGAACCGCACCGCTGACGCGTCGACTCGAGTTCGGCTGGGGAACCGTTACCGTCTACCCACCCAAGGACGCCGTCGTCAACACGGAATACATCGGGTGGGGCTGGATCTCGACCGGCATCGGGAACGACATCGGCGCCTTCCTCGGAGTGACCCCACCATTCGATGCGCGATTCGAGACGCTCGAGGCGCAGACGCACATCACCTGCACCGTCAACGGCGACCCCCAGAACTGCGAGGTGGAGCTCAACGGCAGTCACCTCGGAGTAACGCCAGTCGAGCAGGCGCTCGGCGTCGGCGAGTTCCGGGTCACCGTCTACCCGCCCGACTGGGCGGAGACGACAATCGCCCATCAGGAATGGACACTCGCAAGCCCGAACGGCGAAGGCCAGAACCTCGTCGCCGAGTTCGAGGGTTTCTAACTTCTCGACACCAACGGCCCCGCTGCCGGCAAGACACCTCGTGTCTCTCGCTGGCGCGGGGTGTTTTGTTATGCTACGGTTTCTTTCGAGGAGGGTTCATGCCAAATTTTCAGGGAATTCTTCAGTTCCTTTTAGAGGCGGTAGAACTTCAACTTCGTCTTACAATCGAGTGCCTCCTGGATCTCAAGGCGCGAATGCGTCAGTTCACCCGAGGTGATCAGCTGGCGCACTACCGTGCCGACACCCCCTGGACCGGACCATCGATAGACCTGCTGTCCCAACTCATTCCGCTCGAGAAAGCTCGCAGGAGACATCGCGCAAGGCGCCGATCACTTCTTCGGCTCGCGCGCGCGATCCGGTCAACGCTACGGCGCCATCACGTCGTGCGTCCAACGGTCGAGCACTACATCGGTCGGATGGAGCGACTCCACCCGCAATTCTTCACCCCTCGCTTCTCGTAGCCGGGGGTTTTCGTTTTTCATGAAAATAAAAGACGCCGGCCGTGAATCAGCCGACGTACACACGAACGCCCCGGGCTCAGATGAACCTGGGGCGAGAAACTAGAGACGCTCGGAGCGCCGGATGCGCAGGGAACGGTGGATACGATCGACCAACGGAAACCGCCGAGCAACGAACGCCTGGAGCGTAGGGATGATCTGTCCCTTTGCCGACGACCGGTCGAGATGGACCGTCTCGATCGTCACCTGACCGAGATGGTCCTCGGCGTAAATCGCGACCTTGAGAGCGCGTAGCGTATCACAGAAGATGACGACCTCTCGCTCGCCCTCGGCAACCCCCCTGTCACGCAGAATCTGCGCGGCATTCGAAAGATTATCGGGCGTAGTATAAGCGTCATCATCGAGGATGCAACGCGCACCGATCCCGGGCGCACGGCGGCCGATCTGATCCCGCATGAGATCCGCCTCGGACTCACCGGGCGCCGACAGCCGCTGCGTATATCCCCCGCTCACAATGATGAAATCCGGATTCCACTCCCGAGCAAACTGCACCACTCGGTCAAGGTACCGCTCCAAACCGGGCGACACATAACACCCATACCCGCACACAAGAAGCACCTTCTTCACAACCGCCTCCAAAGCAATCCTTCTCTCACCACCAAGACTATCTTGATGATGAAAGCTAGACGGGCCGGCGGCAGAAAGCCACCGACCCACGTGTTCGGAATGCGTCGACTCCGTAACCTACCGGAAGGCACGCAGAATGATGTCGAGCCCAAAATCACCGAGCTCCTCGCGAATCCGCGCAAACTCCTCTGGCTCCTCGAGCCCCAAGCCGCACTCCTTCGCTTCAGCGACAAGTCGCCACAGCGTACGAAGATCCTCGATCGGAAGATCCGGCAAATCGGCCGTCGTCTTCCGGAAGTCGTTCACCAGCTGCTTCAGTGAGAAGTAGACGTGCGGCATGCGCTCGATCGTTCCGTCGTCGAAGGCCTTGCAGATGTTGCCGTGCGGCACCTCTTGGTGCTCATTGCACCCGTGCAAGCGGAAGCAAGACTTCGTGACGAATTCCCCCGTACCCGCGCGGACCAGCTTGTCGACCACATCCCCGAAGGTCTGACAGATCGGAAGATCCGTGATCTTGGAGATGATTTCCTCGGCCTCAAGCGCGGTGATTTCACCCGCGCTCAAAATGTCATGAATCTTCGCGAACCCGACCTCGCGGGAGCTGATGACAAGGTTTCGGATCTTGCCGGTCTTGATGCTCTCGACCGCCAGAGCGAACGTCCGAACCCCAGCCTGGTTCAAAAATGACGCCCGAACCAGCTCAAACATTGCCCAACCCATGACAAACTCCATGCGACTTCCCCGGGTCGCGGATGAGAAAATGAACGTAGGGGAAAAAGGAAGATAACAAAAAAGACGCCGGCCGTCAACGGGCAAGCGTCTCTTTTATTTAGGCAAATCGCTCGAGGCGGGCGCGCAAATCTTCCTTTGGCATGACCCCTGCGAATTGGTCGACGACCTGTCCACCCTTGAAGATCATGAAGGTTGGAATTGACCTTACATTGTACTGCATCGCAAGTTGCGGCTGCTCGTCAGCGTTTACTTTTCCGATTTTGACATGCTCCATTTCGGAAGCGAGCTCGTCAACAAGCGGGCTCATAACGCGACATGGTCCACACCAAGGGGCCCAAAAATCCACCAAAACCGTCCCACCGCTCGAAATCGTTTGATCGAAGTTTTCTTGTGTTAGTTCCATAGAAGCCTACTTTATCATGACTAGATTTTGAAGGTAAAGATACGAGCTTTTTCTTCTTCCTTGTAGACGTCGATAATATCGCCCACTTCAATTTTCGTCTTTCCTCCAAATTCGATTCCACACTCCGCTCCCTGTTCAACGTCGCGAACGTCCGCCTTACCCGACTGCAAGCGCAAAATCTTTCCTTCCCCGATAACCTGCTCTCCCCTGATAACACGCGCTGTCGCACCGTTCTCGATCTTTCCTTTCGTAACCTGCCCTCCAACAACAAATCCCTTTTCCGTCTTCATAAACGTCGCGAGAACACGCATCTGTCCAAGTTCCGTGTACACCCGTTCCGCAGGAATAAGCGCCTTGAGTTTTTCAACAACGGCGTCAAACAAATGATAGATAACCGAGAACTCTTTCACTTCAACTTTATTATCTCGCGCAAGTTGCCCAGCGTGAGCCGTCACCTTTACGTTGAACGCAAGAACGAATGCGTTTGTCGCCTCGGCCTGTAAAATTTCCGCTTCTCCGATATTTCCGAGCCCTCGTCCAACGATTTTTACGCCGACGTGTGGATCTTGGATTTTTTCAAACATTCCGATCAAGGCTTCGAGCGAACCGAGTACGTCCGCCTTTACAATGATATTTAAGAACACTTTCTTCTCGTCATCATCATTTGATTTTGCCTTTGACGACGCAACCGTAATTTCCGAAGCTCCCGTCTTTCGACTTGCTTGTTCCTTCATTTTCTCGAGCGACTTTGGATCTTCCGGTACTTCAATAATATCTCCAACGGAAGGCGCATCCTTAAGTCCGATAATCTGTACCGGCATTGACGGTCCCGCTTCCTTTACGCTCTTGCCGTCCCATGACCGCATCGCGCGCGCTTTTCCGTAGTGCATTCCGCGAACGCCAAGCACATCTCCAACATGCATCGTTCCAGCCTGGATAAGCATCGTTGCGACAGGACCCTGGTTCTTATCGATATTTGATTCGATAACGGTTCCGATCGCTCGACGATCTGGGTTTGCAACAATGTTCTCTTTTTCAAGATCACGAACAAGAAGGAGCATGTCGAGAAGCTGTGGGATGTTTTGTCCCGTCTTTGCGGAAACCGGTACGAGAATTGTCTTTCCTCCCCAATCTTCCGGAATCAAATTTTGCTCGGCGAGTTGTCCCTTAATCCGCTCAACGTCCGCGTCCGGTTTATCAACTTTGTTAATCGCAACGACAAACGGCATTCCCGACGCCTTAATAATGTCGATCGCTTCTTTCGTTTGCGGTTGAATTCCATCGTCAGCGGCGATAACAAGAATCGCGATGTCCGCAACCTTCGCTCCACGAGAGCGCATAACCGTAAACGCTTCGTGACCTGGGGTATCAATAAACGTCAATTTCTTTCCCTGGTGCTCTACTTGGTACGCACCAATATGTTGCGTAATTCCTCCCGCCTCGCCTCCCATAACGTTCGTATTGCGAATCGTATCGAGAAGCTTCGTCTTTCCGTGGTCGACGTGACCCATGATTACGATTACCGGAGGGCGAGGAGCCATTGATGCCTTATCTTCTCCAGCGATCGCTGCCTCAAGAACATCGAGTCCGGCATCCGAAGTATCTTCGGTTCCCTCTTCTTTTTTCGTTGCGATATACCCCAAATCTTCCGCAACAATCGACGCGGTCTCGAAATCGATTCGCTCGTTTAAGGACGCGAGAATTCCCGCGCGCATAAGTTCCTGCATCACCTTCGCGACCGGCAAATCGAGCTGTGCCGCGAATTCGCGTACCGTAATAACCGGTGGAATTGCAATCGTTTCCGCCGTTCCTTCCTTTACCGCGTTCTTTCGATCCTGACGTGCCTTTTGGTCAAGCATTTTCTTTTGAAGATACTGACGCTTCTTGTATTCGGCCCATGCGCGTTGGATTCGTCCAACCTCACGATCCGAGACTTTTAAGGCTTTTTTTCCAATGTCAAACCCAAGCTCAGGGAGCTTTTCGCGCAATTCATCGGCAGAAACGCGCAATTGACGGGCTAATTCGGTAATATTCATGTCGGAACAATAGCGGAAAAACGCAATTCGGTCAATTTCAGAGGGTCATGGTACGATACGGGATATGCCCGCGGGTTTTCTTCTTATCGACAAGGACGTGGATTGGACCTCGTTTGACGTCGTCGCAAAACTCCGTGGAATTACAAAAATCCGCAAAATTGGCCATGCCGGAACGCTTGATCCGTTCGCTACTGGCCTCCTTATCGTCGCGGTTGGTCGCGAGGCGACCCGCGAAATCGATACGTTCGCAAAACAGGAGAAAAGTTATCTTGCAGAAATCACCCTCGGTGCGACAACCAACACTCTCGACCCGGAAGGCGAACTCCTTCTTGATCCGGGGGCACGTGAGATCCCAAAAGAAGAGATTGAACGAGCGCTCGAGGAACTTGTCGGAGAATCGATGCAAATCCCCCCAATCTTCTCCGCGATCAAAAAGAATGGGAAAAAGCTTTACGAGCTCGCCCGAGCCGGCGTTGACGTAACCCCCGAACCTCGACGCATCATCATCTATTCAGCCGTCCTTGAAACCGACCCCCTTTATAAAGACGGGCTCACAACCTGCAAAGTTCAATTTACCGTTTCAAGCGGAACCTATATTCGTGCAATCGCCCGCGATCTTGGAGCTTCACTTGGAACACTCGGTTATCTCACTGCGTTACGACGACTAAGTATCGGTTCTCGCTCCGTCGAAGATGCCCACAAGCTTTCCGAATTAACCGAGGAAAATTGGCAAACATTCCTCGAAAATTGATTGACGCAAAAAATCTACCGTGCTAATTTAGCCCCGTAACTCATAAGCAGTGGTTTACGGCGTTATGGTCATTCCAATTATCATCGGTGTCGTCTCCCTCGCTCTCGGAGGCACACTTGGCTACTTTGGTAGAGCAAAACTGATCCAGGGAAAGATGTCGAACGCGGAAGAACGCGTTGAAAAAATGCTCGCGGAAGCAAAGACAAAAGAACAAGCGGTGCTTCTAGAGGCAAAGGACAAAGCCTTACAAATTATCGAAACAGCAAAAACGGAAGAAGCAAATCGACGAAAAGAAATTTCAGATGCGCAAAAGCGCGTTGAGGAACGTGAAAATCGATTCGATCAAAAGCTCGCGGATCTCGAACGCAAAAATGAAGCGATCGAAGTAAAACGAAAGGGTCTCGAAGACGAGATGCTTAAACTCCAACTTCTTGAAGAAGAGGCGAAGGGAGCACTTGAAAAAGTTGCAGGACTTTCAAAAGATGAAGCAAAGAACATGCTTCTGAAAAAAATCGAAGAGGAAGAGCAAGACGCGCTCATGTCCCGCCTCCATAAAATGGAGGAGCAGGGCGAGGAGGAAATTGAACGAAGGGCGCAAAAGGTTCTCGCGCTCGCGGTTGAACGCTTCGCGGGAAGTCACGTCGTTGACGCAACAACCACCGCGGTTGAGCTCGCAAGCGAGGACATGAAGGGACGCATCATCGGAAAAGAGGGACGCAATATTAAAGCGATGGAGCGTCTCACCGGTTGCGAATTCATTATCGACGACACCCCAGGCGTTGTTATCATCTCTGGATTCTCCCCTGTTCGTCGGCAAGTTGCCAAACGCGCGCTCGAGATGCTAATGAAGGACGGACGAATTCAGCCGGCGCGTATCGAAGAAGCGATTAACGAAGCGAAGGTCGATCTTGCGAAAGAGATGAAGAAGGCAGGAGAGGACGCGCTTTACGAACTCGGAATCCCGGTTTCGTCGATCGATCCGAAACTGATCGCGATTCTTGGTCGCCTCAAGTATCGAACAAGTTACGGACAAAACGTTCTCCAACACTCGATTGAGGTTGCGCGAATCTCGGGTATGATCGCCGAGGAGCTCGGAATGGATACATTCAACGTGAAAAAAGGTGGACTCTTCCACGACATCGGAAAAGCGGTCGACCACGATATGCAGGGGGCCCACCCACAAATCGGGTACAACATCATGAAAAAGTTCGGGTGGCCAGAAGACCTTTGCTACCAATCGATTGCGCACCATGAAGATAAACCGCGCACAATCGAAGGGGTAATCGTAAAGGCCGCCGACGCAATTTCCGGAGCTCGTCCGGGAGCGCGCCGAAATAGCGTCGAGGATTACCTCCAACGGCTCCAAGCACTCGAAGATACCGCGATGGAATTCTCGGGTGTCGAAAAGGCTTACGCGATTCAGGCAGGACGAGAAGTGCGCGTGTTCGTTAAACCACAAGAGGTTGACGACTACGCCGCGTACCAACTCGCAAACTCGATTGCAAAGAAAATTGAAAATGACTTAACCTATCCGGGCGAAGTACGCGTAACGGTTATCCGTGAAACACGCGTCGTCGAACATGCCCGCTAACCTCTATGAACCGATCAGCCATCGCCCTCAAACTCTCCGAAAGACTTGGAATGAACAAACAAGTTGCGGAAGAAGCGATTAAAACAATCGAAACAATTATTACCGACGAACTCGTCGCTGGTGGCGAAGCGACCCTCGCGGGGTTTGGAACATTTTCCTCCCGCGTCCGCGCCGCTCGAAAGGGTGTAAACCCGCGCAATCCGAAAGAGTCGATCGATGTTCCAGAGGTCCGCGTCCCAAAGTTCAAGTCAGGGAAGAATTTGAAGGACGCTCTAAAGAAGAAGGCCTAAGTCCTTATACGACCATAGTGGCCCGCAAATAGAAACACGGCGCGTTTCGTATAGACCTTGTACGGATAGCGCCGATTTCTTTTTTCATTTCCGCGATGACCTTCGACAACATAAATTCGATGCATTTCTGCAGACTCGAGCTTAAAATGCGTCACGTGCTCGACAAAAAATGTGCGTCTCGCGTATTGATTAAGCACACGTGTTTTTACACCAAAACACTTCGCTAAATCTTCATCGAGCACAACGAGCTGACCCCGAATTCGATACCAGTGTAGATGTTCTCCGTAAAATAAAAAGCCTCCCTGCATAGTTTATGTATGGGGAGCTTGAACATAGATTCTCACGAGCTCGGCCATGCGTGAAGATGGGGTTGTGTACTCTTTTTTGTGAGGCAGGGTATCCGATCACAGATTGGTTTAATAATGTACTGATCTACCTTGCTGATTTATGGGTCATCTGTGATCGCATGCCACCGAACATGCAACGAGGTACGCGCCTAAAAATAAAACGACGTGCCCCGCGAAGGACACGTCGCCTAACCGCTAATACGACTTTGCAAAGATCACGCGTCTCTTTGACGGCGCGCCTGTTTTAATACAGACACCTGCCGTTTCTGGTTCACTGAACGGGATGCATCGGATCGTCGCGCCCGTCTCTTCCTTGATCACCTTTTCCGTTTCAGGAGATCCGTCCCAGTGAGCAAGCACAAACTTCCCTTCTTCGATCGCCCTCGTAAACGCGGTCCAATTCTTTGCCGAAACGGTTCGGGTTTTTCGAAGCGTAAGGGCGCGCTTGAACAGATTTTTTTGGATCGCCTTGAGAAGTTTTCGGGTGGCGGAAACGGCGTCTTTTAATGGGACGGTCATTTTCTCGCTTGTATCCCGACGCGCAATAATGCACTGCCCCGCTTCAAGATCACGAGGTCCAACTTCGATTCGAACCGGTACTCCCCGCTTTTCCCAGTAGAACATTTTCTCCCCCGGACGCATGTCGCGCGCTTCAACCTCAACGCGCACTCCTTTCTTTTCAAGCCCTGCGCGAAGGGCCGCTACGGCAGACATGACACTCTCTTTCTGTTCCTCCTTAAACCAAAGCGGGAGTAGCACAACCTCGATCGGCGCAATATTTGGAGGAAGGACGAGACCCGCGTCGTCACTATGGGTCATGATAAGACCTCCGATCATGCGTGTTGAAACTCCCCAACTTGTTTGCCAAGCAAACTGTTCCTTATTTTGTTCATCGGTAAATTTGACCCCAAACGCTTTCGCAAAATTCTGTCCGAGCATGTGCGACGTTCCAAACTGCAAAGCCTTTCCATCTTGCATCATCGCCTCAACGCAGTACGTTTTCTCCGCCCCGGCAAATCGCTCACTGTCGCTTTTCACACCAGGGATAACCGGTACGGCAAGGACATCTTCTGCAAACGCGCGGTACACCTCAAGCATCTCCCGTGCACGAAGATCGGCCTCGGCTTCGGTCGAATGGACCGTGTGACCCTCCTGCCAAAGAAATTCCGTCGTTCGCAAAAAGAGGCGCGTGCGTTTTTCCCAACGCACAACGTTCGCCCATTGGTTAATCAAAAGCGGAAGATCGCGATACGACTGCACCCAACGACTAAACGTATCGTACATGATTGTCTCCGAAGTTGGTCGAACAACAAGCGGCTCATCAAGTGGAACACCTCCCGCCTCGGTAATCGCCGCAACTTCCGGCGCAAATCCCTCAACGTGATTCTCTTCCTTCGTCAAAAAAGACTTCGGAATAAAAAGTGGGAAATAGGCATTCTTCACGCCCGTCTTTTTAATCTCCGCGTTAAGCACCTCCTGCATCCGCTCCCAAATCGCATATCCGTACGGCTTAATAATCATGCACCCTTTGACCGGTGAATGCTCCGCCATATCTGCCCCAGCAATCACGTCTAGGTACCACTCGTTATAATCCTCGGCGCGGGTTTTGATTTTTTTCTCGTCCATAATGGTCAAATATTAGCGTTTGTAGCCAAAAGTCGCAAACCAGGTCGCAATCGGAACCGTTAAAAGAAGCCCCATCGTTCCCGCAAGCGTTCGCACAATCTCCTCAACAATCGGTTCCTCATTGATAAATCGCGAGAAGGTAATTGCGTCCGTCATAAGAAAAAGGAGGAGGAGCGGGGTCGCAACTCCAGCATAGGCAAGCACAAGTGTGTTAATCGTCGATGCGATATGGTGTTGTCCAAGACGCATCCCGCGATTAAAGAGCTCCTTCCGTGTCAATTTCGGATTCGCCTCCGCGAGCTCCTCGATCGCCTCCGTTTGGGCAACAGCAATATCGTCAAGAACTCCAACCGCTCCAATTAAAATTCCGGCGAGGAGAACGCCCTTTGGAATAATGACCTCCGAGGAGAAGTAGAGCATAACCGCCTCTTCGTTTGCGAGCCCGGTTAAATCTGTTATTCCCGTAAAGAGCTTCGCAAAAAGAAGAACGAGGAACGTGCCGATGACTGTTGAAGCGAAAGCACGAAGGGTTCGAAGGTTAAAGCCATGCGAAAGATGCATGTTTACAAGTAGGATCGCAACCGCGCTCAAGACAGCAATCACAACAGGATCATTTCCTCGAAGAATCATCGGGTACATGAACCCAAAAAGTACGATTCCGGTAACAACGAGTCCGCCTACCGCCTTAAGCCCTCGTACACCACCCGTTGCGAGAATCGTAATGAAAAATAGCGCAAGAATAAACAGGAGCGCCTTCGTTCGTACAACGTCAATTAGGTATACCGCATCAAGCGTTCCACTTGAGGTTACGGTTTGGATAAGCACACGGTCTCCGACACGAAGGTTGTAGCGCACACCTTCGATCAACGCGAGTGAGGTATCAATTGTGTAAAAGGCCCCGTTTTCTTCAACGACAAATTCGAGCTGACGCTCGCCATTCACCTCAAATTCGCGCACGATCTCAACGACGCGCGCGCGAAATTCTCGGGTCTCGGCCGGCGTGTACGCTTCAATCCCCTCCCCAATTGTCCCAAGTCGGTCTTCAATCTCCGCAATCCGCTCGTCAAACTGCGCAAAATCCGATGAGACTTCCCCAACCTGCGCGAACGCAAAAAGAGGCGCGAACAAAAGCACTGCCCCGGCAAGCACGGCTCGCATACTAGTTTACCGCCTTCATTCCGTAATGAATCAAAATCAAGAGAAGGCCAAACGCCATGATCCCAAGCGCCAAGTTAAGCAGGCTTCTTGTGTCATTATCATCACGCATGAACGAGAAGAAAATCACGTGCGCAAACCCCTCAATGATAAGAAGTGGAATTGCAACAAGAATAATTCCCAGGATAAAAATATACGTCATATTACCCCCAGTATAGTGAGACATTGACGTTTCGACAAGATTTAGGTACTATTTACGGCGAAATGCGGCGTTAGCTCAGGGGATTAGAGCATCTGTCTTCGGAACAGAGGGTCGGGGGTTCAAATCCCTCACGCCGCACCAGGGAATGCGCCTATAGCTCAGCGGTAGAGCAGGTGACTCTTAATCACTTGGTCGGGGGTTCAAATCCCTCTGGGCGCACCAAAAAAATCACGACTCAAGGTCGCGATTTTTTATTTATTCGAGAAGTTTACCCACAAGCGCCTCGGTCGACTCGGTCTCCTCAAGAATGACGTCCGCAATTGTGAGATCGAGATTTGCATTATGCCGTCGGCGAATCGCAAATGTCTTTACGCGTGACGCAACGCCGGCCAAAATACCAGGAAGCGAATCCTCAAGGATAAAACACTCTTCGGGAGACACGTGCATTTTCTCCATCGCAAGGAGGTACGGTTCGGGATCCGGCTTCAACCTTAAAACGTCGTCCCCACTCAAACAGATCTCAAAATACGACCGAATTCCCGCCGTCTCAAGAAGTGCATCCATTCCCGATTTCGCCGCAGAAGTCACGAGCGCCAACCGCACCCCGCGTGTCTTAAGCGCCTCAAGGAGCGCGAGCGCCCCCGGCGCAAGCAAGACCTCCTTTGAGCGCGCAACAACCGCGCGCTCATAGTACGCGATGTACTCCGCAACCGAAACCGTGATTCCCGTTCGGGCGATTATGTCCTGCACAACCAACACCTTGCCCTTTCCTATTTCGCGCACAAATCCCTCCGGCAACCCCTTCCCACCAAAATGTACAATCGTTTCATCGTGCGCCCGGTCACGCATCGTCTCCGAATCAACAAGCGTTCCATCCAAATCAAAAAGTCCAACCGTTTTTGTCATCGACATAGCTTCTTCGACTACCAACCCGTCTTTTTAAGAGCCTGTCGCGCAGCGTCAACTTGCGCTTCTTGCTTACTCGTTCCCGTTCCTTCCGCAATCATCTCTTTTCCAAGATAGACTCCAATCCTAAATTGCTTTTGGTGGTCAGGCCCGGTCTCCTCGAGAACTTTATAATTTGGCGTAACCGAGCTTCGACTTTGTGCCGCCTCTTGGAATTTACTCTTTGGGTCGATATGAAGTTGCTCTTCCATGATCGCAGGGAGCGTCGCGACAACATGGCGCTCAACAAACACCTTCGCTACGTCCCAACCTGAATCAAGATAGACCGCGCCAATTGTCGCCTCCATCGCATTCGCCAAAATCTTATTACGCGCCTTCGAATTCGTATCCTTACTCTCTCCGTGCGAAAGAAGAAGTTGAGACTCGAGATTGATTCCGCGAGCGATATCGGCAAGATTTTGTCCATTTACAAGCGCCGCGCGAAGGTTCGTAAGTTCCCCTTCCGGGTTATCAAAGGTCTTATATAAATACTCTGTCACAACGAGCTCAAGAACAGCGTCCCCCAAAAACTCCAAACGTTCATTGTGATCAAGTGCAAAATCAGGATTTTCGTTCAGGTAGGAACGGTGGACAACGGCCTGCGTTAGATTTCCTCCCTCAACGAATGGAATCCCGATTGATTCCGCAAATTCTTTCAAGTTCATACAGTTGGTAAAACAAGTGGTGGCTTCTCTTCTTTCTTTGGTTTCTCTTCATCGGCCTTTTTCGCAATTCCCTCCGCGAGACGGGCACGGAAAATCGCTCCAAGAACTCCGTTCACAAATTTTCCCGAGGCCTCTCCCCCATAATTTTTCGCGAGCTCAATCGCTTCGTTAATTGCGACTTTCGAAGGAATCCCTTCGTCAAACATGAGCTCGTAGGCTCCGACGCGAAGAACGCTTCGATCGGTATTTGTCATCTCAGATAACGGCCACTCCGGAGCGAACTTTGTTAACGCTTCATCCACTTCGCCAAGATGAGAGATGATTCCCTCAACCTGTTTCTCAACGTACCCGCTATCGTCAAAACCCGGTGCAAACTCCTCGCGCACATGCTCAACCATTTCCGGAAGACGCTCGGTTGGTCGGCCGTGAAAGTCCCACTGAAACAGGACCTGCATGACCATGGTACGAGCTAAATGACGATTCGACATAGTGGTTCAAGTATACTAAAGGCGTTCGCAAAAACCAAACATGCCCCGAAGGGCATGTGTTATTCCGCTTTAGCGGTCTTCTTTTTCGTGGTCTTTTTTGGCTTGGTCGCTTTCGCTTCCGCCTTCTTTTCAACCGCCTTTTCAACGATCGCTTCAACCTTCTTTACTTTCTTCATCGCTGAAGGTGGAGCTCGGTGTGGAAGACGCGCTTCTCCGGTTTTCTTGTCGGTAACGATAAGAATCGGCTTGAGGGCGTGGTGCGATCGTCGTCGTCGGACTTTTGAGCGTGAGCTTCTAAATGATGGTAATGGCATAGACGGGTAAATTCAATGGGCAAATGATAACTGAAAGCGGTTTTTTCGTCAAGAATTGGGGTAAAAACATACGAAGAGACCGACCCTCTGGGGCGAGGGTCGGTCTAAGCCGGAGCACCGCGGTCTAGCGGGGATCCGGGTAGGAAGTGCGCGGGAGACGCGCCGTCGGACTGTTGCGAACCGGACCCTCCTTCTTCTTGCGGCGAGAAGGGTTCTCGCGGTGGGCGAAGACGAAGGTCGGCTCGATTCCGCTTGGGAGGTTGGCCGAGACCGTCTGCTCGATGAAGTAACGCACGCGAGCCTGCGTGGCGCCGTCACTCTTCGTCACGAGGGCACTCTCTTCCGAGACTTGCTTGACGAGAACCCGATCCTTCACCTGCCCAAAAAGGACCGTTACCTCGATCAGGCTCTCGATCTTGTCGCTCGGAAGGAAGTTGTTTCCGAGGTGAGCATGAACCTGTCGACTCGTCGGGATGCTCTTCGCGAGCGCCCGCCGAATTTGCGCAGAGAGTTCGTCGGGCGAACCGTCACCGATAAGTTGAACCGTGACGGTGAACCAGGTTTCCACCCCGAAAGGATGAGTCCGCTCAGGACGCTGACGTCGCATGAACACTCCAGATGCCGGAATTGGCGGGCGTATAGTAGCAAAAATCCTTGCATTTAGCAAGGATTTGCTCTTAGCCGCGGGATTCAACCACCGACCACTGCAAGTTACTGAAAAATGCCTCGATATACTTCGCTCGCTCGCTTGGAAGGTAATCGATGAGGAAGGCGTGCTCCCAGACGTCCATCGCGAGAAGAACGGTCACCCCGGCCAAATGACCAAGTTCATGGTCGCTCACCCAAATATTCATCAACCGTCCCGTCACTTCGTCACGCACAAGAAGCACCCAACCGATTCCACGCATCATCCCCATCTTCTTAAACTCCGCCGTCCACGCCTCCTCGGTTCCCCACTGCGCCACGATCGCCTCACCAACCTTCGAACCCGTCCCCTCCCGTTTTTCAAACTGCTCAAAATAGAGCTCATGTAGTCGCATTCCGTTAAACTCAAACGCCAATCCCTTTTCCGAATCCTTCTTATAATCAGAAGCGTCAGCCAAAATCCGATTTACGTTCTTCACATATCCTGCATAAAGCCCCAAATGTGCCTCGATTTGCTTTGACGATAGCCCCGCAAGTTCCCCGAATGAAAATGTTTTTACTTCATACATATAGGCCGATTGTACTGTGGAAAAGTGCGGTTGTGAAGAGTGCCTTGGCATGGCAAGATAGGACGGCTAATTACTAAGATGTACCTATGAAGAAACTCGCCTTACTCGTTGCGAGCATCGCCCTTATTGGAGCGGGATGCCTTGCAAAAGAACCTGTTGAAACACCCGTTGTTACAGAAACCCAACCCGTTGTCCTTGTTGATGGAACTTACACGGTAAACGAAGGGAGCACGATTCGCTGGAGCGGACGAAAGCTCGGAACAGAGCATTTTGGAACAATCGGTCTTAAGTCAGGAACAGTAACCGTTGCAAACCAAGCGCTTACGAGCGGAGAATTGGTAATCGACGTTGGGACGCTTAAGGATGAGGATATCCAAATCGAAGCCCTCCGCAACCAACTCGAGAAGCACCTTAAGTCCGCAGACTTCTTCGATGTTGAGAAATTCCCAACGGCAACAATTTCCATCATGGGAATCGAGGGAAGCACAGTGATCGCGAATGCAACAATCAAGGGCATTACAAAAGAAATCCGATTCCCTGTTGAACTCATGACGGAAAATGATCTTCTCTACGTAAAGGGAACCTACGAAATGAACCGCGCGGATTTCGACATTCGCTACGGATCAAACACCTTCTTTGATAACCTCGGTGATTCGGCCGTCGCGGACGCCGTTCCTTTGACAATTGATCTCACTTTCAAAAGAGACGTTGTTGCAGAAGCGACAACCGAGGCAACGACAGAGGACAACGACTAATACACAAATTAAAAACACCTCGCTCTCGCGGGGTGTTTTTTCGTTTAACATTATTCCTCTACCGGAGTAGCCCTAACTGCATTTCCCCATTCTTGACCCTCTCTCCAAATATGCAAGTACCAATACGCAGGCGCGGCAACGAATCCCGCCCAAAGAAGCGCGATCGACCACCCAATCTTTTCTTTCCAGTGCATACCTTTATTCCTGTAGACCAAGCGAATGAAAAAGAAGGCCCCTAGTATGAGTAGTATTCCAATTATCAATACAACTAGTACGACAATTGTCACCTCAGTATCAGTGTCGGCAATCGGTCCTGACGCAGTTAGAGCCGCGGTTGTTATTTTAAAAGCCGGGAACAGAAACGCTATAGCCCCCAACCCAATTTTTTTCACTTTTGTCATATTCGCGTCTTTATTTCATCAATCCCCAACCCTCCAAATAAACATCCTGCCATCATCGGTAAGCTCCATAAATTCAGAGTCCTCGGCCGCATCTTGACGCAAAGAAACGAAAACCTTAACACCCCCATCAAAATGGAGAACGGCCTCAGAATTCAACTCGACAAGATCCGTACATATTCGTCCCACAAGATCGGAAAACATCCCTCCTTCAATTTTTGATGCGGCGTATAAATTCAACACGCCGCCATGATCGAATCGAATCTGAAAGTAATCCTCCCCGCGATCGGCGCTAAGGACCATTTTACCTACCACACGGTCTCGAATAAGGTTCATATTTTGGATTAATAATCAATCTGATGATGTGCCTCCTTCGGAGAAACAGTTTTTCCTGAATAAGGATCCACTCCTTGACCAAGGCCATTTTGGTACTTAATATATCCTGTTGGATTTGGATTGTTTGGATCCATGATACGCATTTTATCAACCTGACCATTCGCCCCACCGTGTCCCCCTATGAATCCTGTTCCAGTCTGCGCACCGCTTCCGCCGATTGAAGGAACGGGTCCAACCGCCCCGTCAGGAACAGGATATGCGGTTCCTCCGGGCGTTACGATGAAATTAGGTACATTGCTCGAACCAGTTTGCACCGCCTTCTTAATCGGTCCATCAACCGCCTTCACCGCCGCCTCCCCGACAATCAAACCTCCTTTCACCCCCTTCGAGCTAACCCCGGGAATTGCGAGTGCCGCTACTGCGATACCACGATCCGCGACAGACAGAGTCTTTCCGGTTGCTACATCCTTGCCTACGACCACCGAGTAAGCGTCGGAGAAGGTGTCGACACCGGGAGTAGCCGAGATCACCGACATCGTCGTTTTACTGATAGCGCGGTCAATATTGATAATTGCCCGTACGGCCCATGTCGCCTTTATAGCCTTCATTCCACTAGGATCGTACATCGAGATCGGATTATTTCTTGCGTAGGCGTACTTGTTGAGAGACTGCGGATCGTAGTAGTCACCTTCCCAAGGATCCAGGCTTAAGAATCTTCCGGTGTCGGTCGAGAGGTAACGAGCTTCAAAATAGGAAAGATCGGTTTCTTCGTCTCGCTCTTTATTCGTGTAGTCGAAACGATTATCGGAAGGGGTACCAATGACCTCGTCCACGAGGACGTTACCATAGGGTTCATAGTATTTGAAGGACACTAGATCTCCAGCATCGTCCGTCATTACCGCAACAGATCCGAGGTGATCCGTGTGGATCCACTCTTCGGTTAGGTCGTTCCGTCGTCCGTTCGTTTGAAGACCGGCGCGCCGTTGAGAGAAAGGTGATGTTCGGTGTCGCCATTAGCCGTAATTACGTAGTCGCCGAGATATGCCGTTCCACCACCTTGACGTTCAAGGCATTGCAAACTACTCAAGCCGATCAAGATGAACCAATCTTAATTCATTAACCATTGGAAGCCACTTTTCTGATTTTTCGTCTATATCTTCCTCAAAATCTTCTTTAAAGATCTTGATAAGCTCCTCTTTGAGATCAGAAACATTCCCGTTTTCAAGAATTGCACCTATCCGCAAGGCTTCGTGGGAATAATCAAAATCATCTCCATACTTCCTAAACTCCATAATGTCATATCGGTCGAGAATCGCTTCAACAATTTTTGTTCTACGCTCAATTCTTGGAAGATCCGTTATCCAGGATGGCTCTGGAGGGAAAAAACCACTTGACCGTCTGTAAACATCCACTAAACGTTCAACTTCAAATTCGAGCATTTCGTGCAAGCTCCCCCAACTTCTTATCGAATCGCAGGTCTCCCGATCAATATGCTCGACTATGCCACTATTCACATCCATAATTAAGTAATCCGATTCTTGGCCTACGCTTCCTACAATCATCTTATCGGCAGATAACCCAATAGGTCTCTCGTCTGTATTCGCGGTTACAATGTCAAACGGTAGCCACCGCCCCATCCCCATGCGATCGGAACGCCAGCGTTTTCCATAGATACTTAACCGACCAGCGAAGAGGCTTAATCCATTTGTTTCATGCAAGAACCGAATGAACTCAGGGTGAATCCGCCCGATTTGCGATTCGAGATGATTAATTTCTTCATCCGAAAGTGGGGCCCACAGAACATGATATTTAGCTTCCGATCCCAAGTGCTCTGCTCGACCCACGAGCTCAGTACCGCCAGGTAAAATCTCATAACCGGTTTCAATGACTAATCGTACGGCCGGGTTCAGGATATCTCTATATTTCTGCATACGTTATTCAACCAAATCCCCACTAGTAGGGTTTTGCCAATTTCCTCCATGTGCATCAAGATGCTCGTTGCGAGTTTTAAATGTAATATTATGCGGATCACCGGCAAGCTCCGGGTAGGCTTTTACGCTATTGATATGATGACCTTGGAATCCGGAGGCTTTTCCTGTTTCGATAATTTCCTTAACTTGCTCTATGCAAACTTCAATGCAACCAAATATTCACGCCCGATAGCGCAATGGGAACCGTAGCGGCAAACTGGGTAAATTCTATTTCCTGAGGCGTAAGCGGCTTCTGCGTCACCATGTTCACCCCAGAGACCGCCTCATACGAGTCTCGAAAATCGGATACACCGGGGATGAAGCTCGTGCCGAGGTCAACTATTGCCCCGAGCACCGCGTCGAGTCCGCGCATGATTCTAAATGCACTAAACTTTTCCCCCGTCGGGTCATTGTACGTGATCGGATTATTTCTTGCGTAGGCGTACTTGTTGAGAGACTGCGGGTCGAAGTAATCTCCTTCCCATGGATCTTGGCTTAAGAATCTGCCGAGATCGGTTGAGAGGTATCTTGCTTCGAAGTAGGAAAGACCGGTTTCGGCGTCGCGTTCTTTGTTTGTGAACTCGAAGCGATTTTCTGGAGGAGTACCAATGATCTCATCCACGAGGAGGTTACCATACGGTTCGTAATACTTGAAGGAGGTTAAATCTCCTTGGTCGTCGGTCATGGCAGACACCGATCCAAGGTGATCAGCATGGATCCATTGGTCAGTGACGGTCATTCCATCGTCATGGCGCTCAAAGATTGGAGAACCGTTAAGAGAGAGGTGGTGCTCGGTGTCGCCGTTCGGGGCAATGACATAGTCTCCGAGGTAGACGGTGGTGTCGGAGGAGTTGACGATCTTTTGGATGCGGTCGCCGGCGCTACTCTATTACAATGCCAATGTTTCTTAGTTGTTTTTTTGGATTCCAGTTGGCGGGCCTTGCCACTATACCGATATCCTCCGAATCCCATTTCATTCCCCCCTTGATCCAATTCTGACGATACTGATTTATGAGAACCTCTTCACTCTCCGTTTCCGAGTAGTCGGCATAACCCGTCTGAAAACCGCACGATGAACAGATCTCGTAGGAAGCTAAACCGCAGTTAATTATACCTTTTTGATACGGCGGTTCATCAAGACCGTCAAATCCACAAACAACGCAGATATAATTTCCAAATACTTCATCATAAAGTGCCTCTTTGTCCTTTTGGTACTTTCTCCATGGTAATTTTTTGGGGAAATTTCCTCCAGACTGATAATATTCTTGAGTTAACCGTGCCCCTTCTTGTTCAAGAACGGCTTGAAGGTTTTCCCACGAAACGCGCATACGAGAACAATCGCTCGACACACGATCAACCCTTCCCGATAGAGAATCCATGACAAGATAATCACCCCCGTCGGCATATCCACCAACCACCGTCCATCCACCAGATAGCAAAGCGGGTCTTTCTTCTACATTTTTTATAACCACATCAAATGGCTCCAGAGCGTATACCTCTCCGACAACCGGATTGTGTGACTTTACACCAAACATACAAAAAGTCTTCACAAACAGATTCAAACCATTCATTTCTTTATAGAATCGTTTTAGGTCAGGATGTATAGCGCCAATCTTGCCTTCGAGAAGATCAATTTCAGAATCACTCAAGGGTTTATAGATCTTATGTTGCACTGCCATTGATGTTATTTGCGGTGCATTACCAACAAGCAGTACACCGTCCTCCAGACGCTCTGGCCCGCTTTCTTTAACCGCATCCAAGGAAGGCTGAATGATGGCACGATAAGTATTCATAGGTTATCTCGTCTATCATCTTACATTAGTCGTTTCAATACCCCAGTTCTGAGCTTGATTGTTAACATAATTCTGATTTCTTGTCTTCATAAAAGTAATCGCGTCTCCATCTTTTGTATACGACCCGAGCGTATTCGTTTCAGGCTCGTAAAGCCTTACGCGACCCTCACTATCGACCCATCTTCTAAAGCCAGATTTCGCGCTATTGCCTCTACTGTAAAAATCTGTCGCCATCTGCGAATACTGTTCGACGGACAGAGCGCCGAGCCCTTTTCCGTGATCTCTATAGGACTTAGCTAAGGTTTTTTCAGTCGTCCAACCAAACCTCGGAGTTACTGATTGCTTAGACGTACTCATGCCACCCGTCACCTTGGCAACATTATCTGCCTTGCTATAGCCTCCACCAGGAGTGGCCAAACCAGTAACCAGTGCCGCTTGCGAAATTAATACATCTGATGATGTTGCATTTGGATTTGATACTGTTTTTGCGTAATCGTGAACATCTACAGCGGTAAACCCAGCCTCTGCACCAATCACGAGTGCGCTTCTTAGATAAGGTACTGCGGCTCTTAGCAACTGAATTGCATACTGATACCACTGTCCGGTCGGATCATAAAGATTCACTGGATTATTCCTTGCATACGCATACTTATTCAAGGATTGCGGATCGTAGTAGTCGCCTTCCCATGGGTCGTTGCTTAGGAATCTGCCCGTGTCGGTTGAGAGGTATCTTGCTTCGAAGTAGGAAAGACCGGTTTCGGCGTCGCGTTCTTTGTTTGTGAACTCGAAGCGATTTTCTGGAGGAGTACCAATGATCTCATCCACGAGGAGGTTACCATACGGTTCGTAATACTTGAAGGAGGTTAAATCTCCTTGGTCGTCGGTCATGGCAGACACCGATCCAAGGTGATCAGCATGGATCCATTGGTCAGTGACGGTCATTCCATCGTCATGGCGCTCAAAGATTGGAGAACCGTTAAGAGAGAGGTGGTGCTCGGTGTCGCCGTTCGGGGCAATGACATAGTCTCCGAGGTAGACGGTGGTGTCGGAGGAGTTGACGATCTTTTGGATGCGGTCGCCGGTGTGATCGTAAAGATAGCTCGCGTCGTCGATTCCATCGTCGGAGGTGAGGAGTTCGTCTTTGTACGACCAAGTGTAGTCGTTCGTGTCGTCGCTTGTGACGTTTCCGTTATCGTCTAAGTTCAAGCCATGGAGCCGTAAAAGAGAGCCGCAGTGACCTCTCTTTCTCGTCCATCACTCATTAATCAAACTTCTTGAATACCCTTGTTACTGCGTCGTCTTCAATGTACACATTACATGAATAGTCGTTCATCATTCCGCTGTATTCATCCGCAAAAAACTCTCCATCCTCCCTGCTTTCATACCACATCTTTTCGTTATCAATGTGTTGCCGCATAATCTCCCGAACCTCACTTCTACTCATTCCCACCTGAATACTTACACAATCTTTATAGAATGGCTTAATAAAAGGAAAATCTGTGACCACCAGTAGAAGGTACCCAAAGACAAGCAGCACAAACATCGAGCCAACAACGCCCAAAACAATTAATATTGGTGTTTTAATTTTCATATTTATAACGCCGTTTTATATTCCCAAGTGAAACATTATTTTATCAGTGATACCCACATTATATATACCATTGTCAATGTAATTTTCTATGCGTGTACCATAATGCGTAGTTTGGGTTTTACCTGCATTGTTATACTTACTCCCAAGAAGCGCGTCGCTATACTCAAGTCCCTGACTCTGAATATTTTCCTGCTCCTTACTTAAATGTTGGCCCATCGCATCGATATTCTTCTTCTCATTCAAGAGCCCCAGGTTTGAATAATACTCATGCTTCTCACTAACCTGACCTAGCCCGTACGTATCAATCGGCCAAACTTTATTGGAAAAAATCAATTCAGTAATATCCCAATCCAAGGGGATCAAGTGCGACTGCTCTTCATAAATCACAGCCTTCATCACATTTGAACTCACATTGTACTTCTGACTTGTTGCCTGGATCTGTTCGGCATTTCTCTCTATTGCCTTGAGCGCCCTGGTTCGACCCCCGAAAAGCTCACCAATCTTCAAACCAACACCCTTACCACTACCAGAGTAACCATTTGTTTTACCGAACCCCTTCCACCACATGCCAGTTGGGTCAATGTAAATGATCGGATTGCCCCTCGTGTACAGATACTTGTTGAGACTCTGCGGATCGTAGTAATCGCCCTCCCATGGATCTTGGCTGAGGAACCTGCCGGTGTCCGTTGAGAGATAACGAGCTTCGAAGTAGGAAAGACCGGTTTCGGCGTCGCGCTCTTTGTTTGTATAGTCGAACCTATTTTCCGGAGGAGTGCCGATGACCTCGTCCACGAGGACGTTACCATACGGTTCGTAGTATTTGAAGGAGACTAATTCTCCAGCATCGTCCGTCATTACCGCAACAGATCCAAGGTGATCCGCGTGGATCCACTGGTCGGTTACTGTTGTTCCATCGTCTGTTCGTTGGAAGACGGGAGTGCCATTGAGGGAAAGATGGTGTTCGGTATCGCCATTCGCGGTAATTACATAGTCGCCAAGGTACGTCGTTGAATCGGTACCGTTTACTGTTTTCTGGATACGATCTCCGGAGTGGTCATAACGATACGCAACACTATCGACTCCGTCCGTCGAGGTGAGCATTTCATTTCTGTAAGACCAGGTAAGGGTATTCGTTCCGTCGCTCGTAACATTACCATTGTCATCATAGGTCCAAGATACTGAACCATATCCGGTAAGGGCATGAACATTTTCTCCATTTCCATAGGTCATCGTCCCGTGAATCGGATGGGTCGTCATGTTTCCAATCGCATTGTAGACGAAGGATTGGTCGTAGTTCGAATACGGAGAACCGATACCGGTTGAAACAGCGCGCGTTAGACGATAGAGATCGTCGTACGTGTAGTCGACGACGTAACTACCCGAAGACGCGGAAAGATTTTCAGAATCCGTGAGTACATCAATATTTCCTACATTATCGTAAGTGTACGAAAGATTTTGCCAAGTATCAGTACCATTTCCCGTTGTACGACTCTGTAGCCAGTAACGCTCGTCTTGATCGTACGTATTCGTCGTTACCGTTCCGTTTCCGTAAGTTACAGACGTTGGCTGCTGGTTTGCGTTGTACACGACGTCGGACACAACCGTTGTTGAATCGAGCGTCATCCCGTCAATCAATCCCGCGGCGTCAAACGCGTGTGTGAGTACGGTTCCGTCCGGATAGGTCGTCGTAACGAGTCGGCCTTGATAATCATACGTGTACGCAGTATCAGGATAATCCGACATCCCAATCGAAAGACCCTTCGTCGCCACGTCTCCCCGTTCGTTATAGGTAAATCGTGTAACCACATCCCCACGCGTCACCTCATCCATCTTATGAATACCATTGATCGCCGTGTCGTAAACATAGGTCACTTCGGTGCCCGACTGGCTATCAGCGTCCTCTGCTAAAACACGATTCAGGTCATCGTACGTGTAGGTGGTCGTAACAAGGTTCGGGTCCGTCGTTTCTATTAGATTCCCAACTCCATCGTAGGCGTAAAACGTCGTTCCGTACGTATAGTTGCCAGGATCATGCATCGTTGTCATGCACGTACGACGGGACAATCGATCGTAGCAGTACTCTCTTTCATTGCCCAGATGATCTTCAATTTTCATTAACCTATTCAACGGATCAAATGTATAGCTTGTAACATAGGTGCTTACACCGTTCACCTCGTCTACTCGGACAAGATTTCCATCGGCATCGTAGGCGTACACTTTTTCATTTCCTTCTTCGTCAATAACACTCTCGGCCCAGTCCTCATAGCTATGTGTTCTCGTCCCTACGGAGTCTTCTGTAGTAAGGACACGACCAATGCGATTGTAGGTCGTCTCCACGGCCGCCTGCAACAGATCTACCGATGTGTAGCTGGACCCGGAATCCGGATATGGGAGCGACTGTCTTACAACACGCCCTTCGACGTCATATGTCGTATCGATCACGCTATAATCTCCCGTCTCCATTACACTGCGTGATTGAACCGTACGACCAAATCCGTCTAGGTACAGGTAATCCGTATGTGAAACCCCGTAACTATCGTAAATCGTATGCGCCACTCCGTTCGGAACGGCACCATCCGAATACACAAAAGACTCTGTTGGAATCATGGTCGAGCTCGAAGACACGCTTGAACGACGATGCTCTTCAAGTCTTCCAAACGTATCGTAATCCCATTCTTCCTTGATCCCGTTAGGATCGATACTGCTTGTTTGCTTTCCAGTTGCAAGATCAAATTCCGTTTGCGTTTCGAAGGATAAAGCATCTTCCGTTGTCGCTACGTATAAATCTTCCGAATCGTAACTGTACGACGCTGTATTTCCGTTATCATCCGTAACCGTAACACGATTTCCATAAGTATCGTAGGCGAACTCCGTATCGCGCGACGTAGTGCCATCAATAGAATCTACTTGCTTGGTAAGATTCCCTGCGGTCGCAGAGTCGTCGGTTTCCTCATCATAATAGTAAGTCGACTGCTCAAGGACAGTCTCTTCATCATCCAGCGTTCGCTGTACATGAACCAATCCCCCCAGGTACGGCGACGTCGTTGTAACGTATTCCGTTTCACTTACAACTAAATCCGATCCCGTGTCGGTCAGCCCTCCGGAAACGGTCGCGATCACTTCTCCGTAGTCCGTGGTAGTTGTTACGTTTCCGATTGCATCATACGCGTACTCCAATCCGCGATCCCTGTGGGAACCGTCATCGTTGTACTCGAGGGTCAACGATCGCGACGGGTAGACAAAGGCTCGACCTCCTCCAAGATCGTTGCGATCAAAGCGCGTGATCTCCACTCGAAGTAAGTCGCCCGCCGAATCGCGCCACTCGGTTCTAAAGACGCGACCAAGTTTGTCCTCGTGATCGCTGTATTCGCCGAGAGCGGAGCCGTCCGTCCCTCCGCCTTGATGGAAGTACGAGACCTCAGACGATCCATCTTCGAATGTTTTTGTCGCTTTATAGAACCCCGCAAAGCGACCATCATAAATCGAGCTATTGATGTAAGCACCGCCAGCATAGCTGTACGTCACCTCTTCAGGCGTACCAACCCCATCATTGTGTGTGATCTTTGTCACAACCGGGAATACGTATGGGAGGTCAGGGTTGAGCGCATTACCGCTCAAATCGGTTAACTCCGCAGACGTTTGATACTCAAATTCCATCTCGCCACCCTGTGGACCCGTAGCAGAAAGGAGAAGGTCAGGAATCACACCATCGCGCATATACGCGAGTTTTGTGCTTCCATCGCGGACAATATCGCTGAGACCATCCCCATTGAAGTCCATGTAAGCCCACGAGGGGGCGTTTGTCGCTCCAGGCAACGACGTATAGCTCGTATCCTGCGTCCAGCCGGAATCGTGACCAATATACACATTATTATATTCGATCACATCAAGATATCCGTCTCCGTTCACATCGGTGATTCTTGGATTGCTCCCGAGGTTAAACGCTACGTCAGGCAGACTCCACGTACTCGTAACGTCCTCAAAGCTTCCATCTCCCTTATTGAGATAGAGCGCCTTCGTATAACCCCCTCCACCCGAATAACTCTTCCAAAGGTCATCGAGCCCGTCGCGATTCACATCAACGACCCGCGTGTGAAGATTAAATTCAAAAGCTGGCAAAGTGTAATTAGCCGTCTCGTCCGTCCAGCCGGTAGATCCATCTCCAATCCAAACGACAACCGTACAGGATCCTGAACAGTTGCGTTGGCGGAAAATGTCGGTTATCCCGTCTCCGTTAAGATCGCCAAATTTTACATCAACCACATCGAACGATACGGACGGCACACTCCAGCCGGTTTGTTGATCGAATCCGTTTTCTCTATCTGAAAAATAAACCCAATTTAAGTTTCCGGAAGAATAGGAGCGAACTAAATCTGCGGCGCTATCCCCGTTTAAATCTACAACAACCGTATCTAAACCGTGTGTCGCGACCGGCAAGAACGTCCACGAGCCGGACACATTTGAAAACCCTTCAACTCCCCCCTGGTGCATCTCTTGAATAAGTGAGGACAGTTCTCGTGAATACATAAGATCCACAATTCCATCACCCGAATAATCAGCAAGGGTCGTTCCCTGCGTCGAAAAGTCTCTGTCGGTAAAATCAAACGTGCTACTCGTATCCGTCCAGCTCTTTGTACCGCTGGAATAATTGAACTCCCAAGGTTCCAAAGTAATCGGATCTCCGTTCGCATCTTTTCCGTGACGCGTAACACTCTCTAGAAGCGATCGATCGCCATTGTCTCCGGTTGCATACGATAGCTCGTAACTTCCAACCTCAACATTATTTACTTCAATACGAATCTCATCAACAAGATACTGGTACGTTAACGCAAAGTTTGCGTCATAAGTCGTGTAGACGTCCGAACGAGGCGACGGTGTACCGGTTGCAAATGGTTCAAACAAGATTTCGAATGGTCCGTCGGTCGTTCCGTGTCCCGTGTAACTTATTCGTTCCGGATATAATACGGCGCCATCGGTATAGTATTCATATTCAACGTAATTATCGTTGAGATCACGCACCTCATCAATATACCAAGCGTAAATCGTTGATGCGTCACCCGGCTTGTCAATTCTTGATCCCGAACCAGAACCAAACAACATCGTTACACCGTACTTATTTTCTACAATCCAATCATCACCCGTAGTAAATTCCACTTGAAGAAAGTCGCCCTCAACCTCCGCTCCATAGGTGCCGTATTCACCACTAGAGAGTGATATAGGAACAAGTTCCGTGACACCTCCCTCCATCTCAAGTAAAAAATCTCCATCGTATAGATCGAGTTGCGACTCTTCGGTATGTCGGACAATCCGCGCCTCACTCAAACTCCATCCGTAGCCAACAATGCTTCCTGCGCTCGAATCCAAACTGTTGTAAGTTAATCCGATATTTGGTTGCACTCCATTTCTACCTGCAGGAATCTCAATCGGTACGGAATAGGTACCAGCGCCTGAAAATAAATTCGGGTCGAAACTTCCACTCGAAGGTCTCCAAAACTGTTGAGGAACCGCTGCATCAGCCGAAGAACTAAGAACCGCGATACCGACGATGACGAGAGCGCTTACAAACCTTATTGCCCGTTTTAACATAATGAATGGAAGGAGTGACTTATAGTCCAATAGTACCTAAATCCCTCTGATTTCAAACCATGCCCCTAAATAAATGTGGATAACCAAAAACCGCCGGCATGCACGCGCACACCGACGGTCTTAACTATTACTCTTCGCTCTCACTCTTCCCCTTTTTCTGTTTCGATCCGACCGCTGGATTTAGAGGTTCGTCCGAGACGCTCGTCTCAACGAACGTAACGCTTGCAACTTTATCCCCCGGTTTCTTAAAGCGCATAATTCGTACTCCCTGCGTTGCTCGTCCGAGCGTCGGAACCGACGATGCGCCGAAGCGAATAACCTGGCCTCCCTCCGAAATGATCAGGAGGTCCCGATCATCTTTCTTCTTCAAGATTCGTCCCGCAACAACCGGTCCGGTTTTCGACGTAATTTTCGCCGTCTTAATTCCCGATCCTCCTCGCTTTTGAATCTTGTATTCCTTAAGAGAGGTTTGCTTACCCATTCCGTTTTCCATAATGATCATTAGCGCATGACCATCCTTGTCGGCCGTTGACGGAGAGGTTCCCATCCCAATGACTTGGTCGGTTGCCTTCATCTTAATTCCACGTACTCCGCTTGCCGTTCGCCCCATTGGTCGCACATCCTTTTCCGCAAAGCGAATCGACATTCCGTTTTTCGTCACAAGCGTAATATCGTCGCTTCCGCTTGTAACGCGCACCCATTCAAGCGCGTCTCCTCCGCGAAGCTTAAGCGCGATCAGTCCCGATCGTCGGACATTATCGAAATCCTTGATATCGGTTTTCTTAATGACGCCGTTTGTCGTTGCCATCATGATATATTTCGCGTTTTCGATATCGTCGGCGGACATCGTTGCCGTAATCTTCTCGCCCGGTGCGAGCTCGAGGAAGTTCACAATCGCCTGACCCTTCGCGGTGCGCGACGCTTCCGGAATTTCGTACACCTTGAGTTTGAAGACACGTCCACGCGACGTGAAGAACATCATGTCCTTGTGCGTTGTCGTTGTAAGAACGAAATCAACCGCATCTTCTTCTTTCGTTGTAAGTCCCGCAACTCCCTTTCCGCCACGACCCTGCGTCTTAAAGACTTCCGGATCAATGCGTTTAATATAGCCGTCCTTTGTCATCAAAAGAATCGTTTGAACGTCCGGGATCACATCCTCCATTGAAAACTCCTTAATTCCCGACTTTACAATCTTTGTTCGGCGAGGCGTTGCGAAACGATCGCGAACGTCGACAATTTCCGCGCGGATTACCGCAAGCATCTTTTTCTCCGACTTCAAGATCGCTTCAAGTTCGGCAATAAGCTTCATTTTTTCCGCGTACTCTTGCTCGATCTTTAACTGCTCAAGGTTCGCAAGACTCTGGAGACGCATTTCAAGAATCGCGATCGCTTGGCGCTCGCTCATCTTAAACTTCTTCATCAAATTCTCCCGCGCCTCGTCCTTATCCTTCGATTTCTTAATCGTCTCGATGACCTTATCGATATTCGCAAGCGCAATCCGAAGTCCTTCAAGAATATGTGCGCGATCCCTCGCCTTCTCAAGATCAAATTCCGTTCGTCGGCGAACCACTTCCTTTCGGTGCTTCAAATGCTCCTCAAGAAGTTGCTTGAGCCCAAGAACGCGCGGCTGAATTCCATCAACAAGCGCTACAACGTTATAGTGGAAGGTCGTTTGGAGCGCAGTCAGTTGGTAAAGACGGTTAAGCACCTTCTTTGGATAGGCGTCTTTTTTCATTTCAATCACGACACGCACTCCATCTTTATTCGATTCATCGCGAAGATCTCGAATTCCCTCGATCTTTTTATCGCGCACAAGATCCGCAATCTTTTCAAGAAGCGTTGCCTTGTTCACCATGTACGGGATCTCGGAGATCACAATCATTGATCCCTTCGCTCCCTCTTCGATTTCTGCATTCGCACGCACAATGACTCCACCCTTTCCCGTTGCGTAGGCACCTTTCATGTCGGAAACGCCGTAAGCCGTCGCGCCCGTTGGGAAGTCCGGCCCCTTAATATAGGTAAGAAGTCCGTCAAGCGTAATATCCTTATCATCGATAAGTGCAATCGTCGCGTCGCACACTTCCCCAAGGTTATGTGGCGGAATATTCGTTGCCATTCCAACCGCGATTCCAAGTGTTCCGTTTACAAGAAGGTTCGGGAACTTCGACGGAAGAACCGATGGCTCTTTGTGTGATCCGTCATAGTTCGGCCTAAAGTTCACCGTATTTTTCTCAATATCAATCAAAAGTTCCTCGGCAACATAGTCGAGTTTCGCCTCGGTGTAACGCATGGCCGCAGCCGCGTCCCCGTCCATCGATCCAAAGTTTCCCTGTCCTTTAACGAGCGTGTGGCGGTAGGAAAATTCTTGCGCCATACGGACCATCGCTTCGTAAATCGAAGAGTCTCCGTGCGGGTGGTACTTCGCCATTACTTCTCCGACCACGTTCGCCGACTTACGAAACTTCGCTCCCGCGCGAAGTCCGATCGACCACATCGCGTACAAAATTCGGCGCTGTACCGGCTTAAGTCCGTCGCGGACATCCGGAAGCGCACGCGAGACAATAACCGACATCGCGTAATCGAGATACGCGCGCTTCATTTCATCCTCAATCCCCTGATCGATCAATTCGCCAACGACAGGCGTCAAAAATGCCTCGTCTTCCGGTCTTGGTTGTCTCTTTTTCGCCATATTACGACTTTGCAAGAATTACGAGCTTCGTTTCATCCTCCGGAAGTGCCCCTTTCTTTAAGGTCAATTTATTCGACTCTTCTTTTGGAAGGCCGAGCTCTCGCGCAACGGAATCGGCGTCGCCATATCCCGTTGAACCGATAAACGACGGGACAACAATCCGCGGTTCGATTTGCGCAACCGCCTCCGCAGCCCCTTCCGCGTTTAGCGCTCCATTCCCACCAGCAGGAACAATAAGCACATCAATTTCTCCAAGCGCCTGCGCCTCGTCGTCGGTAAGCGACCTGTCGAGCGCGCCAAGATGCGCAACACGAATCCGTTCAATCGATACGACGTAAATCGTGTGTGCCGTCCCGTCCTTCAAAGGCGCCGAAACTCCGCGTACAAAAATGCCCTGGACTTCATATTCTCCCGCATGACTCACAACAAACGGTTTCTTTTTTTCCTCTACTCCCGCAACGCCCTCGAGATAATTCGCGAGTTTGTCGTCGTGCGTCGTTGCAACAATCGCCCCCGATAAGGTTTTCGGAAGTCGAAGCCCTTCGGCGCCGTCGTACGGGTTAAGTACAATTGCTACCTCGTGAAGTACCGGTTTCCCCGAAATCGTGAAACAAGAAAGTCCGTGCCAAGCTATCTGCATAATGCCAAAATGATACAAGAATCCCCCGTTTTACGCCAGCCCCTCCTCGTTTTCGACAAAGACCGTGTCCCAATATTCAATCTCTCGCAAAACCTCCTCCTCGGTCGGATCCGGGCTTGTAATCGAGAAGCCCTCTTCTAGACGATCGACGGTTGCGAGGATGTCGGCGGTGTGTGACGGGTGCGAAATTCCAAACTGTCTTAGCCGTTCAATCTGCAATTCGATTTGGTCGCGGGTTTTTGTCCATTTCGCGAGGAGCTCTTCAAAACTTGCCTTACGATTTTTCGCTCGATCGTCACATTGATGCTCAAGTACGTCGTCTGCAAGAAGAATTGCTTGCTCAACCTGGAGCCGTTCGTCAGCGTCGAGTTGCTCCTCAAAAAGCGGGCTCTTTACGTATTCTTCTAAAATAACGCCGTGGCTTGTCATTGCCTCAACCTTTTCCCGCACTTTTTTCTCGAGACGATCAAGAACGATCGCTTGGAGCCGCTTTTCCTCGTCGCCCGCGCACAGTTCATGATAGGCCTTTCGGTACGGATACTCTTTCTTTCCAATCTCAATCATCGCCTTTTTAATTTCATCAGGCGTCGGCTCACTCGCCTCCTCAAACCGCGCAAGCGCCTCTTTTGCCTCCTCAACAATATCCGCCGGCGTCATCGGAACAAACTTCGAAACCGCAATCTTAAATTCCTCAAGCAAATACTTCGTATCTGACATATGGCGACAGTATAGCAAATCTACTTCGCTGCGAGTCGTTCCTCCTGCGCGCTCTCAAAAATAAATCCTCGAAACACCTGCCGCACATCGTGCTCAACCTCCCGTTCCGTCAGCTGTTCTTCAGACAGGTAGTCGCGCGGTATACGCGCAATCACAAACGAAATATCTCCCGGATGCACCGTCCCCGAAAGCGAGCGAACGAGCGTCCTATCAATAACGCCCGTACCGTAATCAGGAACAATTCGATTAGCATCCTCAAGTGTCTGGAGCTTCATGTCTGCCCCACGTCGGTATCCGGCGACAAGCACCACTCCATTCATATTCGAAAAGCCCTCAAGAAACGCGTTCTCAATCCCGCGTGACCCGTTTTGCTGATTCCAAATAACTGAATTTGAATATGGTTTATGGTCGCTAGAATCAAATAGCATCT
The DNA here is from genome assembly GCA_964401485.1 of uncultured Gammaproteobacteria bacterium. Taxonomy (GTDB): domain Bacteria; phylum Patescibacteriota; class Patescibacteriia; order UBA9934; family UBA9934; genus CAYFMS01. The sequence continues at coordinate 144,189 of CAYNYL010000001.1, forward strand.
GAAGATCTTCGCCTTCAACGAGCGCCCTTAATAGCCTCGTCGGATGCTCGCGACGAACAATAAACTCCCCGCTCAAGGCACCGTAAAATTCGTTCATTGAATCAAATGAGCGCCCCGCAAGTACTTCAAGTTCTTGAAGGAGCGTTTCCGTATACTCCTTCATCCTTGCTTTATCGACTCGCTCGGCGAGGAGCAAATGCTCTTCAGCCTCCTTCATTTCAAATCGTCCCAATTCTCTTACCATATAAAAAATAATAGCATAGGTAAAACGTAAAGAGCGAGATCCGTAGATCTCGCTCCGAGTTGTTCGTCACCTCCGGCGGTTGAACTTTTTTTCGAGCTCGAGTTGGCACTCGAGGCAGTTCAGTGCGCCGGGGGACACTTCGAGACGCGCCTCCGGAATCGCACCACCACAGGTGTCGCAGATTCCGTAGCTCCCCTCCTCGAGCTTTCCAAGCGCCCTCGCATTCACCTGCAGGGCGTACTCCGCCTTGAAACCGATGTAAATATCGTCTCGGTAGATCTTCCCACTAAAGACATCGAGGTAGTAATCCCGACGCTTCGTGAGCACCTCCCGCTGACGCTCAATAAAGGCCGATTCCATATGTTCCTCCCCAGAACAGTGGAGGGATATTAAACCACAAAATGCCCAAAAAGTCAAGAGACGCCTATAGGCATTCGATTGACAAAACCGTCAAAAAATGCTATTGTTTTCGGTTCTTTTCCCCAAAAGGAGGCTCCATGCCCACCAAGAAGTACAACGTTTCGCCTTTCGTGGGCGTGATTCTCACGGCTCTCGCGGACGCGGGGATCCACAGGATCCCTGAACACAAGGTCTACCCGGTCGACGGGTACAGGGTCCAGGTTGGCAAGTGCCTCCTAACCTTTGGCCGAATCGCGCGCGGGAAGCCGAAGGCCGGCCGCTTCGAAGCCTTCCTCGACGTACACTACGTCGGCCAGGACGGCGAGCCGATCGTCCACCTACTTCACAACGGCGGCGAGATCCTGAATCTCCGCGCCGAGTACACCGCCTCGAGCAACTTCAGGGAACTACTGAAGAATTGCGAGGACACGGGTCGTGACCTCCGGATCCGGGACAACGACGCCCACATCGGCGTTTGGCGACGGCACGTCGAGCTCACCCTCAAGTGTGCGCTCAACGCCCTCTAACTCGCGCATCGTGAGGCAAGGAGCCACCTTCGGCACCCTGCTTCCGGTGCGCTCTTTATTTATTAATGCTATACTCCAACTATCTATGACCACAAATAAACTCGCCCTTGGGATCGTACTTGGAGGCTCCCTCGCCTCAATATTTACACTCGCCATGGTATTCGCCCTTTTCACGCTCGATGAGACACAAGAACTTGTCGCGGAACCCGTCGACACTGAATCGTCCACACCAGCGAACGAAGTCTCGACTACCCTTTATGAAACAAATATCGCGAAAGAGGATATCTCCTTCGAGTACCCGACCGGCTGGCACCTAACAGGTTTACGCGACTGGGAGGCAGAAGACGGAAAATTCCCTTCGATCACCCTGGCCCTTGACCCGGAACCACAAGTTCTTACAAGTCCCTGGGGCGGACCACTTACAAGGCAAATTGAATTCAAATCTTTAGTTGGAGATGAAGCGATGATGGCCGAATACGAAGATCTTCCTGCATACATGTCGTACAAAAAAGATGAGATCATGATTAATGGAAAAACCGCCGAGCGGCTCGTCGTCACGACCGATATGAATCACCCGGACTTCGAAGCGTACGGAATCCCGTTTACGGAGCGCCTTTGGATCAAGGGTGACGAGCGAACATTTGTGGCCTACCATTATTACGAGGAAGCAAGCGAAGCGAATGAACCAGCTTGGGAACTCTTCAAAAAGACGCTCTCGATTAAATAGGATCATTAAACCCCTGCCTTCCGGCGGGGGTTTTGGCATTCCCTTTCCCGGACGGCCAAGGGTGACTCGAGAAAAATGTTCAAATTATAACAAAAGTGTTCAATTTATAACAAAACCACCGTCTCACCTTGCCGTCACTCGGGACACCCCTACCCCTTCCTCGCATTCAGCGCCGATTTAAGATACTGGCCCGTGTGCGTTTTCTTTTTTGCGAGATCTTTTGGAGCGCCTTCGCCAACGACGCGACCGCCTTTCGCGCCTCCCTCCGGCCCCATATCGATCACCCAGTCGGATGCGAGCATCACGTCGACGTTATGCTCGATAACGAGAATCGTGTTCCCTTTATCGACAAGCGCATGAAGAACTTGGAGCAGGCGTGCGATATCTTCGAAATGTAGTCCGGTAGTTGGTTCGTCTAGAATATAGAGGGTACTTCCCGTTCCGCGACGCGAAAGTTCGGTCGCGAGTTTCACGCGTTGCGCCTCTCCGCCCGATAGCGTCGTCGCGCTTTGCCCAAGCTTTAAATAGCCAAGACCAACCTCGTAAAGAACGTTGAGTTTTTCATAGATCGCCGACTTGTCCGAGAAGAATCGTCGAGCCTCATCGATTGTCATCGCGAGAACATCCGCAATCGACTTCCCGCGATAGCGCACCTCGAGCACCTCCCCCTGATACCTCGTCCCCGCACACTCCGAACAATCCGCAAAAACGTCCGGCATAAATTGCATCTCGATCCGAATTTGCCCGTCGCCCGAACATGCCTCACACCGCCCACCACCCTTCACGTTAAAACTAAACTTCCCCGCGTCATAACCTCGGATCTTTGCCTCTGTCACCTCCGTAAACAAATCCCGGATCGTTGTGAATACTCCCGTATAGGTCGCCGGGTTCGATCTCGGTGTTCGCCCGATCGGAGACTGATCCATCGCAACGACTTTATCGATATGTTCGAGCCCCTTGATCGCCTTATGCGCTCCCGGATACGCCTTTGCGCGATAAAAATGCTGTGCAAGCGCACGACTTAAAATATCAAGAATTAACGTTGACTTTCCCGACCCCGAGACGCCCGTAACACAGACAAATGTTCCAAGCGGAATCGCTAGATCGACGTTTTGCAAGTTATGTTCCGTCGCCCCAAGAATTTTTATTACCTTACCGCTCCCCTTGCGAACGGATTTTGGAATCGGTACCCGCTTTTTCCCGGAAAGGTATTGGCCCGTTAGCGAGTCTTTTGATTTTTTCAGTTCGCTCGGCGTCCCTTCAGCAACAATCTGTCCCCCAAACGCTCCCGCCCCTGGCCCAATATCAACAACATAATCCGCCGATGCAATCATCTCCTCGTCGTGCTCAACGACAATCACGGTATTTCCAAGATCGCGGAGCGAGCGGATCGTATCGATCAGTTGACGGTTGTCGCGAGGATGGAGCCCGATTGATGGCTCATCGAGAATATAGATCATCCCAGAAAGCGACGACCCAAGTTGCGTCGCAAGACGCATCCGTTGCGCTTCACCGCCCGACAAGCTCATCGCACTGCGATCAAGCGTGAGGTAGCCTAGCCCTACGTCAATCAAGTGCCGTACACGCTCCTCAATCTCTTTTGCAACTCGCTCAACAATCTCAAGATCAATATGCTTCATCTCACGCTTCATCTTCGCAAACGCGGAAGGAACGTCAGCAATCGGAAGCGCCGTAACGTCCGCAATACTCATCCCCGCAATCTGAAATAACAAGACTTCGGGACGCAAGCGCTGGCCCTCGCAACTCGGACACGTCATGTTGCGCATAAACGCCTCCAGCTCATGGCGAACGTAATCACTCGTTGACGTGCGATACTTTTCTTCAAGGAGCGCAAGCACCCCCTTAAACTCTCCGTCCCCGTGCCAGAGACGCTTAAGTTCCGGCTTTGTAAAACTTGTAACCGGCTTTCGTGTACTAAGCCCCGCAAGCTCAAGCGATTTCATTACCGAGGACTGCGCGGAACCCAACCGACTCCACGGCTTAATCGCCCCCTCAAGAATCGAGAGCTTCGGATTTGTCATTACAAGCTCCGGCTCAAAAACAAGCTTCATCCCAAGGCCCGTACAATCTTTACACGCCCCCTTCACCGCATTAAACGAGAAGAGGCGCGGATCCGGTTCCGGAATTTGGATCTCGGTTGAAAGTTGGTATCCAAGGATGAGCTCTTCCTCGTCTCCCGTATCGTCGCGGTACAAAAGAAGTCGATTGCCGGTTAGCTCGAGTGCTTGCTTGAGTCGCCCCGCGAGGACATCTTCTACAACCTTCTCTCCTTTCTCGAATCGATTTACAATAAAGGCAATATCATGCTCCTTCGTTTTTAATTTTCGTACAGAAAGCGCCTCATCAATCGCCATCTCAACCTCATCGTAACGCACTTCGGTATAGCCTTCGTTTTTCCCGAGAAGAAACACTTGCTGAAACTCTCCCTTCTTTTTCTCAACCATCGGAGCGTAAAGCACCACATCCCCTTTATTCACCGCACTCACGACCCGTCCCACAAGATCCGCGATCTCTACCTTAATAAGCGCCTTGCCGGTTTTTGGATCAACCGGCTTTGCAACTCGTGCGAAAAGCACGCGCAAAAAATCATAAATTTCCGTGACCGTGCCGACCGTTGAGCGAGGATTGTGTGAGGAGGATTTTTGATCAATCGCGACCGTTGGCGAAAGTCCCTCGATCGAATCAACGTCCGGCTTATCTTGTAATTCTAAAAATTGACGCGCGTAGGAAGAAAGCGACTCCATGTACCGACGTTGCCCTTCCGCGTAGACGGTATCAAAAGCGAGGGATGATTTTCCCGACCCTGAGAGCCCGGTAACCACAATTAGCTTGTCTTTCGGGAGATCAAGCGAGATGTTTTTAAGATTGTGCGTTCGCGCTCCGCGAATCGAAAGAACTGAGGATTTCATGGCGTGAACGTATCACAAAATCCCCTCTCCCTCAAGACTACCACTCTGATTGATAATCCGTCGGTTTCCCGTCAACATCGAGCACTTGAAGATACTGATAAGAGGCACCTACGCCAGCGATCTCGGAGGTAAGCTGGTCGAGGAAATAAGAGGCACCTACGCCAGCGATCTCGGAGGTAAGCTGGTCGAGGAAACCGGGATCACTCCCCTGGGTTGACGACACGGCGCTTTCAATCGCTTTCGCGGTGCGGATAAATCCGGAATTCACGCAATCGGCTCGACTCGCGTTAATAATCGCCGTCGAACAAAACGGAAGAGCGATCCCAAACTGCGTACAGAAATCTGACGCGTAATCAATTCCAGGAATAAACGTGTCACAGGTTTCTCCCGGTGGCGCAAATCCGCACGGGTCCGCGGAACACAATCCCTCAAGAAGCGGATAATTCGAGTTCGCACCCGCAAGATCATCTACGTGATATCCAAGGGCATTAAGAATCGAGCCGGTGTGCGCGTAGACTTCATCATAGATACGGCAACTCACGCCTCCAGACGCCTCTGCATCTTGACGCAAGATATCGCAATCAAGCGAATAGTCGTTTACGGTGTCAGGATAGGTGAACTCATAACACCCACGTGTCTGGTTCACCGAAGAAGCAACGTTTGGCGCAAAGAAACGGCAAAATTGATAATTCCCCGATTCTCGACCGCGATTTCGATCCGCCGTCGAGCTTGCTTCGATCTGCGCACACTGCTCCGGCTGGACTGGATAATCCACCCCGAGCGCATCGGAGGCGCTTTGCACAACACCCGTCCCTGCCCCAAACGAAACATTATAAATATCCGAACAGCGCTTACACGAATATCCGCTGTCCGCGTCGGTATCTCGCGTACAGTACTCGAAACTATTTGAGCAGTTTCTAAATTTACAAAGATCATTTACGCGAATCGAAACCTGCTTATTTTTTGCAACCGCGTCAACATTTGTCGCAATCCCCGTATCGCCACACATCCCGGATCCACTGACCTGGGAAATCTCAATCCCAAGACGCTTCCATTCGTCACAGTCATCGGTTGTAATAAAGGCAACCGGAGCAAGCTTCGGCGTTCGTAGAGCGCCGATCTCCATCGTCCGCGGATCGATAAGCGTCCCAATCGCAACCGCGGAAAGCAGAAGGATCATTCCAAGAATCGTATTCGTCATCAGCTCCTTTGCACGCTCGACCTGACTCGCATTTCCCGCCGACATAAGCCACATAAAACCGGCAATCGTAAACACAACCACGCAGATAAATGCCCCGAGCCCAACAAGCCAACGATAAATCGCTACAATATAGGTTCCAATATCGCCAACCTCCGTAAGTCCCGCAATCGGCACAGCGAGCTCAACCGCATACTTCCCTGCACCCTGCGGCGCGTAACAATAGCCCTTTCCCGGAAGGCAGGTATCCGCCTGGCCTCCCCAAACCGAGGCGATCTCCCTCCCTTGCCGATCGGTCTCCGTGTCCGCCTCACACTCCGACTTTGAATAACATAACCGACTAAACTCCGGCGACATGGAAAGATCGCTATAACAGCCAAGCATCTTCTCCTCCTCGGCACGACAGCTCGAAGAACAAAGTGCAACACTTCCCTTCTCGCCCTGGTAAATGGCCCCGTCCTCCGTCTTACAATAACAAACGCACTGTCCATCCGTGAGCGCAAACGTAGGGGTCAAAAATGCCCCGAACACAAGAAAAAAACAGGCGCCTAGGGTCAATAAAAACTTCATGCCCTAATTCTAGCATTTTTCCGCTTTTGGTTGACGGAATCATCCCCACCTGATAGGCTTTGACTACTATGGCGATTACGATTTTACAGGCCATCTTTGGAGCTCTCCTTATTAGCTCCATCCTTCTTCAAGCCCGCGGAGCGGGCCTTGGAGCCGGATTTGGCGGAGACGGAAACGTCTTCCGAACAAAACGGGGTATCGAAAAACGATTGGTTACCTTTACCGTTGCCAGCGCAATCCTTTTCCTTGGATTCTCGCTCGCAAACGTGCTCTACGCTTAGAACACACATGTCGTCTATACGACTCAACTTTACAATCTATGTTTCAACGACTGCGCATGATCCTTCGCGCCTTGTTTCGTTTTCCCTCAGAACAACAAGCTAAACGCCGACTCGCCCTCGATCAAGTTCTCGCGGTTCGTAAATCAAACTGGATCCCTCGCTTAAGACAGTGGAGATACCTTCCACGTCTTCTTTCGCGTACTGAAAAGCGCCTTCTCGGGATCGGACTTCTTCTTGTCATAGTGTCTGGAAGCGTTCTTACCTATCAAGCTGTCTTTCGTAATCCAATCATCACCCCAGCCGTCGGAGGCGCCTACACCGAAGGGGTCATCGGATCACCACAATTTATCAACCCGCTTTACGCTGTCTCAAGCGACGTTGATAGCGACTTTACTGCGCTCGTCTTTTCGGGGCTGATGCGCTTTGATACCGCGACTGGACTTGGAGCGGATCTCGCTTCAAGTTACACCGTAAGCGAGGACGGAAAAGTCTACGAATTTACAATTCGCGACGACGCGTTCTTTCACGACGGTAAACCAGTAACCGCTGGCGACGTGCTCTTTACCTTTAACGCGATCCAAAACCCGGAATACAATTCCCCGCTTGCACAAATTTTCCGTGATGTAACTATCGAGCAAACAAGCGATACAACGATCCGTTTTACGCTCGAGGATCCATTCGCTCCCTTCCTTTCCTATCTCACGGTCGGCATCCTTCCTTCCCACCTCTGGTCGGGAATTGCGCCTGTTTCCGCGCTCACAACCGCACTCAACCAACGCCCAATCGGATCTGGCCCTTATGCGTTTGAAAAGCTTCGAAAGGATACAAACGGAACAGTTCATAGCTACGAATTTAAGCGCCACAACCGCTACCATCTCGGACAAGTCTATCTTGAACGACTCGAGTTTAAATTCTACGGCACGCAAGTTGACGCAACAGAGGCGCTCCGAAACGGAAATGTTCAAGGTCTTGCCTACATTCCAGCGGGAGATGCTGAAGCGTTCAAAAAGAACAATGCCGTAACAATCGCAACACCAACTATCCCGCAATACACAGCCCTCTTCTTCAACCAAAAGAAGAATACGCTCCTTGCGGACAAAACAATCCGAACGGCGCTTGCAAACGCGACAAACAAACAAGCGATCGTCGACAATGCTCTCAAGGGGTATGCTCAACCAACAAACAGCTTCATCCTTGAGAACATGCTTGGCTACACGCCAGATCTTGCCGCACCTACTTTTAGCACCGACGCCGCCTCCGCTCTCCTTGCGGAAAAAGGATGGACGCTCACCGAAGGAAACGCCTTCCGCGTAAAAGGAACGGACACGCTTAAGTTTGTGATCACAACCGTCAATGTTCCGGAGCTCACGAGTGTTGCCGAAGAATTGAAAAAACAGTGGGCACTCGCTGGAATCGATGTCGTGATTAATCCGGTAAGTAGCTCAGAACTTCAAACTTCCATCCTCAAGGATCGCAATTACGAGATCCTTCTTTCGGGTGAACTCTACGGCTTTGATGCTGACCCGTATGCGTTTTGGCATTCTTCACAGACGAACTATCCAAACCTCAATCTCGCACAATTCGCCAACCGTGAAGCGGATACCGCAATCGAAAAAGGGCGCGTTGCGACAACCGTTGAGGCTCGTGCCGAGGCCTACCGATCGCTCCAAACCACTATCACAAACGAGCTTCCGGCGATCTTCCTCTATCAACCGTTTTATACCTATCCACACGATTCAAAAATCACCACACCAAATCTTGAACATATCGGATCCCCTTCCAACCGTTTTGGTAACATCTTCGATTGGTACGTAAAAACCAAGCGCTCGTTTTTCAAACAAGCGAAGCCAATCGTTGACGCTCCAACCGTTTTGTGATAGAGTGACCCCTTAATGATCGAGAGTGCCCGAGGAGATTAGTTGCCTGTTTTTGTTCACAAACAAAGCCAATCAAGTTGTTTTCTCATCTAATTTTAACTCAGAAAACGAAATATTATGGATACACGTCCACCTATTAAACGACGACCACAAATGAGTCGCCGTGGACCAATGCGTCGTTCAAACGGACCACGCAAATTTACTCACGCTCCTGAACCAAAAATGACGAAAACCTTCTCCTCCCCTACGGGCGAGACCGTACGTGTCATTGTTCTTGGAGGACTCGAAGAAGTTGGCCGTAACTGCACCTTGATCGAATATAAAAATGACATCATTTTTATCGACATGGGTCTCCAGTTCCCTGAAGAAGGCATGCCGGGTGTTGATTACATCATCCCGAACATGAGCTACGTTAAGGGCAAGGAAAAGAACGTTCGCGGAGTCATCATTACCCATGGTCACTACGACCACATCGGTGCGATTCCTCACGTTGTTCCACGAATCGGTAACCCACCGGTCTACGCGCTTCCAATCGCGGCTGGAATTATCAAGCGCCGACAAGAAGACTTTAAGTCGTCCAACGTCACCGTAAAACCGATCACGATCGATACGGAATTGCAACTTGGCGTATTTAAAGTTCACTTCTTCCACATCAACCACAACATTCCGGATTCCGCTGGAATCGTTATCGAAACCCCAGCAGGAATCATTTGTCATACCGGGGACTGGAAATTTGATTACCACCCAGTTGGAACAAAGCCTGCAGACTTTGGAAAAATTGCCCGCCTTGGAGAACAAGGAGTGACCCTTCTTATGGGAGACTCGACAAACTCCGACCGCGAGGGACAACAGGTTTCGGAAGCTGTGATCGGACGCGAACTCGAATCGATTATCGAAAAGGCTCCGGGACGAATTATCGTCGGAACATTTGCGTCGCTTCTTTCGCGCGTAAAGCAAATCATGGAGCTTTCCGAAGCAAATGGCCGAAAGGTTGCGCTCGACGGATACTCAATGAAAACAAACGTCGAAATCGCGCGTGAACTTGGCTTTATTAAAGTCAACACGAATACCGTAATTCCAATGGAAAGTATCAACAAATATCCAGATGAAAAAATTACGGTTATTTGTACGGGAGCGCAGGGCGAAAAACGCGCAGCTCTTTCGCGAATCGCAAACGATGAGCACCGCTTTATCAAAGTAAACAAGAACGACACGATCGTTTTCTCTTCCTCGGTCATTCCAGGAAACGAAGCGAGCGTTCAAAAAATTAAGGACATCTTCTACCGAAAGCGCGCACGCGTTCTCCATAAAGACATCATGGACGTTCACGCCGGAGGACATGCGAAAAAAGAGGACATCAAACTCATGCTCGCGCTTTTCCGACCTAAGTACTACATGCCAATCGAAGGAAACCACTTCCTTCTTCGTGAAAACGAAATGGTTGCGCTCTCCGTCGGCTACAAAGAAGAAAACGTCTTCGTTGCAGATAATGGACAAGTACTTGAACTTGCGAAAGACGCGAAGGGACAACCAGTCGCAAAACTGACAAAAGAAAAGGTTCCGTCCGATTACGTCTTTGTTGACGGACTCGGAGTCGGAGACGTTTCGGAGATCGTTCTTCGCGACCGCGTTGCGCTCGCCGACGACGGAATCGTTGTCGTGATCGCCCAAATCGCAAAGAAAACCGGAAAACTTATTTCCGCGCCAGATATCGTTAGCCGAGGATTCGTTCTTATGAAGGACAATATCGAGCTCATTAACTCGACGCGCGCTATGATCAAGAAATTGATCGAATCGCACGATCCAAAAGCAGCCGCCGACGCGGACTTTATCCGCGGAGTCGTCCGTGACGAAGTAGGTCAATTCCTCTTCCAAAAAACGGAACGCCGACCGATGATTCTTCCTGTAATCCTCGAGGTCTAAGAGACGATTGCGATCCACAGAAACGGTTGACACGGGACCATCAAACTGTTAACATTTACTTAATCCTAGAGCTCTACTCGAGTACTTGGGTGATACAAACACTCCCCAATAGTGAGAACCCTGTGTTCTGATCTATTGGGGAGTTTTGTTTATACCTCAAGCAGGGTAGCTATGCGGACTCGAGTTGTTTGGTAACCCTCTAGGATTATCACCCATAGAGATGCCGGTTCGATTCCGGTCGAGTCCACCATGCTTGAGTTCAACACAAACCCTGCCGCGAGGCGGGGTTTGCTGTGATCATATCTAAAAACAAAGACCGCCCCGAAGACGAGGTCGCCAAAGGCGGTCTCGTTCGGGGCGGTAGTTCTACTTTTCGACCTTGAAGGGCCGGAGTGGCTGAAGGGGCGCTCGGTAGAGCGCCCAATCGTCACCACTCTCGACAACCTCGCCGAGCTGACTCTTCGGCGGGACGAGGACGATCGTGCCGGGATCAACCTTGTCCGGAGTGTTCTCGGGCGAAATAACGGCGGTCTGGTGCCCGCGGAGCCACCAAGCGACACCGATCTCGCTGTTCTGGAACTCCTGCACCTTCTCGATACGCCAGTGGTGGCGCTTCAGCTCCGCCGTGATCCGCTCCCACACCCAATTGTGGTGTCGGTGACGACCCATGGCCCAGCGGAGCATTGTCCCTGCGTTGGCCTCGGTCATCTGGGCGAAGATGACGTTGAGAAGGTAGTTGAGCGAACGGAGTTTCTGATGCGCGGGGCGCACCGATCCGTCCGATCCGATCTCTCGATCGTGGCGCGACTGGCGCCCGACGAGCAAGATGATCATCTCGCTCGCGAGCTTCACCTTCTCCTCGGGCGGGAGTTCCCCCGTCGCGAGAAGCAGGCATCCACCGAGGAATTCGGCCGTCTTCTCCGAGGTATCCGGATCGGGGCCGACTCCCTTCTCGATCCGCTCGAAGAGGGATGCATCGGCCTTGTCGGCCAACTGGTCCCCCATGCCCTGAATGCACTCCAAGGCATGGGTGAAGACGGCCTTCTTGAGGAACGCCAAGGCCATCATCTGATCGTTGAGGTGAGCCCCGTAGTTCGTCCAGGTGACACCGAGCCGACGGAAGTCTCCGCGCTCGAGAACGGCCGTTCGGATACGACGAGACAAGAAGGCTTCCTTGGTCATCGCCGACCACAGCCGCGTGTTGTTCATGACCGCGATTCGCATGTCATGGAGCGTATCGCTCTTGTCACCCTCGTCGTCATGGCTCGCGAGGTGAGATTCGAGCGCCTTGACACAGCTCGTGTAGACACGGTCTTCCGCCCAGGGGATCTCGTCGAGGAGCTTGATCGCTTGCTCGACCGTGATCTCAGAGCCGTGAAGGAGCCCGCGGAACACATCCTGGAGCTTCCTCCGCAAGTTATCCTCGAGGTGGAAGTTGATGAAGCGACGCACCTCCCGCCGGTCGTTCCAGTCCTTGGGCGGCTCACCACGCTTGCGGTTGTCCTCCTCAGCCTGTTGACGCCAATGCGCGTCGAGGCGGGAGGACGGCCGATAGAAGGGCTGCTCCTCATTGGGCTCGTAGTCAAAGTCATCGTCTTCGTAACGGACCATCACACACCTCCGCTTACCGGGATTTTGACCGCGAAACCACTCCGCGGTCGTTGTTTGAAAAGATCAAATCTCTTCGCAAAGAGACATACAATAATAGCACAAAATAGCTCAAAAGTCAATAATATGATGTAATTGAGCGGTATGATCGCACTCACCGGGCTACAGCCGACAAACACGCTTCACATTGGAAATCTCTTCGGGGCGCTCTTCCCTGCCGTTGAGCTCCAAAAAACAAACGACCTCTATTTAATGATCCCCGACTACCACGCAATTACCGTGGAACATGATCCAAAAAAAATAAAGGATCATATTCGCTTTGCGGTCGCAACCTATCTCGCTTGCGGGATCGATCCGAATAAGACGGTGATTTTTCAGCAGTCACGGATTCCGGCACACACCGAGCTTGGATGGGTCATGCAAACGATTGCAACGATGGGTGAAGCGGAACGGATGACACAGTACAAGGACAAGTCGACCGGTAAGGAGCGCGTTTCCGTCGGCCTTTTCGCCTATCCGATGCTTATGGCCGCCGATATCCTTCTCTACAAGACAAACCGAGTTCCCGTCGGCGAAGATCAAAAACAACACCTTGAACTTGCCCGCAACCTCGCGGAACGCTTTAACCGTCTTTACGGCGAGACATTCACTGTTCCTGAGCCAACAATCGGACAAACGGGTGCGCGGATTCGGTCGCTCGTTGAACCTGAAAAAAAGATGAGTAAGAGTGCGCCAAATGCAAAGAGCTATCTTTCCGTTATGGACGATGATGAGATTTTGAAGAAAAAGATCATGTCCGCGGTCACGGATTCCGAGCGCACGATTACCGCCGACCCTTCCCGCCTCGGTCTTTATAACCTTCTTACGATCTTCTCGCTCGTGTCGGGCCACACAATCGACGGGCTTGCGGTGCGTTACGCGGATAAGGGAATGAAGGAGCTTAAGGAGGACCTTGCGGACGCGGTCATTGGATTTCTCGCCCCAAAGCGCGACGAGATTAAACGACTCCTTACGGATACGGGCGCGATCGATAAAATCATTATCGACGGTTCTAGACGGGCGGAAAAAGTTGCAAACGAGACGATGACAACCGTCCGCGATCGCCTCGGGCTTTCTTTGTAACCCTTGACGATTTCCTTGACAAAAGGGCATAGTTAGGCTATGCTCCTTTTTCGTTTCAGTTCATTGTGATGGTCCAATCGGTACGAGGCGTGGTTTTCGAGCAATGCCTCCCCAAAGGTTTGCGGGAGCTTGAGCCAAGAGGATACGGCCAGAAGGCAGGCTGGGCCCGAGGTAGATCTATACGGTCACACCTCTCCTCTCCGTTCGCCCCCGCGCCACAGACTCGGCGACCATGACCGTCACAATTTCTTGAGGCCCGTCGCGCACTCCTCGCGCTGGCGGGCCTCTTTTAATTCATTGACAAAACGGCTATTTTTTTGTATTATTAACGGTTCGTTCCTACTTCGGAACGAGCCATTTCTGCCCTTTCACTTCGTTGCCGGAGAATCCCATGACCGATCAACCAGTAGTTATCGTTCGTCGTCGCGGAGGAGAAATCCGCACGCGCCACGAAATCGATAGTGGTGGCTCAAGAAGTACACAGCAACTCCTTGGGGTTACCGCCTCAAGCGCGAAGTCAACACTCGAGAAAGTCGCACTCGCCCATAAGAACCTTCTGGGTGCGATCAAGGGCTCGGGATCGATCACCTCAACGGTTACGCTTCGCCCAGATCAACGGGTCGCATACGAGGCATTCGACCAATTCTTGCTCGAGCAAATCGGACTCGTTGAAGCGATGCGGCTAACCGATGGAAGACGGCCCGACTGGGGCCGATACGTCGAGCCGCCGCGAACGGGTAAAACCGTCATCATGGGCGAGTTGATTGCGGGCACGCAAGCAACAGCACTCATTCTCGTTCCAACGCAGGATCTCGTTAACCAAACGCGGCGCGAACTGCAGGCACAGCTCCCCCACGTGCAGATTGGTGTGTATTACGGCAACGAGAAGAACCTCGTTTCGAACGGGGTCATGGTTGCAACATACCAAATTGTCCAAGCGCAGTTCGAGAATGACACGCTTCCGGAGATCCTTCGGAAGTTGACCATGATCTTCTGCGACGAAGGGCATAAGGCCATGTCGCCCAATCGTCTCAAGATGCTCGAAGGGGCATTCGACAAAGAGTGTCCTGTCGTCTTCTTCACGGCAACACCCGACTACAATGAACTGAAGACGCTCGCTACGATTGCTCCCCGTCTTATCCACGAAACTACGATCCCGGAAGGTTTTGCGCGGAATCTCTTCGCGCCAATCGGAAAGATCGAGGTCGTCTCGGTTGATGAGGACGGGTCGCGCATCCCGATCACGAGGGGCGACTACGACAAGAAGGCTCTATCAGACCTCATGGCCAAGTACCCATTTCTCGAAGCAGCACGCAAGGTGCGTTACGAAATCGGGGACAACCGTGACCAGCCAGCACTCATCTGCTGCAAGTCACGAGCTCAGGCACGACTCGTGCACGAGTACCTCGTAAAGTACAGGCCGGCAGGTTCGCCCGAGCCGAAACTCATGCTCGGAGAGACACGCGGGCGCGAAGAGATCCTCCGTGCTTTCGAAAATGGGGCTATCGACACGCTGATCAATGTAAGCGTGCTCATCGAGGGGTGGAATAGCCCGAGGTGTGCCTTGCTCATCGATCTCGACCCAGGACTCTCCGAGGTCGAATCCAAGCAAAAGTACTTCCGGGTCATGACACGTTTTGGCGACAAGTACGCAAGAATCTACCTCGTGCTCCCGAGGCGCCTTTCGCGCGTACCAATCTTCCCACACATCCTCTTCGGCCTCCCGCTCGAGGTGCATGGGTACGAAGATTGGATGCGGCGACAGAAGATCAAGCGGCCCCGTAAACCAGACGCGGAAAAAGGCGCACGGAAGACGGCGGAAGAGATTAAGGATCGAAAGATCCAAATCAGCACGTCGTACCGCTTCGATCCGAACGACATTCTTATCGACCCACACGACAAAGATCGGGTTGTGAAGATCATACTCGAGTACTTTCCAAGAGTGGAGGTCTCACCGCCCTGGTCCAGATCGTTTTTCAACACCTGGATCGAGACCTCGGACTTCAGAGGCTTCGGCACGCACCTTGTGCGATTCTGTGGCTTCCTACCAAGTCCAGCGGGCTACTGGCGGTTCTTGAAGAAGTACCTCCCAACAGCCGTCGCAAGCAAGATCCTACTCGAAGGGAAGCAAGACAAGCGTAAAGAAGAATCCGTGATCGATGCAGCGGCAAACGACAACGTGCAGGACCACTACGCCAATCCCTGGTCAGAGGACTACGACCTGCACAAAACGGTCGAAACCCAGGGGCTCCTGCGACGCCTGTACTTCGCCTTCGAGGAGATCCTGACAGAGCGCCACAAGTACGTACTCACGAATCGCTTCGGACTTGATGGTGACGAGGAGAAGTCCTTCGCAGAGATCAGCGAGGAGATGAGCATTAGCCGCGAGCGTGTTCGCCAGATCGAACGTGAAGCGATGACCCGTCTCCGGATCCGAGCCTTCCAGCTCAACTACAACCACGACGAAACGGATTTCTAGATCCGCTTTACCGTCCACTTACGGCGCCCCATCTACGACTCGGGGCGCCGTTTGATTTTTATTGACATTTTGGCCAAAATAGGCTATTCTACGGGGGCAATTAGGGCATCTGGTAACCGCGGAAATCGTAAGATTTACGAGGAAAGTCCGAACACCTCGCGCGTAGCAATACGCGCGGACAAGAAGTGTCGCTAACGGCGACCGGGATATAATCCATAAACCCAGGGAAAGTGTCACAGAGACAAGACAGCAACGCTGGCTTCGCGCCGCAACGCTTAAGGTGAAAAGTAGTCGTAAAACGGCTTCCCCGGCCGGTGACGGTCGGGCGTGGTAAACCCACTTCGGTGCAAGAGCAAATTTGGTCGCTCGCTAGAGCGCCGTGGCAACACGGCGCGTAGATAAATGGTTACCGCTCGCGCAAGCGAGAACAGAATTCGGCTTATAGGTCCCCTATCCTGCAATATCAAGAAAGCCCCGTTAACGCGGGGCCTTTTTGTTGCCTTTTTTGAGGTTTTCGGCCATACTCGAGGGACTATGAAACGGGTTGATCTTGCACTTACGAGTCTTCTTATCCCTACCGACCTCTTTGCGATTTTTGCGGGAGCAGTTACCTCCTATCTCCTGCGTTTCGCTACGTTTTCGCAAACCGTCCGCCCGGTCGTGTTTGAACTTACGCTCGCTGGGTTTTTCCAAATCATTCTCGCGACCGCTCCGCTCTTTCTTCTTCTCTTCGCCTTTTCGGGACTCTACGCTCTTCGTTCACGCGGAATCATCCTTGAGGCGCTTCGAATTTTTGTTGCGACTTCGGCTGGAATGGCGATTTTTCTTGCGGTCGGATTTCTTTCGCGCGACCTCTTCGAATCTCGATTTATTTTTCTCGTTGCCTGGATTCTTATTACGCTATTTGTCATCCTCGGCCGACAACTCATTCGTATTTTGCGGGTCGCCCTCCAACGTCGCGGGATTGGCGTCATGTCGATTGCTGTCATCGGATCATCGTCAACGGCGAAGGAGCTTATTGCGTACTTCAAAACGCGCATGAGCTACCGTGTCGTCGACCAATTCGCGACCTGGAATAAGCTCACGGAAAAAACGCTTCTCGCCTATCGACAGGAGGGGTCGCTCGACGCGATCTACCTTGCCGACGCCGACAGCGATCGCCACCAAATCGATAGTGCAAAAGCGTTTGCTGACCACTCACAAATCGCGTTTTTCTATTCAGCGGACCTTGTTCCAGGGCAAGCTCTTCACCCAATTTTCCATACAATCAACGGAATCCCGATGATCGAGGTTCCAAAGACCCCACTCGACGGTTGGGGCGCAATTTACAAACGCAGTATCGATATTATCGGAGCCCTCGCTCTTATCCTCCTCACCCTTCCCCTGCAAATCCCGATCGCCCTCATTCTTCTTTTCGAACGCAACGGCGGGATCATCTACTCCCAACAACGTATCGGGCTCAACGCTCGCCCATTCGCCTTTCTCAAATTTAGATCGATGCGCAAAAATGCCCACGAAGAACAATTCGATCCTGAGTTTCTCGCAAGACACGGAAATAATCGTGATGACAAAATCTTTTTTAAACTCAAGGACGATCCACGCGTAACCCGTTTTGGAAAATTCATCCGCAAATACAGTCTCGACGAACTCCCGCAACTCTACCTCGTCCTTTTTGGAACGATGAGCCTTGTTGGATCCCGCCCCCACCTCCCAGAAGAAGTCGCAAAATATCCGCTTGAAGCAAAACGTATTTTTACGCTGAAACCTGGAATTACCGGGATGGCCCAAGTGAGCGGTCGCGCCGACCTCCGGTTCGAAGACGAACTACGACTTGATCTCCATTATCTTGAAAACTGGTCCCCTCTTCTTGATCTTGTCATTCTCTTAAAGACGCCTCTTGTCGTTCTCTTGAAAAAAGGGGCGTACTAGGCTAGGGTCAACCTATATGCGCGTCGCGCTCGTCCATGACCATTTAATCCAATCCGGGGGCGCCGAAAAGGTCCTCGAGGCGATGGGAGCTCTCTACCCAACCGCGCCGATCCATACGCTCCTTTACGACGCACGCGTAATGGACCGCGTCTTTGGACACCGCGATATCCGCACTTCGTACCTACAATCCATTCCGTTCGCCCACCGCTTCGCCCGCTACCTCCTTCCGCTCATGCCAAGCGCCACGGAATCCTATGCGTTTGACCACCCAGACGTTATTCTCTCAAGTAGCTCTGCATTCGCAAAAGGCATAGTCGTTCCAGAACACGCGATGCACATTTCTTATTGCCATACGCCAACGCGCTACCTTTGGACGGACTCCCAGTCCTACATTGCTGAACAAAAAGCTCCTGCGTTCGTTAAAAAAGCCCTCCCTGTTCTTCTTTCCCACTTACGCACCTACGATCGCCTCTCGGCTGAACGCGTGGATCACTTTATCGCGAATTCAAAAACGGTACAGGCGCGAATCAAGCGCTACTACCAAAAAGAGAGTACGGTCCTCTATCCTCCGGTTGAAACAGAACGCTTCTACACCGCCGAGCGCGTCGGTTCCTACTTCCTCACGGGCGGACGACTCGTCTCTTACAAACGGTTCGACCTTACGATCAAAGCCTTTAATAAACTTGGGCTTCCGCTTGTCATTTTCGGCTCCGGCCCCCTCTACAAGGATCTTCGCGCCCTTGCAAAATCAAATATCGAATTTGTCGGGTCGGTGAGCGATTCAACGAAAGCAGAACTCTACGCGAAGGCTCTCGCGTTTATCCACCCACAAGAAGAGGATTTTGGCATTACCGTCGTTGAATCTATGGCCTCCGGACGCCCGGTCATCGCCTACAAAAAAGGTGGAGCAACCGAGAGCATCGTTGAAGGAACAGGATCGTTTTTTGACGTGCAAACACATGAGGATATCGCTGACGCCGTCTACCACTTCAAGCCCGAACAATTTGATCCAAAGCGTATTCGCGCGCACGCTGAAACATTCTCGGTTGCACGCTTCCAACAATCGCTTAAAGAGCATGTTGAACACCTATGGCAAGCCCACAAGGAGCGCAAAAGCCTCTCCTAGTCGTCGATGTCCGCCATCTTAACAATCCGGAGTACACCGGAATTTCTCACTACACATTTGAGGTCCTTCGCGCACTTAAACAATCAGGTTACACAAACAACCTTCTTCTGTTTACGGCGGGAAAACCTTTCCCTCTTCCAAGGGAACTTAGAGCATTTCAGCGATTTCATCTTCATAAGTCAAATCGATTTTTGTCCCTTCTTTTCTTTTTCAAACTCAAAACCATTGAATCATTTATATCACAACCGGTAGAAGCTATTTGGCTCCCTAACATCAACACCTTGTATACAAAAAAACCCGTCCTCCTCACGATTCACGACACCTCGTTTGTTCATTTTCCCCACTTTTTTTCTCTACTTGCTCGACTTCGAACCTCACTCTCTCGAAGCGCACAGCTTGTTCGCGGCGCGACAAAACGCATCACCGTTTCAAGAACTTCAAAAGCGCACATCGCTAAAACGTTCGCCCTTGACCCCGGAAGCATTACCGAGATTCCGCTCGCTGTCACAAATGATTTTCAAAGCACTCAACAACCGGGCGACGAGGCAATTCTTCGTAACTATGGCGTGACCAAACCCTACTTCTTTTCGCTCTGCACGCTCGAACCAAGAAAAAATCTTGAGAGCGTTCTTGAGGCCTATGAACGAATCAAGGAACCAAAGCCAGCACTCGTCCTCGCAGGTAGCGCCGGTTGGAAAACAACCCTTGGAACGACAACGCACCATATCGGCTACATCAAAGAAAAAGATCGTCCAGCGCTTCTACGAGGTGCGGTTGCCCTTCTCCTTCCAAGTTACTACGAGGGATTTGGTCTCCCCGTTCTTGAAAGCATTGCCTGTGGAACCCCAGTGATTACAACTCCAACCGGCGCGCTTCCGGAGCTTGCACATCCACTCGTCACCTTCGTTCCTCCACTACGAATCGATGCCCTACTTCGCGCAATGCAAACAGCAATCCACGCGCCGAAACCTACGGGAAACGAACTCAAATTCACTCCTCGCACGTGGGACGAGGTCGCGAAGGAAACGCTTGATGTTCTAAAACCATTTCTGTCCTAATTTTTATACACAGAAGCCCCTAAAAATCCTCGTAACCACGGGGATTTTTGTGATAAAATAAGCCCATGAAGATAGGGATTGATGCACGGTTTTACGGTGCGAGAGCCGGCGGGGGCGGCATCGGTCGATACGTGGCCGAGCTCCTCAAAGGCTTAGGCGAGATTGAAAATGATCAAACCTACACGCTCTTTTTACAAAAACACGGCTTTCTCGAGGCAACCGGACTCCCATCTCGGTTCCAAAAAACCCTCGCAGACATTCCGTGGTATGGACTAAAAGAACAGCTCCTTTTCCCGCGCCTCGTAAAGCAAGCGCGCGTCGATCTCTTCCATGCCCCACACTGGAATGTTCCCCTTCTTCTTCGCCAGCCGTTTATTGTTACGATCCATGACCTCATTCTGCTCGAAGATCCAAGTTCAGCACACGCGACGACGCATGGACGTGTCTATCACGCGCTCAAATTCGCCGGTTTTCGACTCGCACTTGAGCATGCCATCTACGGTAGTCGAAAAATCATCACGATTTCCGAGGCAAGTCGTGAAGCGATTCTACGTCACTTCCGTGTCCCGGAAAAAAAGATTGCGGTGATTCCAAACGGGTTTAACGCGATCACTGCAGAACGATCCGAATCACTCACAACTCACGGCGTGTACGCTCCCTACTTTCTCGCCGTCGGAAACGCCTATCCGCACAAGAACCTCGAGTTTCTTATTCGCACATTCCACTCCGTTACAAAACGCCACCCACATGCCATGCTCGTAATCGCGGGTAAACGAGATACATTCTCGAGAGACCTCGAACGGCTTGGCGACGAACTCGGCATCGCGAAAGATCGTCTCCGATTTGTGGATCACCCAAGTGACGACCTCCTTGCACGACTCTACGCCGAG
Organism: uncultured Gammaproteobacteria bacterium; assembly: GCA_964401485.1. Lineage (GTDB taxonomy): Bacteria > Patescibacteriota > Patescibacteriia > UBA9934 > UBA9934 > CAYFMS01. The sequence continues at coordinate 165,077 of CAYNYL010000001.1, forward strand.
GCGCTCGCGCTCGTCTTCCCGTCAAAGCTCGAAGGGTTCGGCCTCCCGCCCCTTGAAGCACTCGCGCACAATACGCCGGTCTTTTCCTCAAATCGCGCCCCGATGCCTGATCTTTACAAGGACGCCGCCCTCTATTTCGATCCGGAAGATCACGACGACCTCCTCGCGCTCCTTCTAACCGCGCTTGAAAATCCCGACACGGTTCGAGCCCGACTCTCGCGCGCGAGAGACGTCCTCGCAACCTATTCTTGGAAAAAAACTGCCGAACAAACAAAGGCAGTCTACGACGAAGTTCTCGCCACCCTCTAACATGACCAAAAAACCGCTCACCCCAAAACGCCAGATGCGTTCGGAAGGATCCGAACCGGTTTTTGATACAGCGGTCCCGCTCGCACTCCAAACGACAGACAAAGAAAAAAAACCCGCCTCTCTCTCGATTAAAACGACCGACGCTCCCCTCTCCCCCTACATCATCCATCTTGGAAAAAATGACGAGGCACTAACTCGAAAACGTGCAAGCGTTGAGGCGCTTGCAAAACGCCTTCTCGAGGGAGGAAACGACCTTCTTGAATCAAGTGACGACGAAGAGGATGAGGCACTTCTCGTTGATTTTAGCGATCTTGCCGAACAATTCGCCGATACGGAACGCGCCCTAAGCGTAGCGCCGGAAACGAGTAGAGAGGCTCCAGTGCGCCTTACGATTAACCTCGCAACCGAGGCACCGATTCCTGCCCTCTCTGCGCAACATCTCCTTCCTGAAAATGAACCGGTTAAGGCCGAGAAATCCACCCCGCCAACCCGCGTCAAACTCCCGCGTCGATCTCTTCTTATCCGCTTTTCGCCACCAGCGAGACTTCGCGCCGTCGCCGCATTTCTCCTTCTTTCGTTCGTCGTCTCACTCCCACTTCACGCCATGCAAAGCGTCCGAGGACTTGAGTCGCGCAAGGAGGCTGTTTTGAGTTCGAGCGAATCTGCCCTCGAGCACATGCTTAGTGGCGCGAGCTCAATCGAATCGGAAGCATTTCTTACCGCGAGTTCTGAATTTTCGTCGGCGCGTGAAGATTTTGCGAGCGCCGAAGCGTCGCTCACCGACATGAACGTTGTCATTACAACCGCTCTTTCGCTTATTCCACAAACGGACAAGGCGGTTACGAGCGCCGAACAACTTCTTGTTGCCGGGCAAGCCCTCGCTCAAACCGGCGAACTTCTCGCGAAAAGCGCCGAAACAATCAACTCAGATAGCGTTGATCTCACAACAAAAATCACCACCCTTTCTCAAACACTCGAAGAAGCGGAACCGTTTATGGCGACGGCCGTTAAATCGCTCGACCGCGTAAGCGCCGAGGCCTTCCCTGCCGACTACCAAGAGCGCATTATCGAGCTAAAAGAAATGGCTCCAAGGCTCCTTTCGGGAATGCGTGAGACCAAGGAAATGAGCTCGATGCTCGCGACGATTCTAGGAAGTGAGCGAAAGATGCGCTACCTGATCGTGTTCCAAAACAATACGGAGCTCCGTCCAACCGGCGGGTTCATGGGAAGCTTTGCGGAAATGGATTTGTACAAAGGGAACGTCGAGTCCGTGCGTATCCCAGAAGGCGGAACCTATGACCTCGAAGGCCAACTTACTGAATTCGTCGCCTCGCCAAAACCACTCTCCCTCCTTTCGGAACGCTACGAATTCCAAGACGCAAACTGGTCCCCAGATTTTCCAACCTCCGCAAAGAAGATTCTTTGGTTTTACGAGAAGTCGGGCGGACCAACCGTTGACGGCGTAATTGCAATCAACGCGACAATGATGCCAAAGCTTCTCGAGATTCTCGGACCAGTTGAAATGCCTGAATACGGACGAACAATTGATGCGGAAAATTTCCTTTTTGAAACACAAAAGATTGTCGAGATTGACCACGAAGCGATCGCGAAAAATGATCCAACGCGCGAAGAAGAGGCGCCAAAGCAATTCATTGGAGACCTTGCGCCAATTCTACTTGAGCGAATCGAGGAAGCGGACATGAGCCAGATGCTTGCAATTGCCGATCTTCTTGGAACCTCGCTTTTTGAACGTGAGGCGCAAATTTACTTCGAAAATAACTCCCTCCAAGCCGAAATGGAACGCCTCGCTTGGAGTGGTTCGCAAACAAAAACCACCGGCGACTACTTGATGATCGTCAACACAAACCTTGGAGGCGGAAAGACGGACATGGTCATCGATCAAGATGTGCACGTTGATGTATCAATCGAGGAGGACGGACGCATTATCAATACCGTAACGATCGATAAAGAGCACCGTGGACTCGCCTCGGATCTATTCGCAAGCGTAAATAACGTCGACTATCTACGCCTATACGTTCCAAAGGGCGCAAAGCTGATTTCTGCCGATGGGTTTGAAATTCCGCCAGAAGAGCTCTTCAAAAAGGGGGCGGTTCCGCTAAAAACCGATGAGGATCTTCTCCTTTCCATGTCGAATATCTCGCAAGATCCTGTTTCTAAAACGGATATTTGGGATGAAAACGGATACACGGTATTTGGAAATTGGATGCAAACCGCTCAAGGAGAAAAAGAAACCGTTACGTTCACCTACGAACTTCCATTCCGAATCGAGGAGCTCTCCAAAGAGTCGACCCTTCTTGACCTGGCAAAATCGAAGATCGGTCTTAAGTCGCTTGAAACGTACACGCTCTTTATCCAAAAGCAATCCGGTGTACGCAATCGCACAACGAATGTCTCCCTCTCCCTCCCTACCCGCGCACGGATGACCTGGTCGACGAATGATCTTTCAACCAAACTCACAAACGAGACCGATCAATTCCTCCGTTACCTTATTGAAATTGATCCGACATAATATGACGGAAAAGCACCATCACAAAAAAACCGAGGAGGAGTTGATGAAAGAAGGACTCGAAGCCATCTACGGCCATGAAAAGCATAAGGACGACTCCGTTTCAACGATTGTGCAGGCGCCAAAAAATCGCCTTACCCGAATTCTTCTTTGGACGATCTTTTCCCTTATTGGTGTTGCGGTAATTGTCGTCACATCTTTTCTCATCTATACCCGGATCGAGCGATCAAGCGGGGTAGAGCCACTTGTTCTTACCATTGAAGGGCCGGAGACTGCCGTTTCCGGCGCCCCGATCGCGATTGAAGTCCGCTACAAGAATCCAAAAAATATTCCGATTGCTAACCTTGAAATTGATCTTAATCTTCCAAAGGGTTTCCTTATCGAAACAGCGCTTCCGGAACCGACAAATGCCGAGGATTTCGTCTATCAAATCGGATCGATCGGCTCCTATTCCGACGGCGTAATCACCCTAACGGGAACCTGGGTTGCGGATCTTGATTCCGAACTTCCGCTTCAAGCCTTTGCGAGTTATCGCCCGGCAAATTTTAACTCTGAGTTTCAAACGATTGAGAAAAAGATCATCAAAACAACGGATACGCTCGTATCAACAACCGTAACGGGACCAAGTGAAGGAAGAGCTGGAGACGAACTCACTTATACAATCGTTACGAAAAATACGTCCGAAACACAGACGCTTACCTCAATCGTTCAAGAGCTCACTCTTCCTGAAGGATTCTATCTTACAAAGAGCAATCCAACGATTGAAGCCGGCGGAGTTGCCGAATACACGATCGCGACGCTTCCGCCCCTCGCCGAACACAAGGCGGAAATGACCGGAACCTTCGCTTCCGATATTGAAGGCCTCCATTCGTTCAAAACCACTCCTTCGCTCCTGGCCCTCTCCTCTCGCTACAGCGGAAAAACAGAAGAAGTCGCAACGGAAGTCCTCAAGAGCGCCCTTAAACTTTCACTCGTTGTGAACGGAGCGGACAGCGAGGCCTTAACGCGTGCGGGAAGCACAATGCGGGTATCGGTCTCACTCGAAAATACAAGTACAACGCCGATCTCGGACGTCGAACTCCTTCTTGATTTTCAAAGTGGAAAGCCTGTCCCAATTAGCTGGAGTAACGCAACGCTTGACGGAGGCCGCGTTACAAGTGCCGGTATCTTATTTTCAAAAACGACCATTGGGACGATTGCGCCGGGAACACGAAAGACGCTTAACCTCATTTTCCCGGTGAAGGGCGAAATAAGTGCCACGGACGCGGATCGTTTTACTCTCGTTGGAACAGCTACAACCGGAAACGCAAGCTACCAATCCTCCCCGCTCTCGCTCGCAATCGCAACAAATCTTTCGTTCACCTCGCTCGCCCGCTACTATGACGCTTCCGGGAACGCGCTTGGTGCCGGTCCACTCCCGCCAACCGTCGGAACAACAACGAATTATCGAATCGAGTGGATTATCAAAAATTCACTTCACGATCTTCGCTCAATCGACGTAGAAGCCGTTCTCCCTCCCGATGTCATTTTTGTGCGCAATGTACAAACGGACCTCGGAGAGTTAACGTTTAATGAATCGACCCGAACGGTACGTTTAAGTATTGCCGAAATTCCAAAAACCCTTCAAACCGTCTCCTCTTCATTTGAGGTAGCGATCACCCCAACCTCCGACGAACTCAACACATTCGTAAAACTTTTGTCAGGCTCAACGCTCCATGCAACAGACGCTGAGATCAATCTCGACCTCCAATCAACAACCGACTCGCTTACAACCGATCTTGAATTCGATCCGTTCGCAAAAGACAAAGGCGCCGTAATCAACTAGTGACGTGATCCATTAAGCGCACGCCGCGCCGTTCGAACAAACTGGTAAAGCGCGTAAGCAAAGTGTTCAATCTGCACATCAACCGTTCCGTTTGCCTCAATAATCGCACCTCCGTAACCAAGCTTGTAGCGACTAATGCCCGCCCACGGGTGGGCTTCTGACGACCCCAAAGGCGCAACTCCCCAAAAATCAAAGCTATGCATCCCGGCCTGCATCGCGTCTTCAATAAGGAAATTATGAAGATGGTACTGAGCCATGACGTTTCGGTGGAGATTACTTGTCGCTCCGTGAAGATACGTCCGCTCCCCTTGAAAATCCACAACGATATTTCCAGCGATCGGATGACCCTCGTAATAGGCCATCGCAAGGCGCGTCGTAACTCCCCCACCCTGAAACCGCTCAAGCATCGCCCGGTAGTAGCTACTCGTATGCGCGCCAATGTTATTTCGCGTCGTCGTTTGGGCAAGAAGTCGGAAAAAATCCTCGAGCGCTTCAATCCCAACAAATCTCGACTCAACCCCCTTCTTTTGCGCAAGCGAAATATTATAGCGTGTGCGTTTTTTCATTCCCGCCAAATAGTCGTCCATCCCCTTCGTTAAATCGATAATGGATGTTGTATTCGGGTGGACATCTGCGATTTTTGGAAGGCGAACAGGCGTCGACGGCTCAATCCGATAAAACATGGCCCCGCCAAGCTCTTCTTTCAAAACCTTAAGCATTTCAGATTCCTCCATGTCACCTAGCGGCCCCTTCGGGAGAAAGAAGTAGCGCTGTCGAAGCGGAAGTGGCATAGCAATCGCCTGCGCGAGGACTGTTCCGGTCTCCCCCGCTTTGTAGATCCGAATCACCGTTCGTCCGAGCGATTCTTGAAACCGACCCCAAGCGAAGGATTGCAAAAAGCCCCCAAACGGCGGAGAGTATGTTTCAACAAGGGCGTTCCATTCAAGTTCTTCCATACTAGACGCGAGAAAGTAATGTTAATGCTTCACGAATTTTCGCTTCCGTCGTTTTCCCGGTGAGGGTTGGGAGAATTGACTCAACATCTCGACGAAGGTACCCGAGCGAAACAAGCGCATCGAGTGTCTCACCGTCAATCGGCGCCTCTCCCCCTTCTTCAACAAGCACCCCTTTTAGCTCGAGAAGGATTTTTTGGGCAACCTTTTTTCCAACGCCGGGTATTACCGTTAGGCGCGCAAGATCCCCTTGGTGCAAAATTTCGAGAAGCGTTTCGGCGGGATAATGACGAAGCACCTTTTGACCAAGTTTTGGACCAATTCCCGAAATCGCGATCATCGCAAGAAACAGGTCGCGAGACGTCGTTGTTTTAAACCCGAAGAGGTCTCGTCGATCTTCGCGAATATGGTCATAGATTTCGTAGGATACGGTCTCGCCAACTTCTGGAAATGCCCCACAAAGAAAGACTCGGTACCCAACGCCCCCCGCCAAAACAATCACAGCGTCGGACTCAACCCCTCGCACCGTTCCTTCCAAATACGCGATCATAGGCCTTTAGTTTCTCACGTTTTTTGACGTTTCGTCAAAAGATCTCGTGCGCGGATAATTCGGTCTTCGATCGGGGCAAGACTTGACGGGTACCCATCTCGTACTCCCCCAAAAACAGCTCGCCGAATCTCCTCCATAATCTTCCCGCGCTCTTTAAGCGTCGTGACGCCGATAAGTCGAAAAACCGTTTCATCAAGAAGTCCCGCCTCCTGCAAAATCTCTTTCATCATTCGCTTCTCGTTTAATTCAAGGGATTCCTTGCGACGCGCGGCTCGAGGCCCGGCGAGACCTTCGAGTTCAAGATAGGTAAATAGCGGAGAGAAATCGAGACGAAGCACTCCTTCCTTGTAGGTCATAAAACTTGCACAAAGAAGGAGAAGGAGCGCAGGGACAAGATCAATCTCCATCTCAATCTTTCTCACCTGCCGTTCAATACTTTGAAAAAATCCAGTTCCTGGCCGACCACGAAGTGCGTCGAGCCATTCTTCGTGAAGACGCACAAGAAGCTCAAGGCGCGGATCCTCTTCGCGACGGAGAAGACGTGCGCTTGCCCGCGCATAGCCGTGATCCACAACGCGAATTTCGTACTGATCAAAAAATGTCGTCATGGCAAACTCTCCTTGAGCACCAATTGTCGCGAGTCGCGCAAGTTTAAGATAATGATCGATATCGGTCACCCGCTCATACTCGCCCTTACTCCCCCGAGGTGCCTCATATCGCACAATTTCCTTCGCCCCAAGCGCATGGACCGTACTAAATCGTAAAAACAGGTCCGCTTCACGCGCAAGTACAAGCTCCAAGTATCGAATATCGGTGCGATACGTTTTTTCTCGGTGTAGTTCCTCAAGGCGCGCAAGTTCTCCCGCCTGCGCCATCGCGACAACTTCCCGCATGCGCTTAACTCGATCCAAAACGGTCGGACCCTCGGCGTGGTACGGTGGCGACTGTGGAATTCGCGCGAGCACTTGATCCTCCATATCACCTAGTATAGCAAAAGGTCGAAAATATCTTCCTTGCTCGGCAAATCTCCATCCGGCGCAAAGTAGCCCCAGCACGCGTCTCGCCCGAAAGTGAATCCTCCGAAGCGAGCGTGTAGTTCGCGCGCTTTCGCCGTTTCTTGTACGTAAACACGTCGCGTCCCTTGGCGAATATAGGTCGTTGGAGGCTCGTCGGGATAGGCTTCGGCGACGATAAACGAGAGGGCGTCGCGAATACTTGGTTCATTGTTTGGCCATTCGATTACGATAATTCCCCCTTCTTCCTTTCGACTTTTCCACGCTGTTTTTGCCGCGAGCTCCTCCCGCTCCATTCGCTCGGCGTCGAGCTCACGGGCAAGGTCGCGGTAATACGTAAGTGCTTTTTGATACCGTTCGCCGGTGTACCCGATTTTTTTGAGCTCCCACAAAAATCCGCGGTCAATCGCCCCAACAGCGGTTACCATGTCGGCGTCAAATCCCCTCTCCGTCAGTTGCGCCTCGGTAATATCGAACTGCTCTAAAAATTGCTCGAGTGAACTTTTTTCATTTGTGCGGTCAAGTTCCTCGTAACGGTGATGATCAATGACAACAACCTCGACGCCGGCATCACGCAACTCCTGTTCTTCCTCCGCTCCCGGGATCTCAACGATCACAACCCGTTTTACGCTCGGAAGTCGTTCACGGATCCGCAAAAGCAAATCCTCCTCCCTCTCGAGCCGTGCCCCGTGTGGTTGCGTCGACACAAGAAACGGAATTCCAAACGCCTGCGCAATCTTTAAAATCTGGAGCGACTCTTCGTCGTTTCGGGGAGTAAGGAGAAGCGTTTCATTTTTCATAGTTCGTGTACACGGGCCATGTTACAATAGCTTTATAAACTATGAAAGAATTTTTTGTAGGAGCACGCGAAAGTCAGGTTGAGAAAAAAGAATCCGAACCCCTTAAACCAAGGCGTAGACTCTTCGTTACACGCGATCGCGAGAAGATAATCGGTGTCACAACAATGTCCCCCGATCCACGAAAAGAAACTATTCGTGTAAGGTATGCTTTTGAAACCAAGCACCCGAAATCCACGGGAGCTCGAGGCTTTGGCGACGACCACTATCGAGGAATCAATCGTTATTTTCAAGGCGGGCGGGACGACCGTGTTTTTCGCGTTGGACGCACGCCCGAGGCTAACGCACGCTTTGCGGAAATACAAAAATCGCTTCAAGACTTACGATCTGAGCGTGCAAAACTAATAAACAACATGAGCCACTCTGGTATCGTCTACGAAACCGAAGTGAGCGTAAGCGTAGATACCAAAAAGTCCGTGATTAAAGTCGAGGACAGTAACGGGAATATCCAACATGAAGAGATCCCAACGGCAACCCTTATTTGGAAGGCCGCCGAAACTCCCTACTCAACGGGAACAGTAATTAGTAGGCGTGAATTAACGAGCGAAGAAGCGACTCGCGCCCCGATCATCCTTGAGGAGGCGATTACACAGGGTCCTCCCGAAACGATCCTTGAGACAATAACCGAGCGACAAGATCAATTCGAGCAGAGCGCAGCTACGAACGGGTTGCGCAAGCTCGAAACGGATATTGAGCGCCTAAAAAATGAACTTGATCCCTACCTCACTACGGAAGAGGCCGAAATAACGATAGACCTTTACGACCCGAAAGATCCTGAATATAAACAACTCGAACAGCTCCTTGGGGAACAAGAAAGTATCGCGTACGACGAGGATCTACCTGCCCTCGATTTTCTCCAGTTCAACGATCCAAAGATGATCGACAGCCCCCTTGCGCCAACCGCACCCCTCTCAAAAGAGGCCCGTAAACAAGCGCTCATCGCGAACTTTAGAAAAAAATATCCAACCAAAATTGCCCGCTCTCCAGAACCTCCTCCTACAACAATACCCGAACTAAAACCAATACCGGTCGAAGACCCACAAAAACGAAAGCAACGGATTGAAGAAGAACTCACACCGGAAATGATTGCACAGATTCAAACCGAGGTTGAAGAACTTCAAGCCACAATTCGTATTTTGCAAGAAATCCCAAGCACCGACGAAGAGGTTCGAAAAATCGTCAAACAACTTCCCGTTGAATCAGGTCGTAGCTTAAGCCACTCTCTCAAAGAGCGGACGCGGGGTGCGGAGATGCTTAACGAGGCCCGCACGCTTCGAGCAAGAATTGATCAACTAATCGAGCGTACGAAATTCAACGAAGCATTTCCAAAGGCAAAAGAGCGCACAGGATCTCTTCTTGAAAAATGGCGAGACATTCCACCAATCGTCTCAAGCGACGATGAAGCAAGGATGCTTGTTGAAGACGGCGCAACCACAAACCAAGAACTCGTCACAAGAACACGCGAAGCATTTTTACGTGATCCATGGAATAAGGATCCGAAGAAAGTTTTGAAAAATATCTTAACCGATATCATTGAATCGATCTATACAAAACACCCCGCGTAAAGCGGGGGGTTTTGTATTGTCCCCGACCGACGAGGCGGTCAGGGAGCGTCGATATATCAGACATTCTGCTTAACGTTCGATCGTCAGCTGCTTTGCCGTGAGGATTGCGGGATGATCGACACTCATACCAATCCACAAGCACCTGTCGGCAAGAAACTCCCGTATCACCTGGCAATGACGCGGTCCGATGTCTATGCCCCTACGGAGCTCTTTCTCTGACCGTATGGCGAGTTGCCACACATACCGAACACCGCTCGTCTTAATGTAAATCTCGAGACTCTGCTTCTGGCCAACGCCACGACTCTCCCGGATTGACGGCATTTCTCTCGCTAACTCCGCAACCATTCCCTCGTAGAGGGTAGCGCTGAGTTCAGTCTCGGTCAATCCGATAACATCGCAGATTTCTTCGAATACGAACCCTCTACGAAGTAGGAGACTCATTTTATCCGTTACGGTCATGTATCCCCCTTGCGATTTTCTGACGCGGGCCTAGGTAGGCGGCCCGTTCAAAATGGCAAGTAGAGAGGATCCTTGTCATTTCGAATGGGCGACCAAGCAAAGCACGCTCCGCTTGGTCAGAATAGGAAGGAAGATGGAAGGAAAGAGACTCATTTTTCCTTGATATGAACGGTTGCCCGAACCGCTTCCGCCACCGCGGGGTGATCAATCGACATATCAAGTGAGAGGGCTTTTCCCGCTAGGAAATCTTCTACCTCACGGCAGCCACGTTTGCCAATCTCACAGTTTCCCAAGAGCTCCTGCCTACTTCTCGTGGCGACTTGCCAGACAAATCTCGCCCCCAGCTTCTCCATGTAGCTTTCTTTTCGCTTTGTGGCTCCACGGGTCCTAATCGTACGCGGGATGGTACTGCTCAACTCCCGAACCAACTTCGGCCGGAGGAGATTGAAAACGACGTCTTCGCCGACGCCGAGAAACTCGGCAATCTCTTGAACGGTCATACTTTTGCTTACCTTGTTTTTGGACATCTCTATCTCCACCTGTAAGACATGTGCGGGAGTGTTCGACAAACCGAGGAAAATCCCGGATCCGCCTACTTACCTTTTTGCCTGCACCGTCACCGAAATCCACACATAGTATGAGTTTTGGTAACGGTACTAGCGAGTAACGTCAGAAAGCTTGCCTGACGTTGATGTCCCGTCGGACACGACCAGCGCTTTTCGCACTGTTGCCGCCACATCCCCATACACATCAACATAGTCGAAGTGTATGCGAATGAAGTCCTCGTGAAGCTTGAGAAGTTCCTTTGAAGACTTCTTCATCACCTCGATGCGACCCTCGTTCAACGCATCGATCGCCTCGTGCGCTCTGCGGGAACTTACTCGCCCGAGCAGAATGCCAAGCAAAAGCGTCGCGAGGAAAAAGAGGGCCAAATGTTCAAGAGACATATTCTCTCCAGTGAACGCGTTGCGCTCGGTAAAGGTCCATCAAAATCCGCAATAATTTGTGAGCTTTGACGGACGGTGCATGGAAAGATTCCCATACACCAAGTTTGACCGGGCAATCGAGTCACTTCTTTCCCTTCTTCTTCTTTTTCTTCGAAGTCGGAGGGTTGAGGTAGTGCCACGCCCAGTTGCCGAGGAGCTTCGCCACCTCCCAAGCGAGGATGACCGGCAGGAAGATGAGGTAGAGCCCCACCTTCACCACCTTGTCGCTCCACGCGTTCGGGACCGACGACCCTCGGGTCGTCGCCATATAGGCGAGCCCCACCATCAGGTAGGCAAAGATCAGGGTGGGCATAATCTGCACTACCCACCACTGCCAACCCGAGAGAACGATGTCCATGAGGACTCCATGAGCGCTAAACGCTCTTTAGAAGGTTCATCGAAGGGTGCGAAAATTCGTACACTTTGACGACTCGGCCAGGTTCGAAGGATTAGACCCTCAAACCTGACCACGAGACTAGAACCGCACAAGCTCCAGCGTCCCGACAAGGGTGACTTTGAACGGTGCGCGCGGACCAGCCTGCAACAGCTGATTGCTATAGACCGGCTCCACCCCTTCCGCACAACTCACCGTGACGTGAGGAGTGCGGTTGGAAAGCAGACCGTGATCCTTGAGGACAGCGACCTGCCCCTTCTCGTCCTCGGCGACCTCGACGACCTCGAGGGTCATCTCCGTGCCGAGACGATCTTGGAACTGCGCCAATTCCTTTTCCGTTGGACGGAAGTAGACGGTGCAGTGATGGGAGCGAACCTCCGGATGTACCGCGATGGCCCGAAGGAGATTGTGCGACTCTGGCGTCAACACAATGGCCACATAGCCACCGAACGTTTCGCTCATGATGATCCCCATTTAGCGTCTTTTTCACGACACTGTGAAGGTTTTACGGACATGAAACTGTACCCCATTTTGACGATTTTGTCAATCAAAATGGGCTTCCCATCTGAAACGACAAGCAGAGAGGAATCTTGTCATTTCGGAAGGGCCCCCTACGTACTTTTAGCCGTAAGGGGGAGAAGAGCTTGGGCCGGAACTACTAGCCGACTGACGCCCACCAGGCACTCGGCTCATGCTCGAGGACACGATTCCGCCACTCGCGCGGCAGACCGGTCCCGAGGGCACGAAACGTCGTGGCGAGATCGCTCGCCCGGGTGTCGATCTCCCCGACGAGCCCAGCGAAAAATTCCGCCGAGCCCGCGAGGTTGAGCACCCGAACGAAGCTCTCGAGATCGTCTCGATATTCGAGAAACGACTCGATAATCGCCGAGACCCCCCTGGGATCGCCACCAGCATCGATCCTATCTAGATCAACGTGAGCTTCCGCTACGAGGTCGTAGCACCGGTCCTCGATCAAGCCCGTCCAACTCTTGTCGAGTTGCCGAGCCCAATCGGCCGCTACGAGGGGCGGGGTTGCGACCCCGGAGCGGAGGGCTTCGAGCGCCTTGTGGACGCCCTCTTTCGGGGCAGACCACAAGCGGATCACCCGCCCGGCGCGGAGCCCTTTGACCGCCGACTTGCCCACCTCGGGCCGCTCGAGGAGAACGCGGAGCCACTCCTCGAGCCCAAAGGTCTCCAGGGAATCGATAATATTTTTGAACTTGGCCATGGTGGCCTCCAACTTGAGTCTCGTGATCTCCCATTGATTGGCAAATGATCAGAGCCCATCCAAAACGACAAGCAAGTAGTTATCATTTTGGATGGATGACCAAGCGAAGCGTTCTCCGCTTGGTCGAGTCGGATACACTTCTCCTAGTAGGAGAAGTCGTAGCCGTCGTGAGCCTCTCCGAGGACTTCCCGCGTCGCGTGACGCCACAGTCCCCGAGAATAAGCGCAGTACGAGTCTCCGAATCGCGCCGTAACATTCCGAACGAAGACCGCTTTAAGGGTCGGGTGCCATTCGTCGAAGAACGTCTCGACCGAGACGCCATCCTTACGGATAACCTCCCGGAGCTTCTCGGCGCAACCAGCAAGGTCGCATCCAAGAATAAACCCTTCGGACCCACCGTCGGTCGCGATCGCCCATCCGAGGGCGGTCGCAAGGTCCGGCGCCTGCGCGAGGTCGATGCGACCTTTTGCGTTGCGCGGGATCGCAACGACCGGAAGTCCGAGCGATTCGAGGCATCGCCTCGTGTTCTCGGACTTGTCGAGTCCGCCCTGGACGCGGACTCCGACAGCCGGAAACGCCTGGAGCTTGATCGCCCCGAACGAGACGATAATCTCGGGGGTGATTACCCGACTCCCGGCGACGAGCACCGTCCCCCGAAGGAGACGGATCGCCGACGGTGCGCCGAGGAAGTCCTCGCACACCGTGATCGCGTCGACGAGACGCGCGCGCGTCTTCGCGCGGCGCGTCATCGTGTACACACCCGATCGCGAGATCGGCGGGAATCGCTTCCCGATGTGATCGGTGAGCTGTAAAATCAGCACGCCTCGCATGGCCCGAACGTTTTCGGGCTTCGCGGTGGGACGGATTCCCCGCCCCTGCATCAGGTCTTGGTACAGGCCCATAAAACCTCCCTTGAGGTCAGCTCACGATCTGTCGCGTATCGACAGGCATCGAAGCTCAACTGAATTTGCAACACCGTTACAAACTCAGTCGAGGAGACATAGCTTGTGCAAGCTATGTCTCATCGAGTGCGCGCGATTTTCCAGTTGGATACGACGCGTGGCGCTTTGCTTGATCTCACCCGATCAAGTCACGGGGCAGGGCGCTACTCCCGCGCGAGCGCCCCCTCGAGGATGAGACGGAATTCCGCCCACCGCTCGAGGGAGAGGTGGAGGAGGAACGGGGTGTTACTGATCACCCCCGCCTCCGGCCCCCGCGCCCAGTCGGACGGGACGAGACTCGCGAGGTTGATCCCCGCGGTCTCGCCGTCCTTCGTGCGCGCGAGGCTGACCTGCGCCCCGGTCGCCTTCGCGATCGGACCGTCCCCCTTGATGAGGACGGTGACCGCAACCCCCCGATCGAGCAAACCCGCGAGGGTTGGCTGATCGAAGGCGGGGGCTCCGCGGACGTCGAGCATCCGCACCCCCGGGAAGAGGACTTCCGAGCGCCCGGCGAGGTCCTTTGCGACCCCCACCTTACGCTCGTACTCCTCGGCGAGGCCTCCGAGCTGTTCCCACGCGTCCGCCGAGTACTGCTCGGCGTCC
>CAYNYL010000001.1:179386-181708 GCA_964401485.1 uncultured Gammaproteobacteria bacterium
CTCGGCGAGGCCTCCGAGCTGTTCCCACGCGTCCGCCGAGTACTGCTCGGCGTCCACGAGTCCAGCGGAGGACACCATAGCCCCCCACGAGATACCGTCGACAAGGTCCTGGAAGACCTGGTCGCGCCCCGGGACACCGAACGGCGGGAGCGCGCCCCAAGCTCGGACGATCAGAAAACCGAAAGAGGACAATGCCTCCTTCGTCTTTCCACTCGCCGGACCGTCGAAGACGGCAGCGTCGGCGTCCAGGCTTTCCCAGACATACCCGATCGCCTTGAGGCCAGCGGTCACGCCGTCCTGGTCGGCGTCCGCGACGACGATGTCGCCGCGGAACTCGCCCTCCTGGACCATCGTCGAGCACGCGGGATGCTCGGCCCGCGTGGCGTAGACCGCGCGATCCCCGAGGATCTCGTGGACCCGCGCGACGGTCGTCCCGTCGCGGTCGGCATCGGCGTGGTGGTCACGAAGGTGAACCTCCGCTCCCGCCTCGATCAGTCCCTCGACCAAGGGCACGAGGCCCTCGGTCGGGGGGTGATCGATGATGACCACTCGACGGCCAGTGATACCGGCCGAGAAAGCACTCACGATCGCCGAAGCGGCCGTGATACCCTCGGCGGCCTTGAAGGCCTTGCCGAGAATGAGGGACCCGTCGGTCCCGAAGTGAAACGCGTGCATATTGCCTCCAATCGCCGAAGCGCAAAGCCAGCGTGCCCGCCGACCTGAACAAATGCCCAGGATTTTTTTGGGAACATTCCCATCAACAATCACTAAAATAATGACGATTGATGGGAGGCCGAGGAGAGATTGTGCAAAATCCCCTCGGCCAAGACTCGTCCACCGTGCAGGTAGAACGAGTTGAGCATCACCCGGCTCATACGGGGAACGGTTTATTTTCGTGAGACGTCGCTCACGGGAGGGCTAGTTGGACGCGTCGAGAACCTCGAGGACCTCGAGGTTCTCCGCCCCCTCCTCCACGGGGGCGTCGTAGGGGAGGAAAAACACATCCCCCCCCTGCCCGTAGAGCGCTTCGACGCGCTCACAGGCCGCTGCGAGCGTCTTCTGGACGCTCGCGGTCAGCGAGGTGGCGGGAACCTCACGCCACCCGCCCGGGAGGGTGCCCGGCGCCCCATTGGGGCGCCGGTACTTCTCCCGGCCCCTCACCGTCGCCGCCTTCGAGGCGGCGTTGATGAGGACCGCCCCGTTCATCCCGGAGTGGTCCTCCGGGTTCTTGGACCGAAGGCCCGACTGGTCATTGACCAGCCAGACCTCGCGGGGCTCGGGGCCTCGATCGCCCCACTCAATGCGACGCACGAGCGCCGCGACGAGGCCCCGGGCGCTCTCGTGCCCGAGGCCCACATACACCGCCGCCGAGGCGGTGTAGCTCTCGACGGGGTCCCGACCACCGTCGTGGTCGGAGACGATGAATCCGGCCCCATCGGGGCCGGCCTCGTCGCCGTAGCCGGCATCCACACCGGCGATCAACGCGCACCCGAAGTGGGTGCGCGTCATGTGGACCTGGAGTCCACGATATTCTCGAAGCAACATGGTGCCTCCAAAAGAGCCCTCGTCTCGCAATAAAGAATCCCTGGGAACAACTCCCACGGACTTCAATACTGCTTCTAGACAAGGCTCACCAAAATCGAAAATACTTTTTCGTCTTAGGTGAACCCTCGTCGCAAACTGTGCGGAATGCGACGAGGACGCTATGTCTAGAAAACGCTAGACGCGCGATCTCGGCAGGAGATCAACCGCCACCCTTTGCCGTCACAAAAAGGTGGTCGTGGGAGAAGGCCCTAAAACGGAGGGCTATTATCTGCCATTTCTATTCGCGCCAGCAGACGGCGCTTTTCGCAGCGAACACTGTTCACCACCTTTCCTGCTATGCAGGATCGTCCCGGGATCTGCCGGGTCAGAGTGCGCGGTGCACCACGTCCCTACTCCCATGTTCCCAGAACATGGTTTCGGTCGCGTATTCCGTCTGGGCGGATTCACTCCATTTATATACACGCCGAAGTGAATTTGGCGCTGGTAACAACCGCTTTCGCGGGCCTTATACCTCCTTTAGAGGTGGATGTTCTTTTGTGACTCGGCGGAACAGTTAGCCGATTGCGCTTGGCATGGATAGGCAGTCCATACTTCGCTCGAGCCGTGATGGCTCGGTCACTTGCTTACCTTTTTACCCGGCTAAGCCCCCGGGTCGCCCGCTCCCTAGATGAGGAAGCGGGCGAAGATCGCCATCGCAACGACCATTGCGGCCGTCGCGACGACGATTCCAGGTTGTTCCAAAGGTTGTTGATGGTGGCCATGGTGGCCTCCGTTTGC
>CAYNYL010000002.1:0-30426 GCA_964401485.1 uncultured Gammaproteobacteria bacterium
GATAAAATCGCGGGCTTGCCCCTGGGGCAGGCAAATTCACGTGCGTTCTCGTGCCTTATGCTTGCGGGAGCGATGGACGTGATGCCTGCTAAGCAGGGACGGTTCGTTGTACCGGAATACTTACGCGAGTATGCCGGTCTTACAAAAAAGGTGGTGATTGTCGGCGTAAATACGCGGCTTGAACTTTGGGACGAAGAAAAGTGGAATTCGTACAGAGCGCAAACCGAGGAGGACGCCGGCACCATTGCGGAACAACTTGGTCAATTCGGAATCTAAACTATGCAACATCAACCGGTACTTTTGGAGGAAGTGCTACATCATCTTCATCCAAAACCCGGCGGAGTCTATCTCGACGCCACGATTGGTGCTGGAGGTCATGCTAAAGCGATTCTAGACAAGTTGGGGGAGAGCGGTCGACTTTACGGATTCGACCGAGACGCAAGGAATCTCGCAATTGCAAAAGAGCGTTTACAGGGCTACGGCGAACGTGCGGTCTTTGTGTGTGATAGTTTTGCGCACATTGGGGAGCATGATCTACCGCCCCTTGACGGAGCGCTGTTCGATCTCGGTTTTTCGTCGATGCATGTCGACGAAGCGGAGCGCGGGTTCTCGTTTATGCACGATGGGCCTCTTGATATGCGCTACGACCAGAGCGGGGCGCTTACGGCGGAAGTGATCGTAAACGAATGGACGCGGGACGAAATCGCGGACCTGATCTTTACCTACGGGGAAGAGACCATGTCGCGACAAATCGCCGAAGCGATCCAAAAAGCGCGGAAGAAGGTGCGTATTACGACAACGACGCAACTCGCAGAAATCGTTTCGGAAGCTGTAAAGCGTCGTGGAAAGGCGCATCCCGCAACGAAAACGTTCCAAGCGTTACGAATCGCGGTCAACGACGAGTTCGGTCAAATTGCCCCGGGACTTTCCGCGGTTACCGAACGACTTAAAGAGGGTGGGGTACTCGCTGTGATTACCTTCCATTCGCTTGAAGATCGTCTTGTAAAACAATGGATGAAGGGTCAGGGAAATCTGACAATGAATCCAAAGAAAGTGATTAAGCCAACCTGGCAAGAACAAAAAACAAATCGTCGCGCGAGAAGTGCAAAGCTTCGAATCGCGATTAAAGGAGGATATGAAAACCCAAAGCAACATCTTGAGTAAACTTGAATCGACATGGGGGCGAAGAGCTCTTATACTTGCGATTCTCGTCGTTGGGGCGCTCTATATTTGGCAGGTCAACCTTGCGGCAACCGCAGGATTTACGATGCGAGATATTGAGCGTGATATTGAAGAAGTGAAGATGGAGCAGAAGCGACTTGATATGGAGGTTGCGCGACTACAATCGGTTGAGAGTGTCGCGTCTCGGGTAACGATGCTTGGACTCGTGCCTGCGGGCGAGGTTGAGTATATTGCGACGAGTGACGCTGTTGCGCTCCGCTAGAGGCGACGCGAGACGTGTGCTATAATCGGCACATGTCAGATCATGCCTACGAGGGGATACAAACCGGTGCACGCCGTCCACGTCCGGCGGTTTTAATGGTGATTGATGGGCTTGGAGTTGCGGCGGATAACGAAGGGAATGCAATTACGCGGGCGAAAACCCCGTATTTTGATTTGCTAAAAGGGCGTTATCCCGTAATGAACTTAAAGGCGAACGGTGAGGCGGTTGGACTTTCTTGGGGGGAGATGGGGAATTCTGAAGTTGGGCACCTTACGATTGGAGCGGGACGGGTCTTTTTCCAATCCTTCCCAAGAATTGAACGCGCGATTCAAGATAAGTCCTTTGCCGAAAACCCTGGGCTTCTCTCGGCGATCGAGGCTGTTAAGGCGTCTGGTGGAACCTTGCACATCACGGGTATTCTTTCAGCGGGAAATGTCCATGGTTCAAACAAACACATCTATGCGCTTCTTGATCTTGCGCGGGCGCATAAACTAAAGGATGTTGCTATCCACGCGATTCTTGATGGGCGCGATACGCTATATAATGCGGGTATCGACTACCTTAACGAGCTTCTTGAGTACATGAGGAAGCAGAAAATTGGTCGTCTTGCGACGATGAGTGGGCGGTTTTACGCGATGGATCGGGATAATCGCTGGGATCGAATAGAAAAGGCGTATAACGCGATTGCGCTTGGCAAGGGAGAGATGGCTGAGGATCCCGTGGAGGCGCTAAAGGGGTCGTACATGAAGGAGGTCTACGATGAAGAGTTCGTTCCAACAGTCTTTACGCAGGCCGGGGCGCCGGTTGCCGAGGTAAAATCTGGCGACGCAATGATTTTTTCAAATTTCCGTGCGGATCGAGCGCGTGAGTTGACGCAGGCCTTTGTCCTTCCGAGTTTTTTAAAGTTTGAGCGGGCATTTATCGAGAATCTGACGTTTGTCACGATGACGGAATATGAAAAAGATCTTCCGGTAACGGTCGCGTTTGGTCCCGAGGTTGTCGAGCAGGGGCTCTCGGAAATCCTGTCGAACAATGATCTTGTTCAGCTTCATATTGCGGAAACGGAGAAGTACGCACACGTCACCTTCTTCTTTAACGGGACGCGCGAGGAACCATTTCCACATGAAGATCGCGTTATTATTCCTTCGCCGAAAGTCGCGAGCTACGATAAAAAGCCGGAAATGTCTGCAAAGGAGCTTACAGCCCGTGTTGTAAAAGAGGTGGAGACGGGGAATTACGACGTGATCATTATGAATTACGCAAATCCCGATATGGTCGCGCACACCGGGAATTTTGAGGCGACGGTGACCGCGATGGGGGTAATCGATTCCTGTGTAAAAGAAGTGTGCGAGGCGGTTCTCGCAAAAGACGGCGTCGTGTTTATCACGGGCGATCATGGAAATGCTGAAGAGGTAAAGAATTTGCAGACGGGGGACATCGACAAGGAGCACAGTACAAATCCTGTTCCGCTCTATATCGTTGGAAATGCGTTCGAGGGTCAGGCGGGGCCAAGCGGTGACGTGCCAAACGGAGACCTTTCGCTTCTTCCGCCGATCGGGATGCTCGCGGACGTTGCCCCAACATTCTTGAAGGTGCTCGGGATTCCACAGCCCGACGTTATGACGGGTTCATCTCTGCTATAATGCGCACATATGAGGAAAGTGATCATTGCTCTTGTTATCTTGTCCGGCATCTTCTTCGCTTCGCTCGCGATCATTCTTGTGCTCGTGCTCCAAAAAGCGAAAGAGATTGATTGGACCTCGACTGAAGTCGATACGACGGAGACCGTCACTCCGGACGATTCGGAACTTCCGGGGACGGGGACACGGCCTTCAGCTGAGCTTGAGCAAGAGCAAATTTTTGACGAAGATTTTGAGACTCCGCTGATGATGGCGCGAGCAGAGCTCGGAAACGATGAGGCGTGTATTTCTGGGGAAGCGATTTCGGGTTTTTCCGGGAACCCGGTGATTGCTGAATTGGACTCCGAGGAGCGAGCCGAGCTCGTTGATCGGCTCGAGAGCATTCTTTCAAGTGGCGAGGATGCCGAAGCTTTGACGGTTGCGCTTGAAACGCTTCGAAAACCGCTCTACCGCCTTTGTGTTGTTTCGGATGATCTCGCCGTGGCGCTTACACGGATCAATTTCCCGATGACGGATGGGGATACGCAATACCGATACGACCTCGCCGTCCTTCCAAAAGACGTTTTTGATGAGTTCTCTGTTGAGGAGGGCGATACGCTTTACGGAAGCGTCGATTCGTCCTTGGCCCTTTGGGCGGATATCGACGACTCCTCGATTAACGAACTTCCAGCCGTGGCGCTTTACGAAGACAGCGAATTCACGATTCGAACCTGGGATGTCTATTCGATCGATACCTTCTTTGGAGAGTTCGATCATATCGAATCGTGTGGGATAACGGCGGTTGGTGGAGTGAAGAAGATCGCTTGCGAAAAAATCTACGAATAATATGCACACAACATTAAAAATCATGGTCGTCGCGTTTCTTCTCCTCTTCCTTGCGAGTGGAGTTGGAATTATCTACTTCTACTTCCAAAATATGGCCCTTGGGCTTGAGATCGAAAAGCTCGAATCGTCCGTTGCCGATTTAAGCACACAACGTGTGCAGATGCAGGCGGTAGTAGATCGGTTGACGGAGAGTTTGAGTGACGTTCCTGAGCCGTGGGCAGAGTCGATTTGGGAGAATGTCAGTCCATCAGAGTTGAAGTTTAACTTTACGGGGCAGCGCGTTTATGGAAATTGGAAGATTCGGCATCGTGTCGTGACCCAGGGTGAGGGAGTGGTTTATGATGAGTATGCAGGTGAGACAGACGGTGTAACGAAATATCAGCTAGTAAAGCGTACAAATACGGCGCTCACCGGTGAGTGGGCTACGGAAAAATCTTGGGCAGATATATCTGATTGGAATAAGGCCGGGGATATTTATAAAGTTTCATACGGACAGGATTTGACGCAGACTGTTCCGTCTGAATCCGTTGTAGGCGAAGTCACGATGTCGGGCGGGCGGGCGCTAATTCTTCGTGGCTATGAAACTGATTCTTCAGGGTTTCTTTTTCCAACTTCTCAGACTCCCTATATCGCGATTGTGCGCAGAGATGGGGAGGTTGATGCCCACAAAACCTTAATTTTCTATGCTGAAGCTGACACTGGTGTTAAAGAAGTTGATTTTCGAGCATTTGTTCAATCTATTAGTCTTCAATAAATATGAAAAATACAAAGAAAACACTGGGGTCGATCACACTTTTGTTCATTGCTCTGACCATTATACTTGCTTGTACTACGGTTGCGCTCTTGTTACGAAATGAGTCGCTCGAGAATGCTGCATCTGTTCGGATTGGAGCAATTCCGGAAACATGGTTTGCCTGTGAGTTTGATGCGGACTGTGTATATACTGATAATTCGATGTGCCCGTGGCAATCGATGGATACCGTTCAAGCGATCAATAAAAATTACAAGGATGCTTTTGAGGCTTTGCGAGTATTGCCCCCAGGAAATGAGGCTTGTACAGAGAGAGCGGTTGTTCCTACTCATGATCCTAAATGTATAAACAATGTCTGCACAATCGGAAAAAATTAGCAGTCGAGAAATAAAAGCCGTTCTTCAGGTTTTGAAACAGCGGTTTCCGACGCCGGGGGCGATGGAATTAGGAGGCGCGTACCAAACATTGGTAGGCGTTCTTCTTTCTGCGCGGACACGCGATGAGCAGGTGCTGAAGCTACTGCCAGCGTTCTTTAAGCGATTTCCGGACGTGGAGGCGCTAGCAAAGGCGGAGGTCGAGGAGATTCGAGGGTACGTGAATACGATCGGAATGTATCGGCAGAAGGCGAAGCACCTAAAGGGAATGGCGGTGCGTATTGTTGAAGTCTACGGCGGGGAGGTTCCAAAGTCGATGGAGGATCTTGTGAGTTTACCCGGAGTTGGGCGAAAGACGGCGAGCGTAATACTCCCGCATATTTACGGGATTCCAGCGATTGCGGTTGATACGCATGCGCATAGGGTCGCGAATCGGCTTGGGTGGGTTAAGACGAAGACGGCCGCGCAAACGGAGAAGGAGTTGCTTAAAATCGTTGATGAACAAGATCGGTATACAGTGAATCAGGTCATGGTGAAGTTTGGTCGGTATATTTGTATTCCTGGAAAGCCGAGGTGCTCGATTTGTCCGATCGCAGACAATTGTCCGTACAAGTCGAAAAATCTCTTGAAAACAGCGAAGGACGCGGCGCTTTTGGAAGATATCGAACGGAGGGAGCGGGAATTGCAAGAATTGCGAAGTCGGGTACAATAATCCTATGTCAATCGATGCACGAATAACGAAGTGGATTAACGGAATTCCAAAGGGAAATCGTGATCTTTGGTTCTTTGTATCGATCTATGGTCTCTTTGCGTTCCCCCTCTATTTTCTTGGATTTTGGGTGGCAAATAATCACCGAGCGGTCCATCTCTTGTTTTTTGTCTCGATCGTCATTCTTGCAACGGTGCTTGGTGCAATTTTGCAGGCCATTGTGAAGCGACCTCGACCGGCCTTCATGCACACAGCCTATGTCCCGTACTTTAAAAAGTATTCGTTTCCATCGATCCATTCGCTCACGGCGTTTAGCATGGCGACGTCGATCGCGTTATTTCAATATCTTGAAACAGGCATTTCGATTCCGCTTCTTGGCTCGATTATTGTTTTGTTCTCGCTCGCAAAGTTGATTGCTGTTTCGCGAATCATGGTTGGCGTCCATTACTATGGGGACATTCTCGCTGGAGGGGTGATTGGGGTTGCCGTTGGCATGTTCGCGCTTCTTGTATGAAGATTCAGGCGATTATTCTTGCTGGAGGAAAGGGGACTCGACTTGCTCCGCTTACGGACACGGTGCCAAAACCGCTTGTGCATGTTGCAGACAGACCGATACTCGATCATGTGCTCGCCTGGCTAAAACGCTACGGGGTGACACGGGTGGCGCTTTCGATTGCGCACATGGCGGACCAAATTCAGCGCGAATATGGGGATGGGTCGTCTCGAGGAATGGAGATTTCGTATCTTGTTGAGCCGATGCCGATGGGGACGGCCGGTTGGACGAAGCTCGTGGATTTTGACGCGCTTGAGGATCGGTTTCTTGTTTTGAACGCAGATAATATTTTTTACCTCGACCTCGATCGGTTCCTTATTCGTCATCAAGAAGTTGGGGGAATTGCAACGATTGCGGCAGTCGAGATTCCGTCGAAAACAGTTTCCGGAGCCGAGGCACTTGTAGCCAACGCGGAGAAAACGCGACTTGAGCGGTACGTGGATCGTGAGGATTCGGGATCGCTCCTTGAAGCGAACGAATCGATTTATGTCTCCTCTGGGTGGTATGTGATGACCCCGAAGATTCGGGACTTCATCCCTCCACAAGAAATGATTTCAATGGAGAAGGACATCTGGCCGGCGTTGGCGCGTAGTGGAGCGACGATCGGATTCTATGATGCGCGCGAGCCCTGGTTTGATACCGGGACGCATGAGCGCCTCGCGACGATTGAATCTTTTTTACGAACTAACCCTCGTTATTTATGGTAAAGCGCTTACTGTTCGTGGCGTTTGTCTTTGCGACCCTCGTTGGCTTAAACCAGGTGCGCCATTTTTGGCTTGCGGGCGGAAAGGGGGAATCGATTTCTGTAACGATCAAGGAGGGGTTCGACGGGTACGCGACCGCGAGAACGCTCAAAGAGCAGGGGGTGATCCCGAGCGTGTTTTGGTTCCGTGTGTATTTGCGCCTTGATGGGGCGAGTAAGGAAATCCAAGTTGGGACATTCGAACTACAAAAGGGGATGAATTATCGAGAAGTGGTAAAGCGCCTCGGGAAAAGTTTCCAGGAAGAGGTTGTTATCACGGTACCGGAGGGGATGACGCTCGACGAAACGTACACCCGTATTAACGCGTCGCTTCCGATTGAGCGTGACGAATGGGACCGCGTTGTTGCCGCCGGCGGACCATTTGAAACCCATCCCTTCGTCGTCTATGCAAAAAAGCCTTCGACGATTGACCTGGAAGGGTACTTGTTCCCGGAAACCTATCATTTTTTTGTAACGGATACCGCGGAAGATGTTGTGCGAAAGATGCTTGATCAAATGGAAAAGGAAACCGCTGGGCTCTCGCTTGGTGAGCACAAATCATTCCACGAAGTATTGACGCTCGCCTCGATTATCGAAAAAGAGGTGCGTAAACCCGACACGATGCGGGTTGTTTCGGGCATCTTCCACAATCGCCTCGCGATTGGAATGCCTCTCCAGGCCGACGCGACCGTGAACTACATCACAGGCAAGGATCATGCTTCTGCATTGATTGCTGACACACAAATCGATTCCCCGTATAATACCTACAAGTACCCGGGGCTTCCTCCGGGACCAATCGCAGGATCGGGAATGAATGCGATTCGTGCCTCGATCGAGCCGACGAAAACCGACTACTTTTACTATTTAACCTCTCCTGAGGGAACTATCCACTATGCAAAAACATTTGAAGAGCATGTTGCGAATCGGCAGTATCTTCGTTAGCGCACTCGCACTTACAATGGCCGTTTCGTCCTCGGCATTCGCGCAATCGGTGGATTATCGATCGTTTGACGCGCAGGTGGCGCTTCGCGAGGACGGATCGATGGTGGTCAAGGAGGCGATTGATGTTATTTTTTACGAGGACAAGCACGGAATCTTCCGTTTTGTCCCAGTGATTTACCGGGATCGGTTCAACAATCGGTTAAATCTCGATCTTGTTGTGAGGGATGTGCGACTTGATGGAGGGGAAGTCCCTTTCGTGGTTTCAAAATCAGGAAAGGACGTTGAGATTAAGGTTGGGGATCCAAATATCACTATCGACGGTGAGCATATCTACGAGATTCAATATGAAGTGCAAGATGCGATGCGATATTTTGATACCCATGACGAGATTTATTGGAATATCACGGGGAGCGAATGGGATGCGCCTATCGAGAAGGTTTCTGCGACCGTGATGTATCCGAGCGGAGTAGCTTCCGCGAAGGAGGCCTATTGTTACACGGGTGATCTTGGGTCGACGGCGCAAGATTGTGCGAAGGCGGAGACAGATGGGAAGATCGCCTTCGCATCAGAGGACTTTTTAACCATTTCGCTCTCATTTGAAAAAGGAATCTTTATCGAACCAACGGCGCTTGAGCGCGCACTCGAGCTCCTAAAAGAGAATATTTTTGCCTTTCTCGCGCTAGTCCCTGTCGCGCTTGCCTCGGTTCTTTGGTTCGCCTTTGGGCGCGACGAGGCGATCGGACCGATCATTGCCGAGTTCAACCCTCCGGACGGGGTATCCGCTGGGGTTGCAGGGGCGATTATGCGTCCGTTCAAGGGGCTTGATAAGCATATCGTTGCGGGAATGGTTGTTGAGCTCGCCGTGAAAGGATATTTGAAAATTGTTGTCGAGAGCGAGCGGGAAAAGCCAAAGCCGAAGGAGATTACGCTCGTGAAGCAAAAGCCGGCGGATCAGGCGCTTGACGAATGGCAAACGCGTCTTTTCGCGATGCTGTTTAATGGGAATGAAGAGCAAATCACACTTGATCAGGTGCGCTTTGGTGCGTCATTTGAGGCATTGGGGAGCGATTTGCGCTCACGCACCGTTGGAAAGCTCTACGAGCTTTCGTCACGCATCTTTGCGATTTTGACGATGGTGATTGGTGTGGCGGTGGGGGTTGCTGGGTCATTCTTTGCGATCGATTATGGACTTGTTACCGTCGTTGCGATGTTTATCGGTGGTCTTAGTACGGTTATCATTGGAATCTTTACCTTCAAGAAATCCGCAACGGGTGGAGAGCTTTATCGTAAAGTTGCGGGCTACAAGTTATTTGTTCAAACCGCTGAACGGTACCGAGCTGAATGGGAGTCAAAACAAAACATTTTTTCGACAGTTCTTCCGTATGCTCTTGCGTTTAAAGATGTTGATCATTGGGCGGGGCTCTTTAAGAACGTGCCACTTACAAATGAATCATGGATTTCGGCGACACACGGTGGAATGATTGATGCACAATTTATTCTTGGAAGTCTTTCAACACTTCAATCGGGGGTATCGTCCGCGATCCCAAGTAGCTCTTCAAATTCGTCTGGTTCGGGTGGTGGTGGGTTCTCGGGAGGGGGGTTTGGAGGGGGCGGTGGAGGAAGTTGGTAGTGTGCTATAATTGAGCCACTATGGACATCTTGAAAATGAAAAAGGGAGCTGGCCAGATTTCGCCGAACACGTGCCGGTTCCCAATGTCAGACTCCGAGCGGGAGCGGTGTGTTGCGCAAGGAGACTATCCAAGAATGTCTGATATCACTTGGCGCATATTTCGCATCATGGCCGAGTTTGTTGAGGGGTTCGAGTTTCTCTCCACGCTTAAGCAAGAAGTGACGATTTTTGGTTCTGCACGCCTTCCCGCGTCAAATCGTTGGTATCAGGAAGCGGAAAAACTCGGACGACTCCTTGGTGAAAACGGGTACACGACGGTTACGGGCGGAGGTCCTGGAATTATGGAGGCGGGAAATAAGGGCGCCTATGAAGCAAAGGGGAGATCGGTTGGTCTCAACATCATGCTTCCTACAGAGCAACGGATCAATCCTTACGTGCTTGAAAGCCGTGCGTTTCATTACTTTTTTACGAGAAAAACCATGCTCGCCGCCTCGGCTCAAGCCTATGTGTATTTTCCGGGTGGATATGGAACGATGGACGAGCTGTGCGAGATTTTGACACTGATTCAAACGAAGAAATCCGAGCAAATTCCGATCGTTCTCGTATCAAAGGAGTTTTGGTCACCGCTCATCGAATGGTTTAAGACCATGATGTACGAAAAAATGGAAACGATTTCACGGGAAGATCTTGACCTATTCAAGGTCGTTGATTCCGCGGAAGAAGCGTTTGCGATTATTCGCGCGTCAAACGAGCGTAAGTTCTTCTAGTATGACAAAACTTGAGCGGTTAATCGCCGCGATCGAAAACCCCTATACTCCAACGTTCGCGGCGGATGAGGAAATGATTGAGGTGAGTCAACCGGCATCGTCCGCAGCGACGGCCTACGAGCGCGTGCGCGTGGCGGTAGATTATCAAGAGGATCATTTGTGGCGACGAAATGCCATTCTTCGAATTTTGAAGCGTCTTGCGGGAAGTGAACTTACAAGTACGCAAATCGTTGAAACGCTTCTTCAGGAGTTGATTTGGGCTAAATACTTGCCAAACGATAAGGTGCCTAAGCGACTCGTGAGTGGAATCGCGCCGATTGTTGATAAATATGGTGTGCTTTTGCGTTCCGCGGAAACGGACGAGGATAGCGAGTATGCGATTAATTGGATACTTGAGGTGCTCTCAACCGAAATCGAGTATTACCTAGCTCCGCCAACCGTCGAGGAGGCGCTTGCAAGCTACGCGTACGAAGAGTTGCGTGAGCGGATCGAATGGGATCCGAAGCTTGGCCTAAAAGAAGATGAACGCGATTTGTACCTCTATATCGCTGTCCACCAAATGCTTCTCAAATCAAACGTTGCGACGCTTCGGTTCCGGGTGTTGACGCTCTATTACCCGAAGTGGCCGGGGGCGGGGAAGGATGAGCTTATGGGAACGATTTCGGGCCGATTTTCCGAGCTCATTCGTTTTATCGATGAGCAAATTAACCATGAAATGACGCAAAAACTTGTTGTGCGTCTTCGTCGCAAGTCGGGGGTGTTCAAGGTCATGCGGGATGTGTTTGAGGCGAATCCAGGTAAGTTCGACGAGTTGCGAGATGATCCGGCTCTGCTTGATAAAGAGGTGAAAAAAGCTCTTGGGAAGCGCACGGCGGAATTTCACGAGCGTCTTCGTCGAGCCGTTTCTCGAACAATCATTTTCTTGTTTATCACAAAGATTTTCATGGCATTTCTTATCGAAGTGCCGTATGAACTTCTTATTGTACAGAAAGGGCACTGGACGCCTCTTCTTGTGAACGTGATTTTCCATCCGATCTTCTTCGCAATCATTGGCTTTACGGTACGGGTCAATGAAAAGAAAAACACGGAAGACTATCTTCTCGCGATCCGTTCACTCATGGTTGACGTAAAGCATTCGCTTCTTGCGATCCGTATGCGCAAAACGACCTTCGGGACGCTTTCGAAGATTTTTTCCGTGATTTACGCGATGACATTCCTCTTTGTCTACGGCGTGATCGCGTTTGCGCTAACGCAGATTGATTTTACCTGGGTCTCGATTATTGAGTTCCTCTTCTTCCTCTCGCTCATTACCTTCTTTGGAATCCGCGTACGAAGTGCGGAGCGTGATATTGTCCTCTCGGATGCTCGAAAAGGATGGGTTGGAACACTCTTCGATTTCCTTCTCCTTCCGCTGGTACGCGCGGGGCAGTGGCTCTCAATCAAGGTTTCAAAGATTAACGTCTTTATTTACTTCTTTGACTTTATTTTAGAGGCTCCTGTGAAGGTTGCGATTCGATTCTTCGAGAATTGGATTTCCTTTGTTCGAGAGAAACGTGAAGAAATATGATCAATGATATCGTGCTCGATATTGAAACGAGCAATACATTTCAAGAGGTTGGGGGTTATTTTCCAGAAAAGCTCGATGTCTCCGTTGTTGTTGCCTATTTTTATGAAACGGATACCTATGAGCATTTCTATCAAGAAGATCTTCCAAAGCTCTTTCATAAAATGGAACGAGGTGGGAGGATTATTGGGTATAACTCAATAGGGTTCGACTTGCCTGTCCTTAATCGTTATTACGCGGGTGATCTTCTAAAGCTTCCACAGCTCGATCTTCTCCAAGAGATTCACGGCTCGCTTGGGTATCGAATTAAACTCGATGATGTTGCTTCGGCAACTATCGGGACGAAGAAGAGCGCACACGGGCTTCTTGCGGTGAAGTGGTGGAAGGAGGGGAAGAAGCAGGAGGTAGCAGATTATTGTCAGCAAGACGTGAAAGTTACAAAGGACGTCTTCGAGTTTGGGGTGAAGAATGGCTACATCCTCTTTGACGACCGAATTGGCGAGAGAAAACAGGTCTTCATCAATTTTGGGATGAAGCCTGTGGATAAGACCGCATCGGTGAACCTGACATTGGGGTTCTAGCCTTTACAGGGATTTTTTGCCTGTTATAATTTCGCGCATATGACATTACAACAAGCGCTCGATACCCTGCGAGAGGGTGAGGCAGTGATCGTTGATGGACGTACGTTTAGTCCGGAACTGATCGAAGAGATTCAAATGCCAAGTGGCGAGATGATGTATTGGATCCACGACGACGGCGATCTTTGGCTTTCGATCGACCCATCTTCGGAGGAAATTATCCGATTCATGCAACTCGAAGAGGGGCTTGAGGTTGATGGAGATATCGTTGTTTATAACGGATCCGACTACGAACTCACACTTGAGGGTGAAGGAAAGATGATGGAAGAAGGGGACGAGGTGGAGCAAATTGTTTACCGAGATTTTGAGCGGGATAACGGGGATGTTGTGCGAATCGTTGAGTATGCGATGAGTAATGAGGAGACGACGTCGGTTGGAGTGAAGCTTTCGGAGGATTATCTACAAGAGGCCTAAGAAAAACGCGTGCGCTCGCACGCGTTTTTTTGTATACTTCTGCTATGGCAATTCGCTACGAACGGGCGGGTGGTAGTTATGCTTGGCGCATGTCGGTTGTGCGAGGGGTTTTTGGCGTCCTCCTTCTTGTTCTTGTTGGGCGACTATTTTTCTTGCAAGTTGTGAATGCGGAGTTTTATCGTTCGCCGGAGGGGCAGCATACATTTTACGAAGAGCTCGTGGCGGAGCGGGGGGATATTATCGTTCGCGATTGGGTTGACGGGAGGGAATTTGCCGGGGCGACAAATGAGCTTCGGGCCTTTGTTTACGCCGAACCGCGAAAGATTGAGGACGGGGACATTCTCGCGAAAAAGATTGCAGAAATTCTTGGATACGCTACGGATGAACCGGTAGCGCCCGCCGCCGAGGAGGCCCCTCCGGTGATCGTCGAAGACATTCGCGCAATATTGAATGAAGGTATTGAGCCTCCGCCCGCGGAGGTTGCTCCGGAATCGGCCGTCGAAGCGGATGACGGTGGACTCTCGGAGTATCTTGCGATTCGAGATCGGTTGCGAAAGGTGAATGATCCATATGAGCCAATCGCCCGCAATGTAACGGAAGAGCAACTCCAAAAAATTCTCGCACTCGAGTCCCCTGGGATTTTTTCTATTTATGAAAATACGCGCGCCTATCCTGAGCGTGCAATTGGCGGTCATCTATTTGGATTTTTAGGGGTAGACGAGGAAGGGGGTCGAGTTGGAAGGTATGGAATTGAGGGGTATTTTAACGAGTTCCTCTCTGGCGCGAACGGATTCTTGGACGCTGAGCAAGATACGAGCGGACGCTGGATCGGGGTTGGGGCCCGAAAATTTCGACCGGCGGTTGACGGGGGAGATGTAGTCTTAACGGTTGATCGGACGATCCAATATCAGGCATGTAAGTCGCTTGCGGAAGGGGTTGAGCGCTATCAGGCAGATTCGGGCGCCGTCGTTGTGCTCGAGCCGTCTACGGGAAAGGTGATGGCGATTTGTTCGAATCCAGATTTTGATCCGAACGCCTATTTTGAAGTCGATGATATTGCAGATTTTAATAATCTTGCGATTTCGTTCTCTTACGAGCCTGGATCCGTTATCAAGCCACTCGTCATGGCTGGAGCCCTTAACGATGGGGTTGTTTCGCCGACAACGACCTATAATGACGAAGGGTTCTTAACGATTGGGGAGGATACGATCCGAAACTTCGACGGGAAAGGGCGAGGAATTGTTTCGATGGTTCAAGTTCTTGAGCAATCACTTAACACCGGAATGGTCTATGTCATGCGCCAAATGGGTCAAGGACGGTTGAAGAGCTATCTTGAAGACTACGGGTTTGGCCAAAGGATCGATGTCGGACTTTCCGGTGAGCGCCAGGGGACTCTCGCGTCTCTTGAGAATTCGTCAGAGATTTATTTTGCGACGGCAAGTTATGGGCAGGGATTCACGGCGACCCCACTTCAAATCGCTGGCGCTTACGGGGCGCTTGCAAATGACGGGGTGATGATGAAGCCGTACATTGTTGACGAGCTTCGGTATGTCGATGGGGTTGTCGAAAAAACCGAGCCGAAAGAAGTGCGTCGGGTCCTTTCGTCAAAAACGGCGACGCTTATTGGGGGGATGCTTGTTTCCGTTGTTGAAAATGGCTACGACGGGAAGGCGGGAATTGACGGATATTACGTTGCGGGTAAAACGGGAACAGCGCAGGTCGCACGGAAAGATGGGCGAGGATATGAACAAGGTCATACAATCGCAACGTTTGTCGGCTATGGGCCAATTCAGGACCCGAAATATGTGATTGTCGTGATGCTTGACCACCCAAGGACGTCACAGTGGGCATCTGATACTTCGGTTGTGGTGGGTCGCGAAATTTCCGAATTTCTATTACACTATCTAAAAGTAGCTCCAACACGATGATATGAGAAAACTTCTCCAAAAAATCCTCTTTTGGCGAGCTCGGGCGGTTATTCGCAAGTTTGAGCCGACGGTGATCGCGATTACCGGGTCGGTTGGGAAGACGGGTGCAAAACACGCCGTTTTTGACGTTGTTTCGGAGCGAAGGCGCGCAAGAACTGCAGAGAAGAACTATAATAACGAATTTGGGGTGCCTTTGACGATTCTTGGTGAGGCGAGTCCCGGAAAGTCTCCGCTTGGTTGGCTACGACTTCTGTGGCGTTCATTTTTCGTGAAGGATTTGCCCGAAATTCTTGTGCTCGAATATGGGATCGATAAGCCTGGGGATATGGCGGAGCTCTGCTCTATCGCGAAACCGGATATCGCTGTTGTAACCGGCATCTCTCCTGTCCACGCGGAGTTTTTTGCCGACATCAACGAACTGGTAAAAGAAAAAGTGAATATTTTCTCGCACGTAAAACAAGATGGACTCTGTATTATTAATACGGACAGTCCATTTTTGCGCCCGATTGCTTCTGCGCTTGTTGGGAGCGTGAAGACGTATGGGGTGAAGGAGGCTGATCTTTGCGCGAGAGATATCCGTGTTCATGCAAGAAAAGACGATCACTATGATCCCGACGAACTGTTTGCGACGACGACCGCGTATATCGAGACGGAGCGTGGGGTCATTGGTGAGCTTGTGCTACAAAACGCGCTTGGGTATGCGCCGGTGATGAGTTGTCTCGTCGCACTTCTTGTTTGCGAGCGTCTTGGAATTCCAACTGTTGAGGCGATCCGAATATTGAATCGTAAGGTGCACGCAAATCCTGGGCGTCTTAACCCGCTCGCGGGCGTTAAGGGATCGCTTATTATCGACGACTCATACAATGCGGCTCCAGCGGCAATGAAAAACGGCCTCGAGATTCTTTCGATGTTTACGAGGGAAAAAGGCGAGAGACGTGTGGCGGTTCTTGGATCGATGGCGGAACTTGGTCAGTATCGTGAGGAAGAGCACCGTCGAATCGGGGAAGTTGTGGCGGAAGTCGCCGATGTCTTTATTGCCGTTGGCGAAGGAATGAAGTTTGCGGTAGAATCCGCGCGAGAGAAGGGCTTTCCGGAGGACCGAGTGTACTCCTTTGCGACTTCGAAGGAGGCGGCAAGCTTTATCGAAAATCAGGTGGAGAGCGGGGACATTATTTACGTAAAAGGAGCGCAGTCTTCGAGAATGGAGCGCGTCGTAAAGGCGCTTATGGCGGAACCGGATCGCGCTGAAGAACTTCTTGTCCGGCAATCGGAGGCCTGGCTAACGACCGAGTAACATGAAAAAAATTCTTTGGAACGGGAAGGCGGAGGTTGTGAGGGGTGACGGTGTTTCGGGTCCCGTTTACCATTTACCAACGGCGAATTTTGTATTTGATGATCGCTTGCCGATGAAGGACGGGGTGTATGCGGGGCGTGTGACGGTTCGAGATACGGTGTTTGAAGCGGTGATCGTGTACGGGGTTGGCGAGCCGCCGAAATTCGAAGCTCACCTCTTCGGGTTTGAGGGCGACTTACTCGGTCAAACGCTTGAAATCAGTATCGAGAAAAAAATAAGCGAGCTTATTCCTTGGGTGTCGGTTGAGCGTATGCGCCAGAAGATTTTGCACGACCTTACGCTTGCCCAAGAATACTTTGCCAAAACATAAATCCCCGCACTGCGGGGATTTTTGCTATTCGTGCATTTTTTTCTTTGCAAGGGGTTTCTTCTTCCCGCCAAATTTCTTCACGCGGATCTCGACGAAATTGACGATCTTTTCCGCGACATTGACGCCACTGGCCCGCGAAATACCCTCAAGTCCCGGATTCGAGTTAACCTCGATAATCTTCGGTCCTGTCTTCGTTCGAAGGATGTCGACACCGGCGATATCGAGCTGGAGGACGTCCGTAGCGCGAAGTGCGATCTTCTTTTCCTCCGGACTCAGGTCCGCGACGCCTACCGTTCCACCCTTGTGGAAGTTTGCACGGAACTCTCCTTGCTTTGCAACACGCTCCATTGTTGCGACAACTTTGCGACCAAGGACAAATACACGCAAGTCCTTGCCCTTTGCCTCTTTGATGTACTCTTGTACGGAAACTGGCCCCTTTTCCTTCACCGTCAAATACTCAACGATTGGCTTAAGCGAGCGCTCGGATTCCGCGAGGAAGACGCCTCGGCCATGTGTCCCGTAGATCGACTTAACGATGACCGGGAATTTGAATTCTTTCGCCGCCTCTTCAAGCATTGTTGGGTCTTCGACCACGACCGTCTTTGGCACCGGAATGTTAAAATGGTCGAGCATCTGGAGGGTGCGGATCTTATTTTTTGCCCGAAATACTCCAATGTAGCCGTTCAAAACGTAAAACCCGGCAAGCTGGAATTGTTTGATGATGGACGAATTAACGCTTGGATCCGCGGTAAATCCTGGCCGAACGAGAATTACATCATAGTTCTTAGGAGAGAGCGTTTGGCCTTTGTAGGTGAGCGTTCGTCCATTTCCAAAGACGAGCCCGACGTGGCGGCTGTAGAAGATTTCAACTTCATGTCCGCGTCGCTTGGCTTCGTCGATAATGCTTCGCGTTCCAACCGCGATGTTTTTTTTGCCTTTCACAAAGGAAAGGATGCCGATTTTCATAAGTGTGTTGCGGCTAGTGTAGCCTTTAGGTTTTTTGCGTCAAGCGATTCAAGACCTCGAGGAGCTCTTCCTTGCTTTTCGCAGTCATCATTGCAGATTTATACTCTTTCATGTGGGGAATCCCCTTGAAGTACCAGGACAAATGTTTTCGAAATGTTGTGATCGCTCCCTCGCCGTATTGTTCGAGATGGAGGTCGAGATGAAGGAGAACGGTTTTAAGGCGCTCCTCGAAGGAGACCTCTTCCGGAACCTTTCCGGCAAGACGATCTTCGATATCGCGGAAAATCCACGGATTTCCGAGGCCTCCGCGCGCAATGAGCACCCCGTCGCATTGCGTTTGCTCGAGAGCGTCGAAGAAATCCTGGTGTTTGAAGACGTCACCATTATAAAGGACTGGAATGGAAACGGCTTTTTTCACATTTGCTACCGCCTCTCTATTTGCAAATCCGGAATATCCTTGGACCTTCGTTCGGCCGTGTACGGTTACGAGATCCGCTCCGGCCTCCTCAACGACCTTTGCGAATTCAATGCATTGGTCATAGGCATCCCAACCGGCGCGCATTTTTACGGTAACCGGGATCGAAACCGCCTGTTTCATTGCTCGCACGATCTTCTTCGCTCGTTCCGGGTCTTTCATGAGCGCAGCTCCGTTGAAATTCGAGGTGATTTTGTAAACAGGGCATCCCATGTTGATGTCAATTCCTTCCGGATGGAACTCCTCTTCAACAATTCGTGCCGCTTCTGCCATGACACTTGGATCCGATCCAAAAAGTTGTTGGATGATTGGATGCTCCGATTCATGGAGGAAGCCCATCTCCTTCGTTTTATCATTACCTCGAACGAGCGCCTCGCTTGAGATCATCTCGCGGAACATGATTGGATTTGCGATCGTTTTTACGGTACGACAAAACGCGCTATCGGTCATGTCGGCCATCGGGGAGAGGGCGACGATTGGGCGCGTTTGTGTTTTCCAAGAAAAAGCCATAAAGCTGGCGAAGTATGAACGAAAATAGGGAGTTTGTCAATCAAACGGGCATGCGGTATTATAGGGTCATATGAAAATCAACACAACGACTTTGATGATTTCCTTAGCAATTGGTGTACTTGTCCTTTTAATCGGCGGTGCCGCTTTGAAGAATCGCCTTCCGTCAAAGCTTGATAGCTTCGCACAGTGTCTTACGGATAACGGAGCAAAGATCTACGCCGCTTCTTGGTGCCCACATTGCGCACAGCAGTACGAACTCTTCGGGTCAGCTGCTCGAAAGTTGAACAAGAAAGAGTGTGCGGTTCCGGGTTCGCGTAACCTTGATCTCTGTAAAGATGACGGAATTCAAACGACGCCAACCTGGGAAACGGCAACCGGTGAGCGAATTAGCGGAACCCAGTCTCTTGAGAAGCTTGCGGAGATTTATAACTGCACGTTACCTGAATAACTATGACGCTTCGTAATGGCTTTCGCACAGCATTTTTCGTCCTCTGTCTCCTTGGAGTTGGGGTCGCAAGCTACCTGGTAACGGTCCATTACAATGTTTCCGATGCGTCGTTTTGCAGTATCAGCGATACATTTGATTGTAATACGGTGAATCAGAGCGCGTATTCGGAGCTTTTTGGAATCTCAGTCTCGCTTATCGGGGCCGTTGGATATCTGCTCATGGCTGTGCTTTTTGCGGTGTACGAAAAAACAAAGCGTGAGGACGTCTTCCTTGCCCTTGGCGTCTGTGTCCTTATCGCGCTAGGGTTTAGCCTCTACCTTACGTACATCGAGGCATTCGTGCTTTATACCTGGTGCCTCCTTTGTCTTGCCTCGCTTGCTTTCGTACTTGGCCTTACTGCGAGCTATTTTGCAATCAAGCGTATCGACCGTCGATAATATGAAGATTTCATTCCTTGGAGGGGCGAATGATGTCACGGGATCTTGTTACCTAGTTGAAACGGCCTCCGGGTCGTTTCTTGTTGATTGTGGGTTTTTTCAAGGGGAGCGGTTTTGTAGCAAGAAAAATGAACAAGCGTTTCCGTTTGATCCAGCAACGCTATCGGCGGTTTTTGTAACTCATGCCCACTACGATCATACCGGTCGTCTTCCGCTTCTCGTGCGTCGCGGGTACAAGGGGCCGATATTTGCGACCGCTCCAACGAAGGCGTTGTCCGAGGCGATTTTACATGACGCCTTTAATTTGATGAGTGAGGAGGCGAGAGATTGTGGAGGGCTTCGGATCTATGAAAAGGATCATTTGACGCAGGCAATGGCACAGTTCCGAGGGGTTAATTACCGGACGAGTTTTTCCCCAATACCGAATGTCCATGCAACCTTTTATAACGCTGGACACATTTTGGGTTCATCGTTTCTCTCACTTGAAATAAGCGAGGCGGGAGAAACGACGCGGGTAATTTTTTCGGGTGATATTGGGAATGATGATATTCCGATCCTTCCTAGTACCGAGCCGATTCCTCGCGCAGATATTGTTGTTTGCGAGGCGACGTACGGCGATCGCGA
This sequence comes from uncultured Gammaproteobacteria bacterium, assembly GCA_964401485.1. Classification (GTDB taxonomy): domain Bacteria; phylum Patescibacteriota; class Patescibacteriia; order UBA9934; family UBA9934; genus CAYFMS01. The sequence goes on from CAYNYL010000002.1 coordinate 20,046, forward strand.
CCACACCCCTGCCGGAACGCGCAATAATGATCTAGAAACGTTTGTAAATTTGATTATTGGAAGGGGAGGCACGCTTCTTATCCCGGCCTTCTCAATCGAGCGCACGCAGGAGCTTCTTTACGCACTCGACGAGCTTGTCGACGCGGGACGCCTCCCAAAACGCCTTGAAATCTATCTAGATAGCCCGCTCGCAATACAGGCGACAAAGGTGTATCGAGAGTTTGCGCACGAACTCGAGTTCGACCGCTCGATTAAAACGAGTATCGATCAAGATTTCTTTGTTTTCAAAGGGTTGAAAGAGGCACTGTCGGTAGATGCATCGATGGCGATTAATAATCACAAAGGGCCAAAAATCATTATCGCGGGGAGTGGAATGATGAATGGTGGGCGGGTTATGCATCATGCGAAGCGCTACCTCGGTGACGAAAAAGCGGGTGTGCTTCTTATCGGTTATCAGGCTGAAGGGACGCTTGGGCGAAGTGTGCAGGAAGGAGTTGCTAAAGTAAAAGTGCTCGGGGACATGATCCCGCTCAAGGCAACCGTTCAAACCCTTGATTCGTTTTCCGCGCACGGCGATCGAGGAAAAATCGCGCGATGGCTTAAACCGAAGGAGGGTAATTTACAGCAAATTATTCTTGTCCACGGGGAAGATAAGGCGAAGACGGCGTTTGCAGAGATGCTCAAGCCATTATTTAAGGACGTTTCGATTGTTATTCCGAAAGAGGGGGAGACATTGACGCTACCCACGCGTAAAACGCCTTAGCACTCGAAGTTTCTGGAGAAAAGGGGATGGTTTTATCGGGATATGGGGCTAGGGTTGAGAATGATAGACCGCCAGATTCTAGGAGCCTCGCTCCGTCGATGGTGCCCGCCTGTCTTAGTGTTGCGGTTCCCGACAAAATCCCGAGCTCAACTTGGTCGAGCCAGCTATAGTGGACAAACGAAACTCGACCGTTCGTTTCTACGCGCGTTTCCCTGGTGATAACTGTAAATTGTCCTTCAAGTACAGCGCGTCCCTGAATGACCCGAATTACAAGGTCGTTCTCGTTTAACGACACGAGCTCAATTTGTGTATCCAAATCAAGAAATAGACGTTCGTCGCCCAGGTATAGAATGCCTGGTTCGTGTGCGGTTACGATACTGCCACGCGGGTAGCGGGCGTCGTTCATTGTGGCAACAACGAGCGTTTTCGGGCCGTCCCCGCCCGCGAATTTTGCATCCCCAAGGCGACCGATAAGGAGGGTTGTGCAAATCGCAAGTAGAAGAATCGAAACCGCCGTGTTACGATACGAGGCGTAATTCATATAGTCTTACTATGGCATTAAAAGAATTTTTTGGCGAAACCTGTCCGCACTGTCTTGCGATGAAACCCCTCGTTGAACAGCTCGAGAAGGAGCTTGGTGTAACGGTCGAGAAATATGAAGTTTGGAATAGTGAGGAGAACGCAAAGGAGGCTGAGGCGCTCGATCAAGGAAAATGTGGAGGTGTTCCGTTTTTCATCAATACGGAAACTAATGCGCGTATTTGTGGATCCTGCGATTACGAGGAGCTCAAAAAGTGGGCAACGGGCTAGGAGAGCTCAAGTCGGGAGATCCAGTGTGGGTCAACCTCAACGACGAGATTGAGGCGGACTTTGTTTCCCGTGATCGCTTCGAGCTCTCGACGCGCCGATGATCCGATTTCTTTAACGGCTTGACCACCCTTGCCGATAAACATACCTCGATAGCGGTCGGAGTGCGTAAGGATGCGTGCCGAAACCGTCATTCCGTTTTTCTCGGATGAATGGATTTCGTCGACGACGACGTGTGCGGTGTAGGGAAGTTCTTTTTGGAATTTGAGGAAGATTTTTTCTCGGATTATTTCTGCGAGGCGTTCTTCCGGGGAAAGGTTCGAGAGATCGTACTCTCCGTACATTGGATCGCCCTCCGGGAGCTGTTCAAACACCCAATCCTTCACAAGATCGAGGTTTGATCCGTGGAGGGCTGAAATGGCAATATGTGCGTTGAACCCTTCGGCGAGAGCCTCGTATTCTTGGAGATGATCCTTGCTTGCGTAATCGTCGGATTTGTTCAAAAGCACGAGAATCGGCTTTTTTACCGTTGAGAGGATTCGGAGCATGTGCTTTTCCTCGCTTCCAATTGCGCGCGTTGAATCCGTAACGTAAAGAACGGCGTCGATGTCCGAAAGGGTGTCCGTAATCGCTTTATTGAGCGTCTTTGTAAGAGCGTCCTTTGCGTTTTGGAAGAGCCCCGGGGTGTCAACGAATACCGCCTGTCCACGAGGATCATTTAACACACCATGGATCGGTTTCCGTGTTGTTTGTGGTTTTGGGGTTGTGATCGCTACCTTGGTGTCAACGAGGCGGTTAATCAGGGTCGATTTACCGACATTTGACCTTCCAACGATCGCAATAAATCCAGATTTCATACCCTCTGTTATATAAGATCTCGAGTCATCCGTCAAAGTTTGTTATACTGTGCCCATGAAACGCCGAAGCTTCCTTAAACAGTACGTGATTGCCGTCGTGATCATGTTTTTTGTCGCAGTGAATTTCTATCTAATTGGAAATCTACTTCTTATTACGGGTGATTCAAGGACGGATGCGGAAGAAACGGTTGTGGATGGATTCGATTACGTATCCATTTCGCGTCTCGAAGGATCGCACTCGGTTGTTGATGACCTGGTCATTTTTAACGGCGAGCTTGAAGCGGTGAACGCGCAATCTGTTCCGGCAGCAGGAGCAGTCGTCACGGTCCAATTTGTAGGAAATGGTGGTCCGCAAATCGAGCAGGCGGTAACAAATAAAGAGGGGATTGCAACCTTTGCCTTTACGTTTAAAGGAATTGGTTCCTACAGAATTGAGGGGCTTGATATCTCTGGGGAGAACTACCGATATGATAAAACGCGAAACGCGATAACAATCTATCAATCACGCGTAACGACCGATGACTACCCAGAAACTGAATGAACACAATTATGGCTCAACAAATTCAAGTACCGAGAAATTTCCGTACCGAGTATATCCTTCCAACGGTTATTACCGCGGGCGTTCTTTATTTAACGGGTCGTCTACGGTTTATTGATGGACTCTTTGAAGGGATTGGGGTGGTTGACGGACGTATCCAAATCTTTCCAAATATTGAGATTGTTCTTGACGCGATGCTCCTTGTTGCGGTGCTTGTTTGGCTCGGCGTATACACAGGAATGCGAGTTGTAAAACAAAGGGCGGCGAAGAAAGGAATTTCGCTTTAGTCTTTTCGAACGAAGAGGGCGACCGTTTCAACGTGTGGCGTGTGTGGAAACATGTCGATCGCACGGAGCTTTTTAAGCTCGTAGTGTTTTAGAATCTCAACTGATTCGCGCGCGAGCTGTTTATAGTTACACGAAACGTAAATAATGGTTTTTGGAGCGTTTGAAAGAAGGTCCTTTAGAGCCTTGTCGTGCATTCCGGAGCGCGGTGGATCGGTAATGACAAGATCCGGGTTCAGATCCTTCCAGTCGTAGTCCTCGCTTTTGAGGTCGAGGAATTCCACTTGAAGATCATTGATTTTCGCGTTCTCACGGGCTTCCTTGATTGCCTCGGAATTAAGTTCTACACCGATTGTTCGGCTTGCTGATTTCGCAAACGGGAGTGTGAAAAATCCGCTTCCACAGTAGAGATCGAGTACGGTCTTTGCGTTGATTCCTTCAGCAAATTCGATGACGGTCTTTTGAAGGATGCCCGCGCCATGCGGGTTTGTTTGGAAGAATGATTGTGGGCTAATTCGGTAGGTGAAGTCGTTGATGCGCTCTTCGATAAAGCCAGGCCCGGAAATGACATGGATCTCATCTCCGAAAGAAACGTCCGTTACAGTGTTGTTGATTGTCCAAATGGTTGTGGTTGGCTTTACGGTTTCGTGGAGAGTGCGTAGCCAGGCTACGAACGAGTCTTTTTCGTTATCGATCGGGGCGCTTGTCACAAAGTTCACCATTGTCTCGCCAAGTGTCGTTGAGCGGATAACGACGTAGCGGAGAAGTCCCGTGTTCGCCTTCCGATCGTAGTACGTGAATCCGGATTGCTGAATAAGCTGTCTGCATGAATAAAATAGTTGTTCAATCTTTTCATCGGCGATAAAGCAGGGGTGATTGTCGATTACACGCCACCACTTTCCTTTTTCACGAAGACCAACCTTGCCTTGGAAGCCGATCACGAAGTCCATTCGGTTACGATAGTGATCGAGGACTGGAGAAGGGATGATTTCTTCACAGCGGATGTCGAGCTTTTTCAGTGCGAACGATCCGTTGATATCCCCGAGCTTTTGCTCGAGCTGCTTCTCATACGGAATGTGTGACCAACCGCAAGAACCGCAAAGATCTTTATTTGGACATGGCATAATGGTATAAGGTAATGAAAAATGTCTAATTATGCAATTAATCTTGGTTGCGGATAATATTCGAAGCATGCACAACGTCGGCGCAATTTTTCGAAGCGCGGCGGCGTTTGGGGTCGAAAAGCTGTTCTTGGTCGGAATTACACCGGTCCCGCCGAGAAAGGAGATCGAGAAGGTGGCGCTTGGGGCGGATTTGTTGGTTCCTTGGGAGTATGCCGAGACGGTTTTGCCGGTGATCGAGCGACTCAAGACGGAGGGCTACGCGGTACTAGCGCTTGAGACGGGAGAAGGGGCGGTGCCGATTGAATCGGTGCGTAGCGACAAGGCGGTGCTTATTCTTGGGAATGAGGTTGAGGGTTTGAGTGCTGAAACGCTCACGCTGGCGGACAACAAGGTTGAAATTCCGATGGGCGCAAAACGTTCGCTGAACGTCTCTGTTGCGACTGGGGTGGCGATCTACGCGCTAAAACGAAACATGGTATAATCGAGAGGACTATGTCACGACCGATCCCACTCGAAATCATTCCCGCGCACGTCTACCTTTCCGCGGAAGATCAAAAGACGCTTTTTGGGGTCGGGTATCCAATGACGATTGCCGAGGAATACTCGCAAGCTGGGCAACATGTCTATCGTGAGACGGTGGAAATTATCGGTGAGGGTGGGGTGACGCTTCGCGCGCGGGTGCTTGGTCCGAACTGGGCGGAGAGTCATGCGGAAATTTCATCGATTGAAGCCGAGCTTCTCGGGCTCGACGTTAAAGAGGCACGATCGGGGGATCTTTCTGGTGCGGTTCGTTGTACGCTTCGTGGACCGGAGGGGGAAGTGGAGCTTGAGCGAGGAGTGCTTGTTCCTAAGCCACACCTTCTTTGTTCTCCGGAGGAGGCGGAGCGACTCTACTTATCAAATGGGGACGTGATTCGACTTTCGCTTACGGGGGGCGAGGATAAACTTCTTGAAGAGGTTGTTGTGCGCGTCCACCCAACGTTCCGTCTCCGCGTAGAAATTCATCAGGGGTACGCGAAAGACCTGTGGGTTGTGAAATCGACGCATGCCTATTTTGTAGATGATCGACATGTATGAAGCGGTTTATCGTCGCCATTTTTTTGCTTACCGCATTTCTTCCGGGGCTCGTCCACGCGTCGGCGGATATGAGTATTTCCGCGACGAATATTTATTTTTCTGAAAAGACCCTTGTTGCGGGTAAAACCGTAAGAATCTACGCCCGAATTCGCAATATTGGTGATGAGGATATTTCCGGCTACGTCTATTTCTATCAGGGTCCAACGCCGATTGGCCCAAGTCAGGTTGTCTCGACGCCGGCACGCGGAGCGTTTGACGAGGTTTGGGTTGATTTCGTTGTACCAAGCGCGGAGTTCAATATCCGTGCCGAAATTCTCGGGACGGATCCGGAGGACACGAATCAAGGAAACAACGTTGCTGTAACAAATTTGTTTTATCCCGTCGTTGACGCGGATGGGGATAGCGTTCCGGACGCGAGCGATAATTGTGTGACGACGGCGAATATCGGACAAGAAGATGCGGACAAGGATGGGGCGGGGGATGTATGTGATGACGATGATGATAATAATGGCGTGAGCGATATTGAGGAGGCAAAAAAAGCGTCTGAGCCAGCACCGATAGAGTCGGAGACTTCGGTTACTGAGCCCGAGATTCTATCGACAGAAGAAGTTCGTGATACCTCCGTTGAGTCAAAATCGTCGTTATTCCCGCTTCTAGCAAAAAAGAATACGGAACCTGCGCTCGCACAGACGGAAAAAGAAGCTGAACGCCAAGCTGAGATTGAGCGCCGTGCCTCGACGGCGATTCTTCGCCTGTCTCCAAATGCGCGCTTCTCCTACGCGAAGATCGGTTGGAGAACCTTCCGTTTCCGTGCGATTAGTGGAAGTGGATCCGATCAAACGATACTTTGGGATTTTGGAAACGGAGCCGTTTCCGCACAGCCCGACGTCGAGATGACGTTTAAAAAGCCGGGAAGTTATCTTGTGACCCTCAAGGTGACGGGAAAGGATGGTCAGGTAGTTGAAGATAGCCAGGAAGTTTTCATCTCCTTTTTTCATCTAAGCAACCCGTTTGTTGTTGCGATTATTGTGTTCCTTTCGTTGAGTACGCTCTTTGGCCTTGTCGCGACCTTTAGATCTAAACGCCGCTAACATGCTTCACCGTCTTTCCACTCCGATTTCGAGCATCGCCAGCGCCGCGGTGATTGTCGCCTCATTTTCGGTTTTATCCCGATTCGTTGGATTTATTCGTGATCGTATTCTTGCCGGAATGTTTGGAGCGGGGGACTCTCTCGATGTCTATTTTACCGCTTTTCGTCTCCCAGACATGTTCTACCAGCTGATTGTCGTCGGAGCACTTTCCGCAAGCTTTATTCCGCTCTTTACAAAACTCTACCTAAAGGATCGTGATCGCGCCTTTGAATTTGTAAACCGGCTCCTTCACGCTCTTGCGCTGAGTTTTGGAATCTTCGTTCTTATTGGAATCGCCCTTTCGGGTCCATTGGCGCACGTGATTGCTCCTGGGTTCTCGCTCGAAAAAACGCAAATGGTCGCCGAGCTTTCGCGTATTCTTTTCCTTGCCCAGTTCATCCTCGCCCTTTCGATGGTGTTTGGATCGATGCTCCAGGGGCTTAAACGTTTTGTGTTCACTTCTGCCGCCCCGGTGTTTTATAATATCGGGATCATTTTTGGTGCGTGGCTTCTTGTTCCATATTTTGGCATCCATGGGGTTGCTTACGGGGTGCTTATCGGCGCGGGCGCGCACCTTCTTTTGCAAGTGGTTGATGCGTGGATCGCTGGCTACCGGTACAGGCTCGTCCTCTCGATTTTTCATAAAGATACTTACACCGTGATAACGAGGATGGGGCCGAGGGCGCTTGGACTTGCGGTCTCCCAACTCAACTTTACGATCATGACAACGCTTGCGACCCTTCTAGGAACGGGAGCGGTCACGATTTTTCAATTCGCGTATAATCTGAATTTTTTCCCGGTAGGTATTGTCGGCGTCTCGTTTGCGATTGCCGCGTATCCGGAACTTTGTGAGCGTGCGTCGGAGGAGGAGAATGTCGGGTTTGCAAAAACGTTCTCGGCAACGGCGCGTCAAATCCTGCTGTTCACCGTTCCCGCAACACTTTTATTCCTTCTTTTACGAACGGAAATTGTCCGTATTGTGCTCGGGGCAGGGGTCTTTGATTGGACGGCAACGATCATAACGGCGAACCTTCTTGGATTATTTGCGCTCAGTCTCGTGTTCCAGTCGCTTACATTCCTTCTCGTTCGAGGGTTTTTCGCGTTTGAAGATACCGTCACCCCGTTTTACGTTGGCATTGTGAGCGTTGGACTTAATGTTCTTCTCGCTTGGGCACTTCTTTTTCCACTTGCGAAGTTTCTTCCGGGTCTTGGAATTCTCGCCTTTGGAATTGCCTTTTCAGCGTCGGCCTTCCTCCAATTTACCCTCCTTTGGTACTTCCTCAGTAAGAAGACTGGTTCGCTCGGTGCGCGCGGGATCTTCCGGGCATTCGTTGTCTTTTGCATTGCGGGGGTGGGGCTCGCCCTGACGACCCAGTTTATGAAAATCCTGATTGGAACGCTTTTTGAAATCAACACGTTCTGGCTCGTGTTCCTCCGCCTCACCCTTGGCGCCTCCCTTGGTCTTATTACGTACTTTATTATGACCTTCGCCCTCCGCAATGAAGAAACCCACGTGATTATTCTTGGTATGAAGAAACTCCTCCGCCGAAAAATTGCCCCTCCGGAAACCGTCGTCTCGGACGTTTCTTAACAAATTTAGGGTTTTCCATTAGTATCTTTGCATATGACAGGTAACGAGCTCCGCCGAAAATACATCGAATTTTTCAAGTCGAAGGACCATGCCGAGATCCCGTCGGCTTCGCTTATTCCGGAAAATGATCCAACGGTGCTTTTTACGACCGCCGGAATGCACCCGCTCGTTCCGTACCTTCTTGGGGAACCGCATCCTTCGGGTCGTCGCCTTGTCGACTACCAACGTTGCGTTCGAACGGGAGATATTGAGGACGTAGGGGACGATACGCACTGCACGTTTTTCACCATGCTTGGAAACTGGTCGCTCCAGGATTACTTTAAGAAAGAATCGATTGAGTGGAGTTTTGAGTTTTTAACGTCGAAAGAATGGCTTGGGATTCCGCTCGAGAAGCTTTCGGTGACGGTATTTGAGGGAAACGAGGCGACGCCGTTTGACGAGGAATCCTACAATCACTGGATTCGTCTTGGAATGCCGGCTGAACGAATCGCTAAGCTCGGAGCGGAAGATAATTGGTGGGGGCCTGCCGGAAAGACTGGTCCATGTGGTCCTGATACCGAAATTTTCTACTGGGTTGGCGAAGGGGAGCCAACGGGAAATAAGGGAACGCATCCAAAAGAATGGATGGAGATTTGGAATAACGTCTTCATGCAATTTAATAAGCAAGACGATGGCGCGCTCGTCCCCCTTGAAAAGGGAAGCGTCGATACCGGAATGGGGCTTGAGCGAACGATTGTCGCGCTCCAGGGAAAGACAACGGTTTACGAAACGGAGCTCTTTGTTCCAATCTTAAACGAAATCGAACGTGTTCTTCAAATCTCGATCGAGAACGGCGAAGAGAAGAAATCCGCTCGAATTATTGCGGATCATTTACGAACGGCGAGCATGCTCGCGATGGACGGCGTTGTTCCAGGGAATAAGGACCAGGGCTACATTATGCGCCGGTTGATTCGTCGAACGCTTCGTCATATGCGGAAATGGAACGAATCGCTCGTTCCGTCGGAGGCGATTCCTAAAATCCTGACCGTGATCGGGGAGACGCTCTCGGAATCCTATCCAATGCTTCTTGAGCGAGCCGAGACGGTGGCGTCGGTTATTTTGCAGGAGGCGGAGAAGTTTGCGAAAACGCTTGATAAAGGGGAGCGAGAGCTGAAAAAGCTGATCGAGAAAACGGGGACGCTCTCCGGAACCGATGCGTTCAACCTCTATCAGTCCTTTGGATTCCCGCTCGAGCTTACACAGGAAATGATTAAAGACGCTGGACTGTCGGTTGATCACGGAACCTTCAAAGCAGAGTTCCAAAAGCACCAAAACCTTTCGCGCCAGGGTGCCGAGAAGAAATTCGCCGGAGGCCTTGCCGACCACTCCGAAGACACGGTAAAACTCCACACCGCAACGCACCTCCTCCACCAGGCGCTTCGAACGGTCCTTGGCGACCATGTCGAACAAAAAGGCTCAAACATCACCGCCGAACGCCTCCGCTTCGACTTCTCACATCCGGAGAAAATGACCGAGGAGCAAATCGCGGAAACCGAGCGTCTCGTTAACGAAGCGATCGCATCCGCGCTCCCTGTTCACTTCGAACTCCTCGACGTCGAGGAAGCGAAGGCCCGCGGCGCGATCGGCCTCTTCGGCGACAAGTACGCGCAAATCGGCGGTAAAATCAAAGTGTACTTCATGGGCGACGGGCCGATGTGCTTTAGTAAAGAAATCTGCGGGGGACCACACGTCAACAATACGGCCGACCTCAAGTCCTTTAAGATCCAAAAGGAGGAGGCCTCGTCGGCAGGTGTCCGTCGAATCAAAGCGGTGGTCGGTGCTTAAAGTACTCTACCGATATTTATGGAAATCGAGGAAATATTAATGTGGTTGAGAGCTAATCCGGGCTCGACAAAAAATGATATCAAAAGTCATTTTCTCAAAATTATGGAAGATGGCGGACTTAAGGAATATTGGCAGAAACATTATTTTCTGGCGAGTCTTCAAAAATGCTCCGACGATTTCTCTCCGGAAGTTAACCAAGTCATAAAGGAGTTGGATGCAGATATTCTCGGTATCCCAATGTATTTGCGTCACATCGCTTTCCTTGTTGACCTTCTTGTTATTGGTGCCGTTCTAAGCGTTCTGGGTGCGGTAAGTATTATTGGTGATGGCGTAATGGGATTTGTCGCATTGACGGGTTACTTTGCATATTTTGTATTTAGTACCTA
>CAYNYL010000002.1:30526-111515 GCA_964401485.1 uncultured Gammaproteobacteria bacterium
AAGTTGTTTGGACACGGGACGAAGCATGAGGTATTGTTCCACATCAGTGGTCTGGGCGAGTTTCTTCCCGGCGGCTGGCCAATACGCGGGGGTAGTTCAGTGGTAGAACGTCTGCTTCCCAAGCAGAAGGTCGCGGGTTCAATCCCCGTCTCCCGCTCCAAAAATCCGTCTCGAAAGAGGCGGCTTTTTATGAATGCGTGGTAAACTGAAGTATATGAACGAAGATGAAATCAAACAAAAGTTAACGCCGGAGGAATATCGTGTGCTTCGAGAGAAGGGGACGGAAGCGCCGTTTTCAGGTGCGCTACTCCACGAGGAGCGGACGGGGACCTATAACTGCAAAGTGTGCGGCAACCCGCTTTTTTCCTCCGATGCGAAGTTCGATTCGGGGACGGGATGGCCATCCTTCGATCAAGCGATTCCAGGGTCAGTACGCGAAATTGAGGACTCGAGTCACGGAATGCGTCGAACGGAGATTGTTTGTTCGAAGTGTGATTCGCATCTCGGCCATGTCTTTGACGATGGTCCGACGCAGACGGGGAAGCGATTCTGTTTGAATTCAGTTTGTCTTAATTTGCAATCGGAGCAAAAGGAATAATAGAGTAGTTCTTCTCAAGAAATGCTCGAAGTTTTGGAAGCGCGATGTTTCGCATGGCGCTTTTTTCGTATTCGTCCAAATCCATCTCACTCCAGGTTTTTGTACTGCCGTTTGGAATGAATGGAGTGGCCCAACCTAGCGGTCGAATAACACGTGGGTGGTCTGCATAGATTCCTTGGACCTCTGCTTTAAAAATATGAATCTCGTCGCCGTCGTGAAACGCATAAGTGGTTATTGCCGTTGCATTTCGAGACCTGCCGTCAAGGAGTCGGCAAAGACCCTCATCTTTCAACTCCTCGAGGAACCACTTGATTAGCGTTCCGGGAAGTTTTCCGCCAAGCGCTTCAAATTGGAGCGCGGTGTCTTCGACGAGAATCGGCTTTCGAAGAATTTCGTATGCTTGCATCGCCTTATGCCGTACGATTTCATCAATATCAAGCGACTGCATTTCGATAAGATTGAGTTTTTGATGCGGAAGACGGATTTTAAGATAGCGCGAAGTTTCCTCGACTTTAAGCAGGTTACCCGTTACAAAGACTGGGGCGTTTATCTGTTTCATAGAATGACTTCATGCTATCATCTTCTTGTATGCATCATCAACGACATCAACTATCCGGAAAGGCGTTTCTACTTGGAATGAATCCCGTGATTCGGTTCATGACGATGTCGGACGTTGTTCTTCTCGGGGCGGGGCAACTTCTCGCGCCAGTGTTTGCGGTATTTGTTGCGAGCGAGATTTCGGGAGGGAACGTTTCGGTTGTTGGACTTGCGACGGCTGTCTTCTTTATTGCAAAGAGTCTCTCACAAATCCCGGCTGCGTCGATGATGGACCGGATAAAGGGGGAGCGGGACGATTTTCGTTGGATGTTTTTTGGAACGCTCGCGATTCCGCTTGTTCAGCTCTTGTTTTTAGTCATTTCAAACCCGATCGAGCTCTATCTTGTCCAAATCCTCCTCGGAGTCCTGACCGGAATCACCTACCCGTCCTATATGTCGATTTTCGGGCGCCATCTCGACCGAGACCATGAAAATATGGAGTGGGGGGTTCGGTTTACCCTGACCGACATAAGCGCGGCTCTTGGGGCGACGATTGGTGGATTTTTGGCCTATAATTACGGTTTTTCCTCGTTGATCATTGTTACTTGTGTTGTTGGTGTCATTGGGGCCCTGCTCCTTCTTCCAATTAGGCGCAGTTTGAAGGTTTGACAGAATCGGGGGGTTTCGGGTACTATTCCACCGCTTGATTTCCCCTTTTTCTTGCCAAATTTGCGAAGTCCTGCTATTATTGCAACGCAAATTATGGTCGAAAAACAATTCATTGAAATGCGCGGTCGGGTAGACGAGTCTCTCCCTGGTGGCCATTTCAGAATTACGCTCGAAAATGAGCAAGAAATCATTGCTCATCTTTCCGGGAAGTTACGGAAGTTTAGAATCCGTATCATGCCAGGAGATGATGTCAAAGTAGAGATCAGCCCTTATGATCTCACAAAAGGTCGAATCACGTATCGCTTCTAGCGAAACGGCATCTCAACCTTTACAAGGTCACCGTTTATTTAAGGTGATTTTCGTTAATTCAGCCCAATCTATGAAAGTACGATCGTCGGTAAAAAAGATGTGTCGCGATTGTCGAACAATTCGACGAGAAGGTCGCGTTCACGTTGTTTGCAAAATTGCAAAGCATAAACAAAGACAAGGATAATTATGGCACGAATTGCTGGAGTAACCCTCCCAAATACAAAGCGCGTCGTTATTGCTCTTACCTATATTTCAGGTATCGGCGATACAACCGCGGTTAAGATTTTGAAAAAGGCAAATGTTGACGCGTCTATCCGCGTAAAAGATTTGTCACAAGATCAAGAAAACTTGATCCGTACGATCGTTGAAAAGGAGCACCGCGTTGAAGGAGAACTTCGACGAGATGTTCTTTCAAACATCAAGCGTTTGAAGGATATCGGTTCATACCGAGGAAGCCGACACGCGAAGAACCTTCCGGTTCGAGGTCAACGAACAAAGACGAATTCTCGAACGGTTCGAGGAAACGTTCGAAAGACGGCTGGAAGCGGACGACGAATTGCTACAAAGACATAATATGGATGAAATTGTAAAAAAAGAAGGAGAGGTAACGGAAGTAAAGGCCGTAGCTCCAAAGAAGGATCAAAAGAAATTCCTTCGTACCGCAAAGGGTAAGAAGCGCGCTGTCGTTTCAATTCCTAAGGGTCGAGTATATGTACAATGCTCCGTAAACAACACGATCGTTTCGGTGACGGACCAAAACGGAAACCTCGTTTCCTGGTCAAGTGCCGGACACAGCGGATTCAAGGGTCCAAAAAAGGCGACCCCGTACGCAGCGAGCGTTGTCGTTGGAAAGGTCTGCGACGCGCTTGAGCCGTTTGGAATGAAGGAAGTGCAGGTTTTCGTAAAGGGAATCGGTTCCGCACGTGATTCCGCAATCCGAACGCTTAACAGCAAGGGATTGAATGTTGTTTCGATTAAAGAATTAACACCGGTTCCACACAACGGATGCCGACCGCGACGACCGCGACGCGTCTAAACGAGATATGGGTAAAACATTAAAAACAATGGGAAAAATGAGCCGACGTGAAGGCGTTGCGTTGACCGCATCGACCTCCATGTTGAAGCTCATGCAAAAGCGTGCCTACGCGCCAGGAGTCCACGGTAGCCCAAAGCTCCAAGGACAGGGCGGTAAGCCGTCACGCCTTTCCATTTTCGGAAAACAGCTTCGCGAGAAGCAAAAGGCGAAGCGTGTGTACGGAGTGCTTGAAAAGCAATTCCGCAACTACTTCGACAAAGCGACGAACATGACGGGAAACACGTCGGAGAATCTTCCACGTCTTCTCGAGACACGTCTCGACAACGTCGTGTACCGACTTGGATTTGCGAAAACACGTCCACAAGCTCGACAAATGGTGAGCCACGCGCTCTTCAACGTAAACGGAAAGAAACTCAATATTCCGTCTTACCAAGTTCGAGTTGACGATGTGATTGCAATTCGAGACAATAAGAAGAAGAAAGCTATCTTCAACGACCTCGAGGACCGTTTGAAGAATCAAACCGTTCCGGGTTGGCTTCATTTTGATCGTGCGACCCTAAGTGGAAAAATGGTCAGTCTTCCAGAAGGAGAAGATTTGAAGGAGGTCTATGATCCAAAATTGATCGTTGAATTTTACTCACGATAATTAAGGTCACTAAAAAACACTATGGAGAATATTCTTCTTCCTTCTAAAATGTCCTTCACCGAGGGTGAAAAGCAAAACGAGTCAATCTTGACGATTGAACCGCTTCACCACGGCTACGGAACGACGATGGGAAATGCGCTTCGACGCGTACTTCTTTCGTCACTTGAAGGAGCGGCGGTTACGTCGGTAAAAATCAAGGGAGTTCAACACGAGTTCTCAACGATCGAAGGAGTTAAGGAAGATGTGTTGCAATTGATCCTTAACTTGAAGCAATTGCGACTTCGCGTTCACTCGACTGAACCGGTTGTCCTTTCTCTCTCGGTATCGGGACGAGAAGGTGCGGTTACGGGAGCGGACATCGCGAAGAATGCCGATGTTGAAATCGTAAATGCGGACCATGTTCTTGCAACGATGACCTCGAGCTCGGCAACGCTCTCGATGGAAATCACGGTAGGACGAGGTCGTGGATACTTCCCAACGGAAGAGCGCGATACAACGACAAATGATCTTGGAGTGATCTCGGTTGACGCTTTCTACTCACCGGTAGTAAGCGTTGGAATGAAAGTAGAGAACACTCGTGTCGGAGAAGTTACAAACTACGACAAATTGATCATGAACATCGTGACCGACGGAACGATCACCGCACAGCAAGCGGTAGGAGAGGCGGTAAAGATTATCATCAACCACTATAACTGGATTGATGGACAATTGAACCACGCTTCGCTCACAGAAAAGATTCAAGCAGCTTCAGAAACAAAGGAAGAAGATAACTCGGAGGAAGGAAACGAGTAATATGCGTAAACGAGATAATGTAAAAACACTTGGACGAAGTCCATCGGCACGAAACGCCGTTCTTCGCGATATCGCGACGAGCGTGATCGTTTACGAATCGATTAAGACGACGCAAGGAAAAGCGAAGACCGCACGCCCGGTTCTTGAGCAATTAATCACAACGGCGAAAAAGGGCGATTTGACCGCGCGCCGAACACTTCTCGCGTTCTTCCCAACGGAACAGCCGGTAAACAAGTTGCTTGAAGTACTTGGACCACGCTACAAAGATCGAACGGGTGGATATACCCGAATCGTGAAGCTTGGAAAGCGTCTTGGAGACGCGGCGGAAGTCGTACGATTTGAATTAGTTTAATATGTCTAGAGTACAACACACTCTTTCCGCAGACGGAAAAACCCTCGGACGCCTCGCGACCGAAGTTGCAAACCGTCTTATCGGAAAGTATAAAGTCACCTACCAACCACACATCGATGATGGAGACATTGTTCATGTTGCGGACATTGAAAAAGTGACCGTTACCGGAAAGAAGATGGATCAAAAAGTCTATCACCACCACACGGGTCACCCAGGTGGACTTAAGACCAAGGGAATGCGAAAATTGTACGGCGAGAGCCCTGCAAAAGTTCTTGAAGCAGCCGTTTGGCGCATGCTTCCAAAAAATAAGCACCGAAAGAACCGGTTGTCACGACTCACTATCTCGTAATTATGGCAGACAAATACTATCAAGCGCTCGGTCGTCGAAAGACTTCGATCGCACAGGTACGACTTACACCTGGAACCGGTAAAATTACCGTAAACGATAAGCCAATCGAGAAGTACTTCGTTACCGCTTCGATGCGACAAACCGTTCTTGGACCTCTTCAAGAGGTTGGAAAGGTTGAGAGCGCCGATATTTCGGCAAAGGTTGTCGGAGGCGGACTTGTTGGACAGTCTGACGCGGTGCGTCTCGCGATCGCGCGAGCGCTCGTAAAGATGGACGAGGTCTACAAGACGAGTGTGAAGACCAAGGGTCTTCTTACCCGCGACCCACGAAAGAAGGAACGAAAGAAGTTCGGTCATCGTGGAGCTCGACGCTCAACACAATGGCGAAAGCGTTAATCGCAAAAGAGAGTCCCGCTACGGCGGGATTTTCTTGTTATTTCGGGGGAATTTGGCTATAGTGGATTACATGGAAAAGAAGAGTTTAGTGGCGAATACGGCGTATTTGACCGTGGCGTCAATCGCGCAAAAAGCGGTGGCATTCTTGTACTTTGCGTTTGTTGCACGCTTTATTGGGACAGGGGATACGGGAATCTATTTTCTTGCATTGTCGATTTCGACAATGATCGCGGTCTTTGGCGATATCGGGGTCACGAGTGTTCTTGTTCGCGAGATCGCGCGTTCCGCGGAAGAGCCGAAGAAATGGATTCGTGCCGTAATGGGGGTGAAGGCGATCGCGGTTCCGATTACGGTCGCGGTGCTGTTCTTTGGACTTCCGATCGCTAATGCTATTTGGGCGGCATTTGGTGGGCACTTGGCATTCTCGCAAGAGATCATTGGGCTCGTTCGGCTTACAACGCTTGTCGTCATCGCGGACTCGCTGTCGCTCGCGTTTTTCGGGGTTCTTCGGGGTGCGCGGAATCTTTCCGCGGAATCGCTTGGAATCTTTATCGGGCAAACGCTTACGACGCTCGCAGGAGTTGCACTTATCCTTACGGGGAATGCAACACTCGAATCCCTGATTCTTGCGCTGATGGCGGGAAGCGTTTGGAACATGCTTTTTTCAGGAGCGCTTGTTATTCGACGCTACGGAGTTGATAGCCTTGTGCCGGATTTTGTCATGGCGCGAAAAATGGCTCGGCTTGCCGTCGCGTTTTTTGTCGCGGCGATTTTCGTCAAAATACTCGCATCGGTTGATAGCGTGTTTCTCCAGTTATTTCATGGCGAGGAGACAGTTGGCTATTATGCGGTTGCGTACAAGCTCACCTATGCATTCCAGTTCATTCCGCTCGTGTTTGTCGCTGCGCTGTATCCGGAGATGAGTGCCCTTGCAAATGATGATGAACGACTTGTTCGGACGACTGAGAAAGCGTTTTGGTACATGGGACTCGTTGCGTTTCCGATCGTGCTTGGAATCTTTTCGGTCGCGGACCAAATTATCGCACTTTTTTATTCTGAGGCATTTCTTCCCGCCGTGCTTCCGCTCCAAATCATGATCTTTGTCCTCCTCTTTGTCTTTTTCGATTTTCCGCTCGGCTCACTCCTTAATGCCCGCCACCGCCAACGTCAAAAAACGCTTACAACGATTTTAACGGTTATCGTTAATATCATTTGTAACGTTCTTCTTATTCCAAAGTTCGGTGCTGTTGGAGCGAGTATCGCGGGAATCGTAAGTTTTTGGTTCATGTTTACGGCGGACTATCTTTTCGCGTCACGCGTCGTGCCGCTCCGGTTTTGGGTCTTTGGCGAACTATTTGTGCGAATTGGAGTACCGTCCATCGTGATGGCGATTGTTGTTCTTCTCGTAAAACATGCTGTGCCAATCTATGTTTCTGTGCCGATTGGAGCGATTACATTTCTCATTGGAATCGTGTTGAGCGGGGGATTAAAAAAGGCAGATCTTGTGCGCTATGTTAAGTAGAAAGACGCCACTTTTTCTTACGTTTGAGTACCCGCCGGATAAGGGTGGGGTGGGGATGTATGTGGCGATGTTTAAGGAGGCGATTCCTGAGGCGATGGTTGAGCGTCTCGTACCGGGAAGGCGCTTTTTCTCGTACGCGATTCAAGTTGCAAGAAAGGCTCGAAGAGCAAGTATCGTGGTCTCACAGGGCGTGTTTCCGCTTGGAACCGTAGCATTACTTTTTCGGTTGCTGTTGCGGATTGAATTTGCGCTTGTATATCACGGAAATGATTTTGATCAAGCGCGAAGGAGTTATTGGCGACGGGCGTTGATGCGTTTTATTACGAAACGGGCGAAAGTGGTT
This sequence comes from uncultured Gammaproteobacteria bacterium, assembly GCA_964401485.1. Taxonomy (GTDB): domain Bacteria; phylum Patescibacteriota; class Patescibacteriia; order UBA9934; family UBA9934; genus CAYFMS01. Next base: position 38,075 of record CAYNYL010000002.1, read on the forward strand.
GTCGCAAATTCTCAGGCGCTCCGCGAGGAGCTCGAGGCATATTTTGGTCGACCGGTCATCGCGATCCTTCCATGCCTTTCTTCGGAACTCCTAGCGATTCAACCTAAGCACACAGAAGGCTCTACTGTGCGTCTTCTCTCGATTGCGCGTCTCGTCCCTCGGAAAGGTATTCTCGAGGTCCTCAAGGCGATTAGAAGTGTCGAAGGGGTTTTGTATACGATTTGCGGTGAGGGACCGGAACTTGAACGTCTCATGCGGTATGTAGCGGACCAGGGGCTAGAGAAGCGTGTCCGTTTTGTTCGAGCCGGGACCGCGGTCGAAAAAGCGAGGCTTTACAACGATTCGGATATTTTTGTTCTTCCGACAAGGCTTTCGACGACGGATCGAGAAGGTTTTGGGATTGTCTATCTTGAGGCGGGGTATTTCGGTCTTCCGTCGATTGCGACAAGGACGAAGGGGGTCGACGAGGCGGTAATTGACGAAGAAACCGGGATTCTTGTAGATGAGTCAACGCAGGCGATTGTCGAGGCGATTCGTCGTCTAGCGGGTGATGAATTGCTTCGTAGGCGCCTTGGCGAGATGGCCCATGCCCGGGTCCTTCAGGCCTTTCTACCCGAGCATCGAATTGAACTGATCCGCTCTCTTTTCTATGTCTGATCGCATTTCTATTATCATTCCTTCATTCCAGCACGCAAAGTCACTCGATGCTTGCCTTGATTCGATTTGCTCACAAACGCACCAAGAGATTGAAACAATTGTTGTTGACGATGGTTCGACCGATGATACAGAGGCGGTGGTTCGGCGCTATGCGGACGTGCGCTATGTGTGGCAAGAGAATCAGGGGGCAAATAGTGCGCGAAATCATGGAGCGAAGCTTGCGACCGGCGACTACCTCATCTTTTGCGATGCGGATGTGATTATGAAGGAGACGATGCTTAGCGAGCTTCTTACCGCGCTTAAGCGGACCCCGAAGGCAGACTTCGCCTACAGCGCCTTCCGCTTTGGGTTTAAGCTGTTCCGAGGCGTGCCGTTTGACATAGAAACGTTGAGGCAAATGAACTATATTCATACAACGGCGCTTATTCGCCGATCAGCATTTCCGGGATTTGACCCAGCGATTAAACGACTCCAAGATTGGGACCTGTGGCTCACGATGGTTGAGCGAGGATCGGTTGGCATCCTTGTGCCCGAAACCCTCTTTGAGGTAAAGATTGATGGTCCTTCCCGAATTGGCTCGTCTTGGCTTCCGAAGGTGCTCTACCGGCTTCCTTGGAAGCGCTCGTTTTGGATGCCGAGGCCGATTCGTCGATACTATGAAGCGAGGGAGGCTATCGCGAAAAAACATCGTCTATGAAACTTTCAATTGTCATTGTCACATTTCGTGAAAATAGGGAGGTATTGCGGGCATGCTTTGATTCGGTAAAGCGCTCTACGCTTCGCGATCTTGAGGTGATTGTCGTAGATAACGGGGCAAGCGACGAGACCCAGGCCCTTGTTCAAGAGTTTGGATTTCGTTATGTACGAAATTCGGAGAACAGAGGGTTTGCCTATGCGGTGAACCAGGGAATGAAGGTGAGCGTAGGTGAGTACGTACTTCTCCTTAATCCCGACACCGAGTTTGCACCTTCTGTTCTTGGGGCTATGTGTGAACGGCTTGATCGTGATACGGAAGTCGGGATTGCGAGTTGTGTTATTCGCTATCCGGACGGCTCTCTCCAAGAAAGCATCCGCCGATTCCCGGGTGTCGCTGACCAGTTGCAGGTCATGCTTAAAATTCCGCACTTTATCGAGACAAAAGCGATGCGATCGTACATGATGCGTGATCTTGATCCGTTTGCAACACAGGACGTTGACTCGATCATGGGTGCGTTTATGTTTATTCGTCGCGAGGTGATCCGCACGGTTGGCTATTTTGATGAGCGGTACTTCATTTGGTTTGAAGAGGTTGATTACTGCAAGATGGCGCGAGATGCGGGGTTTGCGATTCGTCACTACGCTGATGTTGAGATCGTGCATCATAAAGGTCATTCGTTCTCGAAAATTGCCACGATCCGAAAGCAAAAATGGATTCGGACCAGTCTACGAAAGTATCTCCATAAGCATCATGGTCCGATTGTAGCGCTTTTGTTTTGGGTTCTTGCGCCGGTGTTTATTTTGCTCGGCTATCTCGTTGCCGTTATAAAACCACGTTAATATGCTTTTTGATCAATTTTTCTCTCGCTATACGGCACAGGCGGTCCTTGGATTTGTCGTTGTGACGCTTCTTGCGGTGCTTTGCTGGGCGGTTCCTGCGCTCGCGCTTCCTGCGCTCGTTGTTCTTACCGGAGTAACGCTCTACGCGACGTACCGATCGCTCGAGTATGGGCTACTTATTGCGTTTTTTGAAATCATCATTGGTGGTCATGGACGACTCATATCGGCGGATCTTTTTGGGTTCTCACTGTCGCTTCGGATGGCGATCTTTGGGGCGGTGTTGCTTGGGTTCTTCTACGGTTGGTATCGAGGTGTCTACACACCAAAGTGGATCTTTTCTCGAGATAGTGGGCTTGTTCTTTTGCTCGTTGCTGTGGGAATCGGTTCGCTCGTCGGGTTTTTACGAAATGATCCGTTATCTGCGTTTGATGATGCAAATAGCTACAGCGTACTTCTTTACGCGCTTCCGTTTTCCGCACTAGCGGTAACTCAGCAGGTAAAGCGCCGGTTTCTTCAAGTGCTTGTGCTTGGGGCGCTTATTCTCTCGTTTAGTTCCGCAGTGCTTTCTTATACGTTTACGCACCTCGACGGAGATTTTCTCGACATTGTCTATCGATTTGTACGAGATTCAAGGTTGTACGAGGTGACGCTTCAACTTGTTCGCGAAACGCCGGCGGGCCGATTTGAGGCTCTTGTGGCGAAGTTCTTCCCAGTGCAAACGTATTGGTATCGAATCTTTGGCGCCTCCCAGTTCTACTCGGTGGTGATGCTCCTCCTTCTTGCGGCACTCGGGTTTTTTGCTTACGTAAAGCAACGTACTCCACCTCTGTTTTATGTTTTTTTTGGGACGGTGGCGTTTGCGTTCCTCCTTGCAATGTCGCGGAGTTTTCTTATCGGGCTCGGCGTGGCTGGATTGGCGCTTTTAGGAATCGCTCTATTTTCAGCGAGACGTACGTCAGCATTCTTTCGCATAGGGCCGTTTGTACTCGCTGGTGCGGGAGCTATTCTCGCGATCGTGATTTCGGTACAGATTCCGCTTCCACCGAATCCACCGATTGAGGGGGCAGCGTTCTATTCCACGTCGAAGGATACCGTGCGTAGTATGGCGGTCGCTTCAAGGTGGCAGATGCTTGACCCGCTTCTTGCTGAAATAAAAAAATCCCCCTTAATCGGGGCGGGATTTGGAAAAACGATCACCTATCAAAGCTCGGATCCGCGGGTAATTGCTGAAACGGGCGGGGGGCTCTACACCACCTATCGGTTCGAGTGGGGGTATCTCGATTTGTTGTTAAAAATGGGGGTTCTCGGAATTATCGCATTCCTCGTCTACGCGTGGTACTTTGTGAAGGCTGGTCTCTACACGGCAAGAAAGCACGGATACGATTGGATTGTCTACGGACTTCTTGCTTCGGTTCTCAGTCTCTTTGTAATCAACGTCTTTACCCCGTATCTTAATCATCCAGTTGGACTCTACTTCCTTCTCGTCGCACCGTTATTTTTCGACTACGAGGGATTCGAATTAACCCGTAATGCGAAGCTCGCCCCGCAACCCGCGAATGTAGTCGACCGCCGACATCGGCTTTTTGCCCGCTGGTTGAAGGGATAGGATCTCAAGTGTTCCATTTCCCGTGCCCACAAGAAGACGTCCGTTCAATGTCGAGACCGTTTTGAACGCGAGCGGTTCGTTGACGGGTCGTGTTTCTAAAATCTTTGTTTGTATCTCGTTAAAAAACGTGTAGGTTCCCGGGAAAGGAATAAAAGCGCGTTGCTTTGCGTTAATCTCTTTAGCGGTCGCTGACCAATCGATGAGCCCATCGGCCTTTTTCAGAAGTGGGCAGAACGTTGCAAGGTCATGGTCTTGTTCAACGGGCGTGAGGTTCTTCGCGACGTAAGCGTCAAGTGTTTCAAGAAGAAGGGCGGGTCCACGCTCCATTACGATACGCTCAAGATCCGGAGTGGTGATGGTTTCAGAAAGGGAAACCGGCTCAGAGCGAAGAATTGGACCGTGGTCCATTTTTTCGTCCATGAGCATGATTGAAATCGCTGTTTCCGTATCCTGTTGTAGGATTGCCCATTGCATTGGAGATGGCCCGCGGTGTCTTGGAAGTTTTGAAGGGTGCACATTGATCGCTCCGTTTTTCGCGAGCGAGAGGATTGCTTTTGGGATGATGAGTCCATACGCAAAAACGACGAATAGATCGGCGCTCGCTTTTTTAAGTACTTCTTCGGCGTAGGCGTCTTTAAGAGTCGTTCCTTCGAAAACAGGGATCCCGTGTTTTAACGCGCAGGACTTTACTGGCGAATCTTCGAGGATACCGTGGCGTCCTTTTGGTTTGCTTGCTTGCGTAACGACAAGAACGACGTTGAATTTTGGATCGAGGACCAATGCCTCAAGAAAGGGGACAGAAAGCGTCGGTGTTCCAAAGAAGACGACGTTTGTCATAGGATGGACTCTTCTTTTTCTTTTGTGAGCTCGTGGAGACTGTGTGCTCGGTCGATGAAAAGAACGCCATCGAGGTGGTCGATTTCATGTTGAAAGATAACGGAGAGAAGGCCGCCTGTTTTGATTGTTTCTTCTTCGCCCTTTTCGTTTAAAACTGAAACGGTGATTGCTTTATGGCGTTTTACAACACCAAAGATTCCTGGGACTGAGAGACAGCCTTCCTCACTGTCAACGAGTTTCTCGGAACGTTTTGTGATAACCGGGTTAAAATACCCCTTCACTCCACGCGGGGTTTGCGCGACGATGAGGCGGATTTTTTGGTTGATTTGTGGGGCGGCGAGTCCAACGCCGTTTTCGAGCTTCATTGTCTCTTTCATGTCCGCGACAAGGGCGCGCATTTCGTCGCTCGTAATTTCGGTAACTGAAAGTGGGCGAGAAACCTCGCGAAGTTCTGGATCCGGATTGTGGAGTACGCGTCTACGTGTCATAGGTTGAAAGTTGGGATTCGATAATATAGGAATCGTCGAGTGTGAATAGATGGTCTCGGAGTCGCTCTTCGTTTTCCTGGTTGATTGTAATCGTTGTTACGTTATTTGTCGTCAGCGAATCAAAGGGCACCTCGATTGCTGGAGTCACTGTGTAGGTTTGGTTGAATGGGATTTGTTTGTAGCGTTCGCGCGTGAGGCGGAGATCATTGAGAAAAGCGTCCGTCTCAAGCATGGTAAGAAAATAGGTCGGATTGTAGGTTTGAAGAATGCATGGAGCATTCTGTGACCTAGCGAATGCCGTGATTTGATAGAGCCGTCTCGCTCGTTCTTCCGTACTCGTTACCTCGACATTTTGAAGGCCAAGATCTGGAAAAATGTCGACAACGAGGTCGGCATATTTTCGAAATGGTACGAACGCTTGCTTTAGGGTGATATCTGTCGCGAGGATGAGTGGCCGGGAAGACTCGCTCTTTTTTTCGCTTAGCTCGCCAATCATCGTTTTACCAAAGCGCGCTTCGAGTGCTTTAAGGACCGTGGCGCTTGCTTTTTCCGTCGTCGAATCTTGGTTACGGTTGAGGAAATATAGCACGGTTTTTCCGCTTTGTAAAGCCATATCTGTTTCCTCGAGGACCGTTTCCGAGAGAAGGGGGTGTGTCGTTTTTTGTGCCGTTTCTTTGAGGTTTACGATTCGAACAGGAGGAGGGGATTGGAGGCATGGGTTTAACGAGAGAAGCGGAGGGAAGGTGTCCGATTCGATAACACGAGTTTTTGAATTCTTCATAAGCGCAGCGACGAGCGGGGCAAGAAAGCGGGGGTTACGCTCAAGGAATTCGTAATCGGAACTCGTGCGTTCGAGTACGAGGACAAACTTGGCTCCAGCGGTAGGGAGAAGGCTTCCAAGTCGCGTTGCGACAAGCCCGCCTTTACCACTTGTTTGCCAGTGCATGATTGTTTCACGCTTTTTTAATTTGGGTGTTTTTGATGTGAGAACGGGAACTCCAAGCGACTGGGCGACCTGCTCCGCGAGACGCGGGTTGGGTACAATGATTAATGTTTTCCCTTTTTTGATCGCTTGGAAGGCGAGGGCGATTTGACCTTCGAGAGAAAGCTGTGCGAAGTCAATGTTCGTATCGCGAAGAGTTTTCGTTACCACCTCTGCATCATTTTTATTAAGTGTAAGATTGCGATGGGCGGGAGTTTGAACAATGCTACCGCGTTTTACAGCGCCAAAGTCATGGAGAAGAAAATAGTAAAGTTGTGACGGGGTTGTGATAATCGACCGCGCAACTTTGTCGATTCGTTCGAGGTCGTGAGTGTTATAAAAATTTGTCACTACGGAGGCGTGAATTTTTGAAAGACGTTTAACCGAGCTTGTTTTTGCAATTCTTCGTACAACTCCAAGTACTTCTTGACCGCGGAAAGGAATGGCTACAAGGTCTCCCGCCTTAACGTCGAGCTCTTCAGGAATGGAGTAATCAAAAACATCGAACCTCCTTGGAAGTCGCAATACCGGATACACTTGGGCAATCATATTATTCCGGCATCAATGTCGCGACGAGGTAGCCAACGCCAACGGGCGCTTCGTAGGAGAGGATCGAGGTGGTTGTCGCAATGCCGTCGAGCGCTCCAAAGAGCATGAGCCATTGTCGGAACGTGTGGTCCTCGGCTGTTTGGCGAATCGCGGGGTCGAAGGATAAGAGGCGCGCCGAGCTTCGTTCAACGAGAATTTCTTGCATGCTCGTATCAAAGATTGGGCCAGATTCGTGGAATCCGGAAGGGGATTCTTCTTTTACACGATGGGAAAGGTCGCCAGATGCGATAATCGCAATACGCTTGTTTGAATGGAAGAGAGCTTCTTGGAGCGCTTGACCGAAGAGAAAGTGCTCCTTGTCATCGAGTTCGCTGTAGGTAATCGGAAGAATTGGGACATTCGGAAGCGTTTTGACGATGTAGGACAGGGGAACGGCGCTCGCGTAGTGGAGTACATCGCTCGTGAGCGTGATGCGCGTTTCTTCGCGACGCAGCGAGCGCTGGACGCGGTCGGCGAGTGCATGGTCCGCTTTAACAGTGAGCGGGTAGTCGAGTACTCCAAGCTCGGAAAGGTCGAAGCGAATTGGATCGTGTAGGTTGATTGAGAAGCTGTCCGAATAGAGGTACGGATGTTCGCTTAGTAGGACGATCGTATCAGGTCTTGCGGCGTAAAGTTCCCGCGAGAACTCCTGCATCGCTTCGGTTGTCTGTGAAACGGCATGCATACCTTCCGGGTTTACTTGCGGAAGGAGGAGTGGGGAGTGGGGGGTGACGCCGGCGAAGACGATCATAGATCCGAGGAGATCGTTGTTCCCGTGACGTGGATATCGAGGACCGTTTGCGGAACCGTAAGAATGTCGACTTCTTCAAATCCGAGCGAAGTAAACACGGAGGTGCTTTCAAACGGTCGTTTAAGTCCTTCCGAGATCATGTAAATAACCTCGTCCGGCCCCTTGATGAGCGCTCCGTCTGGAAGGGTGACGGCTGATCCTTCTTTGTACTGCTCAACCTCGACTGGTGTTGCTTTAACGAGCGGGGCGTTTTTGAAGCGCGCGAGGAGGATGCTTTTATCGATAATTGGGTGTCGGCTACCGTTTTCGATAAAGAAAACCGCGCCCGTCGTTGAGAGTTGAAGGAGTTTTCCTTGAGGGTCCTTTGTTTTAAGGGTGATCGTTTCTCCGATCTCGTAATCGGCGAGTTCCGATTCCGAGACGTCGATGAGCTCATCTTCAACGAATCCGATTGAACGGTAAACCGCTTCGGATTCAAACGGACGGAGGGTGTCGTTTACGAGAAGATAGCGCGTTCCGGAGGCTGTTTTAAGGAGCGCGTAGTTTGCGAAAGCGATCGGGCGTCCGGTTTCATAATTATCAAGAACGGTATCTGGTACCTCGACGATCAAGTTCGGGTTGAAGCGTGAAATAAAGGCGCTCCATGAGGTGATGTGGCGCTTCATGCCGTACTGGATTAGATACACATCCGGACTCGAAGCACCTTTGAGCAGTGTTCCGGTAATATGGTTCACTCCAAACCAGTCCTCCCAAATCATCGCAAAGTTACGGTTTCCTTCGATGTGGGGGGTGTACGCGTAAAGCGCGGCCGTTGCAGCGTTTTGTGGGACAACGATTTCGTTGTTGATTTTTACTTCCACTCCAGGACCATATTTTCCCTGCGTCGTTCCTTTTGCTTCGATATCCTCGAGATAGCCATCGACAAATTGAAGGGCTGCACTATTTACTTGTTTTCCAAATCCCTTCCAGCGTTGAATCGCAGGATCATCCTTACTGCAGTTGTCGCAGACTGCGTATCCGGTTGCCCAGTCGAGCTGGCGATCGGTCGGGGAGTCGTCCATCACGAGACTCTGCTCTTTTTGAAGAAGCACGAGAAGGAACTTTGGATTGATTCCGACGTTCAGACTTGTAAGCCAAATAATCTCGGCGGCGGTCCGCTTTGCTCCGGTGTGGTCTTCGAGAATCTTTGATCCGAGCGCACCACGGTTTAGAATCGATTGAATCTGTCCAAGATTTAACGCATCAGCGTCAACGAGTTCCGAATCGGAAATAATGTAGTTCGGATTGAAGGTAAAGGCATGGACGTCGCGGGCAAAAGTGAAAAACAATACCCCTAAAAACACGGGAAAAATAACACTTTTTCTCATAGATCTTTATTATATCACATTGACAAAATGGCGTTTTTGTGGTATATCTAAGTGTCGTTCTTTTGCGTGCGTTCACCCTTTTTCGCCCGTCGGGCACTGGAGATGCGATGATTCGCATGATTGTTTCGAGTCTTTCAGTCGCCGTCCTCGTCGCTTGCGATTACAGCCAAGTTGGCGACGGACGTGCCGTCGTTGACTGTGGTGGAGACGAGGGGGCTGGCGACGCACGTCGCGACTGGTTCGGGCAGCCGACCATGGTCACGGGTCACCTTCAGCCCTCGAACTTCGTCGACCGCGAGGTCGTCGTGCACCTCCTCGAGGATCAGGGTGGGGCGGCCACCCTCGTCCTCTATGCTGACTCGGACTTCTCTCTCGACTGCTGGGGGTATCTCGATATCCTCGGCGACCGGCAGAATTTGTTCGGCCGGAACGGCGAGTACGTCGACGTCGTCGGCGCTTACTACGAGGGAGAGTTCGACGGACTGCGCGCGAGCGTGTCCGGCGACGAACTCCACCTCAGCAAGTGACGACTTCGAAAGTCGTCATCGTAAGACCTGCACCAACTGGTGCGGGTCTTTCTGCTTTTAGGAAAACAGACATTCGGCTATACTTGATTCATATGAAAATGACTCACTATGCGATGCTAATCCTCCTCGGAGTTGCTCTCGGGATCGGGGCATATGCACTTTTTTCAGTGATTGCTCCGGAACCGAAAGAGCCTTCTCAAGATGATCTCATTGGTGGTAAGTCAAAAGAAGAGATTGCGGAGGAATTTCTTCGTGACCTTGAGGCTGGAGTTTACGATGATTATAAGCCTGCCGAAGCAACTATCGAATAATATGGATACACACCAACGCAATTTATCTCTTATCTTATCAGTTCTTTTTCTCCTCTTGATTGGGCTCGTGATTACGATTGTTGTATTGCTATTTCGGGTTGATGAACAGCAATTAAGAGATGTTCAAACGGGCACGACTTCCGAAGAGCGACAGGAAGAACGGGCCGAGCGACGCGAAGAGCGTCGTGAAGAACGTCAGGAGGAGCGTGAATCAAATTCTGGGGGATTCCTTGGTGACCTGTTTGGATTCGGTTCGTCAAATGACGACGCGACGTTTGATACTGGAACGACTACGGACAATGGGACAACGACTGGTACAACGAACGGCGGAACGAGTTCTAGCGGTGGGTCTTCGGGTGGAACAACTTCGGGTGGGAATGCGACGTCTGGTAGCGGAGCAACCAGCGGTGGTTCAACGGGTACTACGCCAGACTCGGAAACGTGCCGAAACCCGAATCGCGATGGTTCCTGCGGGGATGCGGATCTTGATGGCGACGGCGTGCCAGATACGACGGATGGTACAACTCCCGACTCGGAAACGTGCCGAAACCCGAATCGCGATGGTTCCTGCGGGGATGCGGATCTTGATGGCGACGGCGTGCCAGATACGACGGACGGGACGACCGATGCTTCGGATGGAAACGGTAATATCCGCTGGATCACGGCGGATAATTGGATCGGATTTCTTGCGGACGAAGAAGCGAGCGTCTACAGCGACATTGGCGGAAACCAAATTAAGGACCCGGCCACTTCGTTCCCGATTGTAACGATCGCTTACCAGCTCACGCGTCCTTCAGAGCTTGAAACCGATGAGGAAGCCTACGAGCGTAACAAGCTCGCAATCCTCAATAGTTATGTAACGTATCAGGCTAGTCGACGAGAATTGATCGATGGTATGCCGGCCGAAACGTACATGGTTGCGACGCGAACCGGAGCGGAGTTCGTCTACTTTATGAAGGTAAGTCGTTACATCGTTCATATCCACTTGCGCCCTGTTGGCGGATCGGTTGACGGCGTTGAGGTGATTCAAAGTATCGATTTCTATCCGGACGAAACGTATATCGAAAGTGCCCGCCAGGTCGGCGCACGATAATAAAAGACCGCCCGATTGGGCGGCTTTTATTTCGTCTTAACCGTGATCTTATCTTTTACGAAGTCGATCGTAACGAGTTGGTCGTTGTCGATTTCGTTCTTCACGATTCGGAGGGCAACCGGGTTCAGGATTTCCGTTTGGATTAAGCGCTTGAGGGGGCGCGCTCCAAATTGTGGATCGAATCCTTTTTTCGCGAGGTGTTTTTTCGCACGTTCTGTTACGGTAAGTGTGATACCACGTTGCGTTTTTATTCGCTCCGTAACTTGTGCGAGTTGAAGCTCGACGATTGTCCCGATTTGTTCCTCTTGGAGTGCGTGGAAGAAGATGATGTCGTCAATTCGGTTAAGGAACTCTGGTCGGAAATGATCTTTAAGTTGTTCGAGAACGCGGGACTTGATTTTCGATTCCTCCGTTGACTCTGACCGATCAAAGCCGATTTCACCCTGCTTCTTCGCGTTGAGGATCGTGTCGGAACCAAGGTTTGACGTCATGATAATAATCGTATTCTTGAAGTTGACCTTTCGACCCTTGGAGTCGGTAACATGGCCGTCGTCAAGAATTTGAAGAAGCACGTTGAAGATGTCCGGGTGGGCCTTTTCAATCTCGTCAAAGAGCACAACTGAGTATGGATTGCGACGAATTTTTTCCGTGAGCTGTCCCGATTCCTCATACCCGACATACCCAGGAGGGGAGCCAATCATTTTGCTCACCGTATGTTTTTCCATGTATTCGGACATGTCGACACGGATCAGTGCATTCTCATCGTCAAACATGAATTCTGCGAGCGCTTTTGCAAGCTCGGTTTTTCCGACACCGGTTGGGCCGAGGAAAACAAATGATCCGATTGGGCGCTTTTCTTCGGCGATTCCAGCACGGGATCGGCGAAGGGCATTACTTACGGCACTAATCGCTTCTTCTTGTCCGACGACGCGCTGTCGTAGGTTTGTTTCCATGTCTGCAAGTTTTTCCATCTCGCTCTTTAGCATCTTGCTTACCGGGATGTGTGTCCACCTTGCAACGATCGTTGCGACCTCTTCCTCGGAGATGCCTTCCTTGAGAAGACCGCGTTGCATTTGGAACTTTTTCAATGCTTCTTGCGCGCTTGAGAGGGCGTCGCGTTTTTTTGGAATTGTCGCGTATCGCAGTTCTGCGACTTTCTCGAGGTTTCCTCGGCGCTCTTCAATTTCCGATTCGCTTGTAAGTCGATCGATCTCGGTTTTTAGCGTCGAGATATTTTGAATCAACTCTTTTTCATTTTTCCATCGAAGCTCAAAATCGGCGCTCTGTTCTTTGAGATCAGCGATTGCCTTTTCGATTTCGGTGATACGGTTTTTCGACTTCTCATCCTCTTCCTTGAGGAGTGATTGCTTTTCGATTTCAAGACGCATTTCTTCGCGCTTCAATCGATCGAGCTCCTCTGGCATCGAGTCGATCTGCATGCGAAGGGCGGCCGCCGCTTCGTCCATCAAATCGATCGCTTTATCTGGAAGTCGGCGATCAGTAATATATCGACTTGAAAGCTCAACCGCGGCGATGATTGCCGAGTCACTAATCCGCACTCCGTGGTGGATCTCATATTTTTCCTTAATTCCACGAAGGATGGCGATCGCGTCCGACGGGGAAGGCTCTTCGACAAGCACTGGTTGGAATCGACGTTCAAAGGCGGCGTCTTTTTCAATGTAACGTTGGTATTCTTTGATCGTTGTCGCTCCAATCATGCGTAACTCTCCACGCGCAAGCGCTGGCTTTAGAAGATTTGAGGCATCCATTGGCGACTCGTCGCCCTTTCCTGCTCCAACAAGGGTATGAAGTTCGTCCACGAAAAGGATAATCGTACCGTTTGACGATTCCACTTCACGAATAACCGCCTTTAGTCGCTCCTCGAACTCTCCGCGGAATTTCGTTCCAGCGATAAGTGACCCGAGATCAAGCGATACAATTTCGCGATCTCGGAGGAGGTCCGGAACATCGCCTGTTGCGATTCGCATCGCGAGTCCTTCGGCGACTGCGGTTTTTCCGACTCCTGCTTCACCGATAAGAACCGGATTGTTCTTTGTTCGTCGAACGAGCACTTGCATAACACGACGGATCTCCTCATCTCGTCCGATAATCGGATCGAGCTTTCCCTTACGGGCTCGGTCGGTAAGGTTCACGCTGTACTTCTCGAGTGCCTGGAACTTTGCTTCGGGAGTTGCGGTGTCTACCTTTTGATTTCCACGCACTTCCTTAAGGACGGAAAGAATCGCTTCCTCCGTGACTTTGTAGGTGAGAAGAAGGCGCTCAATTTTTTTGTTTGTCATCATTCCAAGGAGAAGGTGCTCCGTTGAGATGTATTCATCGCCGAATAATTTCGCTTGATCGGAGGCGGACTTCATTGCGCGCGCTAAATCAGGTGTGAGAAGAACTTGGCCAACGCTCCCGCTTTCGATGTGCGTTACGCGTGGAAGGGAGTCGAGAATGGTCTCAACGTCTTCGCGAAGCATGACAAGATTAACCGAAAGTTTCTGGAGAATGCTTGGTACAATGCCGCCTTCTTGAGCCATGAGCGCCGCGAGAAGGTGGATCGGTTCAATTCCTTGCTGGCCGTTTTCGTTCGCAAGAATCTGGGCGAACTGGATGGCTTCTTGGGACTTAGTGGTGAAGTTGTTTGGAATCATATTAGCAGTCATAATCATAGAGTGCTAATTTGGATTCGTCAAGTCAATTCGCCTGGTTATGCACATGTGGTATTATGGCTGATATGACTTGGAAAAATGCGATTTTCGCGACGGTATTTGTGCTCGTTTCGCATATGATTGCGATTGAAATCGGGGTCTACCGGGTGGCACCTTGGTTTGACGCGGTATCGCACTTTGGGGGTGGTTTTGCGATGGGGCTTGTTGCGCTTGCGCTTTACCGGTCCTGGGTTGACCGCGTCGCTTTGAAGAAGCGGACGGATGTCCCTTTTGGCCCTGTATTTTTTAAACTCGTTTGGATTCTCGGTTTTGTTGCGCTTGTTGGGATTGCTTGGGAGTGGTTTGAGTACGTGCTTGATAGTCTTTCGGATGGATTTGTTTGGTCAGAGTTTTTCGAGGCGCGTATGTACGGGCATCATCAACCAAGCCTGACTGATACCATGGCGGACTTTTTCTTTGATCTATTAGGAGGGCTTGTTGCGCTACTTGCCTTCGATTATGACAAGCGCGTTTAGAGTTCGTATTGATGGGTTGAGCGAGGGTGAAGTTGCGGGGCGTATTAAGGAGGCGGTGGTTCAAAAACAAGCGATTACGATTGCGACACTTAATGCGGAGATTCTTCTTTCCGCGAGGAATGATGCGCGATTTAGAGATCTGCTTAATCGATGCTCGATTACGGTTGTTGACGGATTTGGGCCATGGGCTCTTTTGCGGTTAACGGGGAATTCCGTCGCGCGGGTTACCGGTGTTGATCTTATCTCGACGATTTGCGCTGTTGCCGAAGAGGTGGGAGCACAGGTGCTGTTTGTCGGCGGACGAGAGGGGAGCGCGCAGTTAAGCGCACAGCGGTTTTCTCGTCTCTATCCTCGCGCGTCCATTCGTGCGATTCCGGTTCAAAACGTTGAGCGGGTCGAGGAGATCGAAGCGAACATTCAAGCGGAGGGGGAGGGGCCTCGATTCGTCCTCCTTGCCTTTGGTGCGAAAAAACAAGAAGCGTTTGCCGAAGGGCTCACCTCGACTCGTACTGCGGACCTCGCGATTGGTGTCGGCGGTGCGTTTGAGATGCTTTCGGGAAAGCTTCCTCGAGCGCCAAAAATCCTTCGGGTTATCGGTCTTGAATGGCTTTGGCGACTTGCGCTTGAACCGAGACGACTTCCACGAATCCTTCGAGCCGTTCTCGTCTTTCCAATCTTCTTTATCTATGATAGTTTTTTAGCCAATCACACCCTATGACAGTACGAACCCGTATCGCCCCATCCCCAACAGGATTCATGCACATTGGAAACCTCCGAACCGTGCTTTGGGATATTTTTCTCGCAAAGCAAAACGGTGGTCAATTCATTGTCCGTATTGAAGACACGGATCAAGATCGATTTGTTGAAGGCGCGACCGAGGCGGTGCTTCGAGCGCTCACTGCTATGGGCCTTGAGTGGGACGAGGGTCCGATTCTTCTTCCAGATGGGACACTTGGCTCAAAGGGTGACTACGGCCCGTATATTCAAACGCAACGTCTTGAGCGCTACACGCGCTACGCAAATCAGCTTCTTGAACAGGGTGATGCCTACCACTGTTTTTGTTCTGCTGAGCGATTGACACAAATGCGCGAGTCACAACAGGCGCTTAAGCAAACGCCGAAGTACGATCGTCATTGTCTTTTGCTGAGCCCTGAAGAGATACAGGCGAAACTTTCGACGCTTGAGCCTGGAGCGGATCATGTTATTCGATTACGCGTGCCCGAGGGCACTTCCTCCTTTGTCGACGGAATCCGTGGTCCGATCCAATTTAATAATGCGGATGTTGACGACCAGGTTCTCGTAAAGAGTAATGGTATTCCGACGTACCATCTCGCC
Organism: uncultured Gammaproteobacteria bacterium; assembly: GCA_964401485.1. GTDB lineage: Bacteria > Patescibacteriota > Patescibacteriia > UBA9934 > UBA9934 > CAYFMS01. Next base: position 53,343 of record CAYNYL010000002.1, read on the forward strand.
GTCGTTGTTGACGATCACTTAATGAAGATCTCACATGTCCTTCGTGGAGAGGAGTGGCTGTCTTCGACCCCAAAGCAAATCTTGCTTTGCAAAATGCTTGGATTTGAGATGCCGACCTATGCGCACGTTCCACTCCTTCTTAATCCAGACAAGACAAAACTTTCGAAGCGTAAGGGAGATGTTTTTGTTGAAACGTTTTTAAGCAAGGGATACCTGCCGGTTGCGCTTGCGAACTATCTCGCGACGCTTGGATTTAATCCGACCGGCGACAGAGAAATTTATACGTTTGACGAACTCGTGAAGGCTTTTGATCTTTCGAAAGTCAATCGTGCAGGAGCGGTCGTTAATACGGAAAAGTTGAACTGGATGAATAATCAGTATATGCGTTCGATGACGCCGGACGAGCTCTTCGTGCTTCTCGTCCCGTTCCTTCCGTCCGGAATCGCGGATAATCCGGTCATACGTCGAGCGATGGTTGTTGAACGTGAGCGCGCGCAGACGCTTGTTGAACTCGCGGGACAGTTTGAGAGCTATCTCGCTACACCGTCTTTTGCTGGGCGTGAAGAAACGATCGTGTTTTCAAAATCAACGAAGGAAAAGACGCTCGAAGTCCTCGAAAAAGTTCACGGACTATTAAGCGATGTTCCTGAACCGGTGTTTGATTCGGTCCATAACGTAGAACTCTTTATTAAAACGTGGATCGCGAACAATGGATATGCGAATGGCGAGGTACTTTGGCCGATGCGGTTTGCTCTCTCTGGCCTTGAGAGAAGCGCTAGTCCGTTTGAGTACCTTTGGGCCCTTGGTCCTGACGAATCGCTCAAACGACTCGCTCTCGCTCGCGAGGCATTGGCAGGGAAGTAAAGAGACACTATAATGAGAGCATGCGCACAAAGCATGTTCTTATTAGTTTAGGAATCATCTCCCTCCTGGTTGTTGGATCACGGATTGTTTTTGCCGAAAATGAAACGGAGGCCGAGCTTTCACAGCTCCAGCGGGAGCTTGCAACGCGAAAGAGCCAGATCGATACGATTACAAAAAAGATGGAAAGTTACCGCAAGCAGATTGCGGAGCTGTCGAACAAGTCTGCGAGTCTTGTCAACGATATTGCCTACATCGAGAATCAGATCGCTCTTGCCGAGCTTGATCTTGAGCTGACTGAGGCTGAAATTGAGACGCAAGAACTAGAGCTCGCGGTGCTTGAGGAGCGTGTAAGACAAGAAAGTGTTGAACTTGAGAACCAGCGACTTCTTCTTAAAGATCTTCTATTCAATCTTTACAAATCGAGCGACGTTGGCGCCGTGGAAATTCTATTTGGCGCGCGAACGATGAATGAATTGTTTGACGAGGTGGAGCGGATGGAGAATTTGAATGGATCGGTACAGCTCGCGGTCAACCAAAGTAAGACTCTCAAGGCGGAGCTTGAGAAGAATCAACTTGATCAAGAGCGCGCACTTGAGGCTCTCGTTCTTCTTCGCGCTGACCTTGAGTCACAACGAGCGAATCTTGAACACCGACTTACGGCAAAAAATATTCTTGTTGAAGAAACGCAACAATCCGAAGCACAGTACCGGGTACTGCTTGGTGAGCTTCGATCCGAACAGCAGGGGATTACTTCTCAAATTTCATCACTTCAACAAGAGATCGAGGATCGTCTTCGGAATAAAAAAGAAGAAGATCCTTCGAGTTCGACTGGTCATAGTCTTCCATCGGGGATGGTCCACCCGCTTCCTGGCGCGGTCTTAACGGCGACGTTTAACGATCCGACGTATCCTTTCCGTCACTTATTTGAGCACTCCGGCATGGATCTTGCGCGACCGTCTGGTACTCCGATTCTCGCTGCGGGAGATGGGATTGTCGCTTGGACAAGAACGGGGAAGTCCTACGGAAACTACGTGATGATCATTCATGATGGAGGATATGCTACGCTTTATGCGCACATGTCGGGCTTTGCGGTTTCTGCGGATGACTACGTGAGGGCAGGGGAGGTGATCGGGTATGTTGGAACTACCGGGTTTTCAACGGGGCCGCACTTGCACTTCGAGCTTCGCGCGAACGGGATTCCGGTGAACCCTGCGCAATACATTCCAGCACTACGGTAGGATAGTGCCCCGCATTTTTTGTATTTTACGACACATCATTTTTTCGTGGGTTGGGGGAGGGTTGGATATGAAACGATTGATCCGCGGTTATCGAAAGAAGTGTGTGCTGACTCGGGAGAGAGTCCGGACGCGAGGCGCATGTCTACGCAGATTCATTTTAAACTTAAACGGATTATCGCGTGCTAATACATTATTAATATAATGTATAGGAGAACTATTTAGAGTCGTATAATGTATATTGTGCGACACTTGTCTTCCCTCGTTTTTGAGGCATGGATGGGGGTTTTGGCTCTCCGAAGGGGGTGCTCCCTTCCCTGGTCACTGGTAATAAACCGCAGAGCCAAAGCGCGCGTCGATATAGCGGACTGATTCAATCGGTTCAATTTTTGAAAGTGTCGCCGTGAGAAGCTGGCGAATTTCGGCGGGAGACGTGCGTACGTCGAGATAGAGGTCTGGACGATTCGCAGTCTTAACCACGAACCACCCTTCCCTGTCGGTTTCGAATACGTAAAGGTATGGAATGAATTCGAGTGATCGAAGCACGGCATCTACTTCGAGAAGATGACTCGGCGTGGCGATTTGGAATGGGTGAAGTTCGCTCGTATAATCGCCTACAACGTCGATAATTGGCACGGTTGGTTGTAGTGTCGCAATTTGCATCTCCCCCGCCTTATTTGCGAGTTTAAGCGCAATGGCGCCAGCCTCCTCCTCGGACGGGGCTCGGGTTGGTGTTCCGTCTAGGTCAACGAGTTGGTACCCCTCCCCTGTTCGCAAAATTATTTCCGAAACCCGCTCTTTAACGGTAATGGTTAATACGTGATTTTCGACGCGCATTTCAATCGATTCGAGGTCAAATTTAGCAAGGGCTTGCTCTGCCCTTTCGGCGCGGAAAAACGGGGTTTGGCGACGCGGAAAAAGCAAGAGTGCACGACGGTCGAGTGACTCCGAAACAGCCGTTTCGATTGTAAATGGATCGATCGTTGTTGCGCCTACAACAAGGACGGAGGTGATCCGAAAAAATGGCGAAAGGAGCAGGCTTATGCAAATACCGATAAGAAAAACGCTCGGAATCGCAAATCCGAGTCGTTTTTGCCACTTGGTTCGGAGCCGCTTTTTATGAAAAAGCTCATTCCGATAAGGGTTTTCCTTATGGCTTTGAATTTCTTCTGCAATGAGATAGTTCCTCCTTCCCATGCTATACGCCGAGAACGGTTTTTCCGCCTAGGTAAGGTTGTAGTGCCTTTGGGATTCGGATTGTGCCGTCTTCTTGCTGGTGATTCTCAAGGAGGGCGATCATCGTTCGTCCGAGTGCGAATGCGGTGCCGTTGAGGGTGTGGAGGTAGCGTGTACCGGAGTCATCCTTTACGCGTGTCTCAAGGCGTCGTGCTTGGAAGTCGGTTGTTGTGCTGCACGAGTGCGTTTCGCGGTAGGTGTTTTGTGTTGGAATCCAGGCCTCGATATCGTATTTTTTTGCGGCTGGAAGCCCGAGGTCGCCGGAGCCGATGAGGAGGACGTGATATGGGATTTCAAGCCCTTGCATCAATGTTTCCTCGATTGAAAGAATGAGCTCATGTTCACTTGCATCCGATTCCGGTAATGCAAAGCTAAACATCTCGATTTTATCGAATTGGTGCATACGCATCATTCCCTTTGTGTCCTTGCCGTAAGATCCGGCCTCACGACGGTAGCAAGGAGAGATTCCGACGTAGCGCTTCGGAAGATCGCTTGCCTTGAACGTCTCCCCCATGTGGAGCGGGCCGATCGCTTGCTCGGAAGTCCCGATCAAGTATTGGTTGTCTTTCTCGAGATAATAAATTTCATCTTGTCCTCCGTGCTCGAGATAGCCCATGGCGCGCATCGCTTCAGCATTCACAAGGTGCGGAACGGAGATCGGGGTAAATCCATGTGTTTTTGCGACGTCGAGCGCGTAGGCGGTAAGGGCCATTTGAAGGAGGACGCCGTCGCCCTTTACGTAGGCGAATCGTGCACCGCTGACCTTTGCCCCGCGCTCAAGATCAAAGAGCCCGAGCGCCTCGCCAAGCGTCGCATGATCTTTTGGTTCAAAAGTGAATTTGGTTGGTTCCCCAACGGTTCGAATAACGGTATTTGCGCTCTCACCCTCGCCTACCGGGACGTCTGGGAGTGGAGGATTTGGCAATTTGTAGAGCAGATCATTAAGCTCAGTTTCAAGCGGGGCGATCTTTTCAAGGAGTGCTTTTTCGGTATCGCCAAGAGCGCGCATCGATTCAATCAATGCTTTTTTCTCGTCACCTTGGGCGCTCGCGATCGTTCCAGAGGCGGCATTCTTTTTTGCGGAGATACCCTCGATTTCCGTTTTGAGCGCGCGGACTTCCTCATCAAGAGCAAGGATACGATCGAGGCTGACATCTACCCCCTTCGCTTTTGCACCGGCTTTATAGGCTTCCCCCTGTTCTCGAAGCTTTTTGAGATCAATCATAGTTGAGTTTTGAAGATTTGTAGCGATCCGGTTCGTAAGGGCTTCCCGTACGGACTTCGAAATTTAGTGTATGCGCTTTTAGATAGGTCGTAAAGTCGGCTTTAAGAGCGGATTGATCATAGCCGAAGAAGACGAAATCGGGATGCGTGGTCGCAATAATTGTGTAGGTGCCCGGGTGCGTATCGCTTTGGTGTACCTCGCTTACGAGGCCGGACGTCTCGAGCGCGCGTTTCCGGGCTTCATACGTGAATTTCGGCGCCTTTCCCTTGAATGATCTGACCGTTTCGTCGGTGGGCAGGCTTACGATCACGTCGCCAAGTTCGCCCGCCTCTTTAAGGAAAAATACGTGTCCCGGGTGAAGTCCATCGAAGCTCCCGAAAACAAGGACTCTCGGCATATTATTCTTCCGCTTCGCTTGCGCCTTCGTCGGTCAAAAGCGGTTTAAGCGTTGGGAAGAGGATGACTTCCTTGAGGTTTGGCGCACCCGTGAGAAGCATGACGAAGCGGTCGATTCCAAGTCCGTATCCAGCCGTTGGTGGAAGACCGGTTTTAAGCGCCGATAAGAAGTCATGGTCGATTGCCTGGGCCTCGTCACTTCCCCGCTCTCGGAGCGCGTCTTGCTCGTTAAATCGCTCTTCTTGCTCGATTGGGTCGTTGAGCTCGTTAAACGCGTTCCAAACCTCGACCCCTTTAATAACGAGTTGGGCACTTGCCGAGTAGTTCGGACGCTCTTCGCTTCGCTTTGCGAGCGGTTTCATTGATGCTGGGTACTCCGTGACAAATGTTGGTTGAACGATAAGTGGACGCACCTTTTCCTTGTAGAGCACATCAAAAAGCGCACCAAGACCAATCGTTTCTTTTGCGTCCTTGATTCCCTCTTCGATCATTTTTGCGCGAAGCGCTTCTTCCGTCGTGTACGCATCGATATCGATTCCCGTTTTCTCAAGGATGGCCTCTCTAAACGTGATGCGTTTGATCGGTCCTGAAAAATCAAGCGACAAGTCTCCGTGGTCAAGAATTCCGGTTGGCGAAAGAGCGAACACGACACGCTTAATAAGCGCCTCAATATGCTCGATTAAATCCTCGATTGTCGCGTATGCCCAGTAGCACTCGATTTGTGTAAATTCCGGGTTGTGTTGCGGACTGATCCCTTCATTGCGGAAGCAGCGTGCGTACTCGTACACTTTCTCGAATCCGCCAACGATTAAGCGTTTAAGGTAGAGTTCTGGCGCAATACGGAGGTAGAAGTCGTGGTGAAGCGTGTTGTGGTGTGTGACGAATGGATTTGCCGCTGCCCCTCCAGCAATTGGTTGGAGGATCGGCGTTTCAACTTCAAGAAATCCTTGTTCCTCGAGGTAGCTTCGGATAATGCCGACGATCTTTGAACGCGTCTTTGCGAGCGCCATCGATGATGGATTGACGATCAAGTCGAGATAGCGTTGGCGGTAGCGCTTTTCCGTATCGGTAAGTCCGTGAAATTTCTCTGGAAGTGGAAGGAGAGCCTTTGTTAGTAGCGTGTAGCGCTTTGTATCAATCGACTTCTCCCCTTTCATTGTTTTAAAAACCGTTCCTTCAAAACGATAAAAGTCACCAACGTCCGTTTCGTTGTGGAATTGATCGTAGGCGGGTACGCCAACAACGTCGCGGTGGAGGGCGACTTGGATAATCCCTGTTGCATCTTCAACGCGAACGAAGGTAAGTCCGCCATGCTTGCGAAGGGCGCGAATTCTTCCTGCAATCGAGACAACCGTTTTTTCAGCCTCGAATTGGTCGAATCGTACTAATACGGTTTCAGCGTCGTGGGTGTGCGCACCGTTTGGGGTGTACGGATTTCGCCCGTCCTTGATAATCTGCTCTCGGCGTTCACGCCTTACGAGCTCCTCTTTGATCATACTTCGTCGAGTGATTGAATCGTGTATTCGATTATACCATTTGGTCCTTCAAAGGACGCGGTATCTCCAACCGATTTTCCGAGGAAGGCATTTCCAAGCGGTGAGTCGTTACTAATTTTCCCCTTGATCGGGTCAGTTTCCGCGGCTCCGACGAGCATGAATTGTCGTGTCGCCCCGTCCTTCATCTTTACGGTAAAACGACTTCCGAGCCCGATGGTCGTTCCTCCTTTTTTCATGTCAACCACAACGGCATTTTTCACCATTTCCTCGAGACGGAAGATTTCTGTTTCATTCTCCGCTTGGAGTTCTTTTGCGTTATGATATTCAAAATTCTCGGAAAGATCTCCTTGATCTTTCGCAAGACCAATGCGTTCCGCGAGTTCCTTTCGTTTCTCGCCTCGTCGTACGGCAAGTTCCGCCTCGATTTCGGCTAGCTTTTCTTTCGATAAAAATAATGGGTGCATATGGATAATACCGCCTTACGGGCGGTAGACGTAAATCATACCTTATTCCGCAAAATTAGCAAACCATTGCGTTAGGACTTCCCGAGCGATTGGGATCGCAAGACCGTCGCCACCTTCTTCGACAAGGACTGAAATGGCAATTTCCGGCTCGTCATACGGGGCAAATCCAATAAACCAAGAGTGTGGCGCTTTTGTTGAGGACCATTGTGCCGTTCCCGTCTTGCCGGCAACGGGAACGGGGACTTGTTGGAGTGATTGAGCAGAGCCAATAGTGACGGTTTGCCGCATCCCGATTCGTACTTCATTCACAATATCGGGTTCGAGTATTTGTGTGCGAGTTGTTTCGCGTGCTCTATTGAGCTTTGGATCGACAAGAAATCCGCCGTTTGCGAATACCGATGCGACGCGTGCCATTTGGAGCGGAGAAACGAGAATGTCTCCTTGGCCGATTGAAACATTGTAGGTGTCCCCGATGTACCACCGCTCACCCTTTGTTTTTTCTTTCCATTCTTTTGAAGGGAGAAACCCCTCTGCATCCCCGAAGAGATCAATGTGGGTTTGCTTCCCTAGCCCGAAGAGACTCGCGTATTCCATCAACTTTTCAACCCCCAGTCCTTCGAAATCCTCGTAACCTCCTCCGAGATAGTAGAAGAATGTGTTTACCGAGTCGGCGATGGCGAAGTACATATTCGTTGGACCGTGTCCTCCCCCGCGCCAGTCCGGGAAGAACCATGGACCAACCTGAATTCCGCCCGTTGAGTAAATGACCGTTTGCCGATTGATAATGCCTTCGATAAGTCCTCCGGCAATGTAGATTGGTTTGATTGTTGATCCGGCCGGAAAGTTTCCCGAGGTTGCCCGAGGAAAGAGCGGGCGTCGAGGATCGTTTAGAAGTGCTTCATAGTCGCTTGCGTTATTTTTCTTCGAGAAAAGATTTGCGTCATAGGCTGGCCAGGAAACGAGTGCAAGGAGTTCCCCGGTGGCGGGGTCCATGACGACGACGGAGGCGTTTGTTGCGCCTGTTCCTGCGAGACGGGCTTCGATTATTTGCTCGATTACCGTGTGGAATCGTGCGTCAACAGAGAGGGTGAGCGCCTCCCCTGGTATTGGGTCTGTTTTTTCAATAATGCGTCGTTCCCGACCGCGCGCATCAACCTCAAGAATTGTTTTTCCAAATGTTCCTCGTAGGGCATCCTCGTAGAATTTTTCAATACCTTGTTTTCCGATGACGTCGAATCGGCGATACCCCTTCTCTCTGTTTTGTGCGTATTCATCGGTATTCACGATTCCGACGTAACCGAGGATGTGTGAGAGCGTTGGGATCGCGTAACTCAAGTATTCTCGTTTCGAGCTCATTTCAAGCGAGACGCCCGGGAATCGATTCCCTTCGGCGAGAAATAGCACGGCCTGTTCGTGGGTGATTGTATCAGAAAGTAGGATCGTCTCTCGATCAACCTTCTCTTTTAGGATTTGTTCGTAGATTGGGATCGGATTAATTCCATAGGTGTTTGCGAGCTCGGTTGCGAGGGCCGTTGCCGATTCCTTCTCTTTGGGAAGAAGTGTTGGATTCAAGATGAGCTGAAAGACGGGAATGTTCTTTGCAAGCACAAGCCCATTTCGATCGTAAATAACACCACGCTCGCTTGGTGTTACGAGTGTATAGATGCGGTTGTTTTCGGCGAGTGCGCGATACGAGGTTCCCTTGATGAGCTGGAGGTAAGCGACGCGTCCGAGGAATAAGAGTGTAACGATCGTGAGAGCGAAAAGAGCGTAACGAAGTCGACTCGTTAGTGTTTGTGTCCCAAGAAATTGTCTTTGCTTTGAGCGTTCGAGTTCAGTTCCGGTTGCAATGACGCGCTCGAAAAATTGATCCGACTCGGATTCGTTGAGTATTACCCGATCGTCGCTGTGTTCAATCGGGAAGATTGCATGTGAAGACTTGCGTTTAAGCCACATACTAGCGCAAGTAAAATACTTTTCGAAGAAGGAATTCAACGTAGCGGGCGGTAAGGTATGCGACGTAAAGCGATAACAGGAGAACGACGAGGTCTCTTGGGATTTCGGTAAGTTCCCTTCCCGTGGAGAGTTCGGGTACCTTGGAAAAAAGTTGCGCGATTTCTATACTCACAATACGAAGAATTCGTTCGGAGATAAATAGACTTCCGCCAAGTGCGAGAAGCGCATAAAGCGAACGATGGGCGAATGTTTGTTTGGTAAGAAATGCGCCGATGCCCGCGAGGATAAATGCATGCCAAAAAAACGGTTCATTAAATCCAAAAAGCAGGCCGAGAAGCCCTGTGAGAATGAACCAGACAACCCCCTCAATTATTCCTACGCGATGAAGGAGAACGACGCCAACAACAAAGACAAGCGGAACAAGCGAAAATGGGCGCGGGAGCGGTTGAAGTAGGCTTGTTTCAATAACGACGCAGGAGGCAAATAGGAGTGGAAGGAAGAGCGACCGAATCATAGTGCGTCCTTTGGAGGGAGGAGAATAAGAACGGTGCCGTAACGACGAGCGTCCACAAGCGGTTCAATGATTGCCGTTTGAAACGAAGAATTCTCCTCGGAGGTGACCTCTCGGACAACGCCGACAATGAGTCCTGATGGGACATGGGACTGTGCGCCGGTTGTTGTTATGAGATCTCCGATCTGGACGAGCTCGGATTTCGGAATAAGCGACATGTTAAGAAAATAGCCGTTCTGCCCCTCGATGATTCCGGTTGTTTGCCCGCGGGTTGCGAGCGCTCCTGGGATTTTTGTTTGTTTGTCGGTAAGGAGGCGTACGACCGATGTGTGATTTCCGACACGGTCGACTATTCCAAGAAGATGGCCTTGCTCAACGATAACGGGACGTCCAATAGTGATCCCGTCTGCGCTTCCCTTGTCGAGAAGGAGCATGTGCTCGTCCTCCTCGCTCCTTGAGAGAACCCGCGCCACCTGAGTTTGGTTTTCTGTAGTCTGTGTATAGTCGAGTAGTCGTTCAAGCTCGCGCACTTGCTCCTTGAGTGATGCAAGTTCGATTCTATCGGTTGCGAGCGCTTGCGCGAGTTCGCGGTAATGGTTGCGTTCAAGTTCGAGCTCCGCTTTCTTTGTATAAATATGCGAATAGACGCTGAAAATACCGTTTCCAATTCCGTAAAGTTGGCGTTGAAGAAAAAGTCGTCCGGCGTCAAAAAAACTCACTTGAAGTAACAATAGAAGCCCGAGAACGATGACAACAAAAAGGATAGCGCCTCGGTATTCGGCATCGAGAAGTTGGGCGATTGGTGTTCTTGTGCGCTTCATTTTGATTAGGTGTAACGCTCGTCACTTGTTGAAGGGAGGGTCACGTGTCGAAGGAGCGTTTGGTCATCGATTAGGACGCCTGTTCCTCGTACGGCGCAGGTGAGTGGATCGTCAGCAATATGAACTGGGATATCCGCTTCTTTCGCGATCAGGCGGTCAAGTCCTCGAAGAAGTGCTCCTCCCCCGGTGAGCACAATTCCCTTTTCGTAAATATCAGCCACGAGTTCCGGCGGGGTCGCTTCAAGCGTGGCCTTAATATTTTCAACGATATGGCGAAGCGATTTGTAGATCGCCTCTCGTACCTGTCCATCGTTAAGTAAAATTTCTTTCGGTAGTCCAGTAATCAAATCTCGTCCGCGTACCTCCATCGTTCCCGTTTGGTCGAGAGGAATCGCACTTCCTATGGTGCATTTTGTCATCTCCGCGACACGGTCTCCGATGAGAAGATTGAACACGTCGCGCGCAAATTGCATGATGTTTTTCGTTAGCTCATCTCCCGCGATCGAGAGAGCCTTCCACGTTACAACGCCGTTAAGCGAGATCACGGCAATTTCGGTTTTTCCTCCCCCGATGTCGACAACCATACTTCCCAAAGAATCGGAAATCGGGAGCCTCGCTCCAAGCGCGGAAGTGATAACACCCTCAACGAGCGAAACTTCTCGCGCCCCTGCGGAAAACGCGGCATCTTCAACCGCCTTTCGTTCAACCTCCGTCATCTCAAGCGGTACCCCGATAATGACTTTTGGGCGCGGAACGATCGTGAAGCTTTCCTCGTGAATATGATCAAGAAAATACTTGAGCATTTTCTCCGCGATTTCAAAATCCGAAATGACTCCTTTAGAGAGTGGTCTTGTCGTTGTGATGTGTGGCGGTGTCTTTCCGACCATGTCGCGAGCGGATCTCCCAACGGCAATCATTTGGTTACTGCGTGTATTTACGGCGACAATGGACGGTTCGTTAAGCACGATCCCACGTTCTTTTACGAAAATCCGGGTATTTGATGTACCAAAATCGATTCCAATATCTTCTGAAAAGCGTCCGAGTAGTCTATTGAACATAAGGGGTTTGAGACCTCATTTTAACCAAGTCCCCATGATTAGCAAGGGACATTTTTGCCGTGGTATACTAGCGTTATGAATATTCGCCAATATCTCACGGTTTTCCTTCTCGGCGCCCTGTTGACGGCTGGGTCATTTCTCGTTGTTCTGTTCAATGTGGATCCGCTCGAGGCGGGATTTTTCGGTCTTCTTCTCTTTCATTTTACCTTCTTTTTGGCACTTACAAGTACGTCGATTACCGTTGTGACGTCACTCCGCGTTTGGTTTTCAAGCGAGGAAGATGTGCCACGTGCGATGAATAATTCGCTCCGTCAAAGTATCCTCTTTTCACTTCTTATTACGCTCCTTCTTTTGTTCTCCGGACTACAGCTTCTCCACTGGTGGATCTTTCTTCTTCTGTTCGTTGTGGTTGGTGTTATCGAGTACTTTTTTCTTGAAACCAAACAGGGGGATTAGTCTCGTTCCCGAACGGATTCTGGCCGGAGGGAAATTTCTATTTCATGGAGCGTGACACTTGGGAAGGCCCGTAGGATGGCGTCTTTAAGCCCTTCGCTCAGTGGTCGAAGCGCCTGTACGGTCTCGGGATATGAGCAAGCGATCGAAAGTTTATTGAATTTGTAAGAGACGACACGAAAATCAAGGTGCATGTGTCGGTCCGTAGCGCTTTTTAGTTCTTCCTCTGCGCGTTTAACAATCATCGCCGACTCGACTTGTCCCGCAATCCCGTGCTTTGAAAGGGTTGCACGCAAAAGATCGCCGATCGCCACCGTTTTCGCTTTACGCGGGCGGTCGGGAGACGGTTTTCGAGGCTGATACTTGTAGGAGAAATTAGGCTTCTGAAAATTCACAGATGTCTTTGAATGGGCAGGATCCGCACGTAAACGCGCTCGGGGTTGCGTTAAAGTTTGAAGCGAGGAGATCCTCGATCGCTTCCTTTGTTCCCTCCTCGAATTTTACCATGTCCTTCTCGGTTGCGGTAAAGCTTACCCGCGTTCCATTTTCGAGATAGTAGTACGTTAATTTTTTAACGTTTAGGGGTGGATTAAAGCATGCGTTCGCCGCATACTTATAAAGAAGTAGTTGTTTTTTGTCTTCCGGTTCAAGTTTTTCCTTTGGCTTTCCCGTCTTGTAATCGATAATCTCGACGCCGTCCTCGAAGCTATCGATTCGGTCGATTCGTCCCGCGATTTTCACCGTTCCGAACTTAAAACTAAACGGTTGTTCGAGATAGAGAACTTTCTCCGACTGCTCCTTGCATTTATCGTAAAAATCTTTGAGCATGACCCGCCCCTTCTCTCGAAACTCTTCTTTCTTCGCTTCATCCGGATACCACTCGTCGATAAATTGCTCGTCGTAGATTCGTAGGAGATCGTCGTAGGTCGGAAGCGTCGTGTCTTTTGCCGATTCGAAGTAGCGTTGTACGGTATTGTGCATCGTTGTTCCGAAGCTTTGGTTGTGGGTTCCGTAAATCGGAATGCGGAGAATGTGGCGGTAGCGATATTTTAGCGGACAGTCGGAGAAATCTTTGAGCGATGTAATACTGACCGACTTAATTTCCGTTCCCTTAAGTTCATGTTTCGCTACCGGTGGCGACTCGCGCTCTTCAAACGCATTAAGCGACGCCAGTGTCTCGAGCTCCATCTTCATTTCTTCAAAGAACTTCGACGGTTTTTTCTTTCGCGCTCCCCCATAGCTCTCGCTTGCGAGAAGATAGGCGCCGATTTTTGCGCGGGTAAGGGCGACATAAAAGAGTCGGCGTTCTTCCGAGGTTTGGTTATTTGCCTCTTCGTACGGATCCACGTTTAGTCCAGAGGGAAGCGGGAGGGCGTCGGCTTTCGCGCGCGAAGGGAAGCGCTGATCGACGAGGCTAATGATAAAGACATATTTAAACTCGAGTCCCTTCGAGCTGTGGACCGTCATAACGCTTACGACGTCCGGACCGCTTTCGATATCTGCTTGGAGCATTCCGGTTTCGCCCGCCTCGCGTTCATGAACAAATTCCGCAAGGAAGGTGTGGAGAAGTCCGTCGTCGCTCGTTTCCTCAAATTTCTTTAGACGGGTGTGGAACTGGTTAAGGAGTCCGATTGCTTCTTTTTGTTCCTCGTCGCCCTTCCCCGTCGCGAGCGTAAGGAGTCCGCTTTCGTTAATAATATCGATAAAGAGCGCGCTCACATTTTTGCGCTTTGCGAGTTCGTGAAGCCTCTCGATTCCTGCTTCAATTTCGCGAATACGAAGAAGACTTGATTCGCTAATCCCCTGGATACTTCCGACGAGCTTCATCGCCTTCACGAGCGGAAGCCCCTTCTTTTTCGCAAACATCGTAATTTCGTGGAGATCCCGGGCGTCGATTCCAAGTTCCGGGTGTGAAAAGATTCGGTAGTAGGACGTATCATCTTGCGATTGATCGACCGCGCGAAGGTACGCAAGCGCGTCGACGATCAGCGGCTTAAGGTAGAGGCCGTCTTGGGCGAGGTAGCGGTACGGGACGCGAAGCGCCTCAAAGCGCGAGACAACCGGCGAGGTCGCGTTGTGTGAGCGACTAAGAATTGCAATGTCGCGGTAATCCGCCTCCCCGGCCGAAACGAGATCAACGATCGTCTTTACGATAAAATCAACCTCGTCGTCCTCTGTGGCGAACTGAATTCCACGCACAAATCCCCCCGTTCCCTTTTCGGAGTGGAGGCGTTTATCGATCGCTTGCTGGACCTCAAGACGGTGTGGGTTGTTCGCTTGGATAAAGTTGTAGGCTGTGTCGAGAACCTCGCTATGCGAGCGGTAGTTGCGGTTGAGGACAACGGCGGTTGCGCCTTCAAAGTCCGTTTTGAATTGCAAAATATTTCCAAGTGACGCTCCGCGGAAATGATAAATCGCCTGATCGTCGTCTCCAACGATCGTGACATTCTTCCGCTTCCCCGCAAGGAGCTTCACGAGTTCGTACTGACCCTTATTCGTATCTTGGAACTCGTCAACTAAAATATACTTAAATTGTTCTTGATATTTCTTTAAAACATTTGGTCGTTTTTGTAAGAGCTCCACCGTGTAGTAAACAAGATCGCCAAAATCGTAGGCGTGGTTATCGACAAGAAGTTGTTGGTAGGTTTTGTAGGCGTTTGCGAGCTCGAGAATCCGTTCGGCCTCCACCTTGTCCGCTTCTTCTTTTGCATTTTCCGCAAGTTTCGTCGCGTAAGCGATGTAAGCCTCTGGAGTAATAAGTTCGTCTTTCGCTCGAGAAAAATGACCAATAAGATCATTAATAAAGCGCGTTGGATTTCCGCGTTGCGCGTAGTAGTTGAAATTAAACCGATCGAAGTTTCGGCGGATTAAAAGAAGAGTATCGACGCCGTTAAGAAGCGAGCAATTTGCCGGAAGACCGATATCCGGTCCATGCTCGCGAAGGATTTTTTCGGCGAAAGAATGGAATGTCGAGATCCAAAGATCGACGTAGCCGATCGGAAGAAGAAGGTCGACCCGCTCCTCCATCTCGTTTGCCGCCTTGTCCGTAAAGGTGAGCGCCAAAACTTCGTCGGGTTTCGCGAGCGCCTGCTCGATAAGCCAGGCAATTCGGTGCGTAATCACGGTCGTTTTCCCCGTTCCCGCCCCCGCGATAATCATAAGCGGACCTTCGCGGTGGACGACGGCCTGATACTGTTCCGGGTTGAGATTTTCAAGCAAATTTTGCGACATATTGGCTATGCGTTGACAATTTCAGCATTTAGAGTAAAGTGACCTGCATTGCTGGTGGCGGTTCTTCGGAGAGAGGATTGTTCGCCCTCTTAAGGTCAAGACGTCGGGCGAAGTCGTCTACTTGAGCCCCCGGACTTCCTCGTTCGTGACCTGCTGCCACCAGCATCACTTTTCCTTCGCGCAAGCGTCGGACTCGCCTCTTGGAAAAACAGTTTGCCATAAATCGGAATTCTCCGGTCCCAACTTCCTGGCAGACAAGTTACCCAAGAGGCGTTTCTATTTTAGGCCAAAAACCGTTTCCGCATTTCGTGTCGTCGCTTCCGCTACCTCCTTAAGGGGTAGCGATTTTAGTTCTGCGATTTTTTCGACGATGAACCGAACATTTGTCGGGTCATTGCGCTTTCCGCGATTTGGCGGTGGCGTGAGATATGGCGAATCCGTTTCGACAACGAGTTGCTCGAACGGGGTTTCTTTTACGACCGCTTGAAGCTCTTTCGAGAAAAAGAGAATGCCATTGATTCCGAGTTTGAAACCGATCGAGTCGTAGCGCTTTGCGTCTTCGAGCGTTCCTGTGAACGAGTGGATGACTCCACGCTTCTTTAGTCCGCCCGCGTCGATCACCTCTTTTAACAGAACGAACTGATCGTCGTGTGCGTCGCGACAATGAATCACGATAGGCTTCTCATATTCGCTCGCGAACAAAAGTTGCTTTTTACACTCCGCTTGTTGATCCGCCTTAAGTCGCGCAAGGTCAACGTTTGGCGGAAGACGATAATAGTCGAGCCCGAACTCGCCGATCGCAACGACTTTCGGATGCGTAACGAGCGTTTTGTAGTACTCGGGATCAAAATGTTCACTTCGGGTTTTAATCGCACCGACCTCCCGCTTTTCGGGCGGAAGTTCATTGTCATCAAAGAATTCTTGCTTGTGTACATGGTTTGGGTGGAGCCCGATCGTTGCCCAAACGCCATCGTATTTTTCCGCGAGGAGAATTCCGTTTGCCGACGTTGTCGATTGCGTTCCAACCGTAATCATCTGCACACCCGCTTCGAGCGAACGTTTAACGACCTCGTCCATGTCGTCTTTGTACGCTTGGAAATGAACGTGGCAGTGCGTGTCGATTAAACGCATATTATTGATCTCGGCGTGGGAAAAGGCCTGGAATAATAGCAACCGTTCCATCTTCTTTGTAGCTCTCGAGGATTTTGGCCGATGCTTCCGGAAGTGCTGGGGCGAGCGAGCGTCCAATAAATCGAATCATTTCCGCGACTTCGGAGAGCACACGTTTTGCCTCCGCTTCATCCGTCTTTACGAGTTTGAACGGGGCTTTTTTATCGATGACTTCGTTTGCCGCGTCACAGGCTTCGAAGACGTAGTCGAGATAGGCCTTGAAGTTATAGTCGTCGATCGCATTATCAAGGTGTGTTTCTTGTTCGCTCCAGTTGACCGAGATCCGATCAAGTTTTCCTTCGAAATATTTATTCGCCATTGCCGAAACGCGCGAAACAAGATTGCCGAGACGGTTTGCGAGTTCTGCGTAACGCTCCTCCATTCGAGCATCCGAATAATCTCCATCGTCTGTCGATGGAATTTCGCGAAGAAGGTAGTAGCGCGTTGCGTCCGTTCCGTAGGTGTCGACGGTCGTGAATGGGTTAATGACATTCCCGAGAGATTTCGACATCTTTTCGCCTCCCGCCGTAATGTAACCATGGACGAACAATTCGTCCGGAAGCGGAAGGCCTGCGGAAAGGAGCATTCCAATCCAGTAAATAGCGTGGAATCGTGTGATCCCCTTTCCGATTACGTGCACCCGTTTCGCGTCAGCACTATTCCAAAACTCTGAGAAGAGCTTACCGTCGTCCGCGTAATCGAGCGCGTTCAAGTAGTTTGAAAGCGCATCAAACCAAACGTACATCGTTTGGGTCGCGTCCCCTGGTACGGGCACGCCGAAATGTCCCGCACGTTCGTTACTTCGTGAGACCGAAAAATCCTCGAGACCGTTTTTAATAAACGCGAGCATTTCATTCTTTCGCGCATCCGGAACGATTCGAAGTTCGTTTGACGCGATAAGGCGTTCAATCGTTTTTTCGTATTTAGAAAGTTTGAAGAAATAGTTTTCTTCTTTGATTTTTTCGAGGGGCTTTTTGTGTTCTGGGCAGATCCCGTCTGGAACTTCTTTTTCGGTGTAGAACATTTCACAGCCAACGCAGTAGAGGCCCTCGTATTCTTTTTTATAAAAATCCTCTGGGTTGCAGGCCTGCCAAAGTTTCTGCGCGCCTCGCATGTGACGATCCTCGCGCGTACGAATGAACGCGTTGAAGTCTGCGTTGAGTTTTTCAAGAAGGGTTTTGAAAATTCCTGCCTTTTCTTCGACAAACGCTTCAACGGGAATGCCTGCCGTTTCGGCGGAACGCACGTTTTTTAAGCTGTTTTCATCTGTTCCGGTTGTTGCAAAAACTGTCTCACGTCCAAGCTTCGCTCGGTTGTATCTCGCGAGAAAATCGGTTTGAACAAGTTCAAGCGCGAATCCGATATGTGGGTCGGCGTTTACGTAAGGAATCGCGGTTGAAAGAAAGAGTCGGTTTTTCATAGGTGCCAATTTAGTGGGGCGAGGACGACGACGTACTCCCCTTTTTGACTTGTTGCCGTTAGTTGGTTCATGACCTCAGTGACCGTTCCGAAATAATGCGTTTCGTGCATTTTTGTCAGCTCTCGAGCAAGAAAACAGTAGCGGTCCGGTTGAAGTTCCGCGAGCGTTTTTTCGATTCGGTGCTTACTTTCGAAAAAGGCGACGGTCTCTTCGAGCTTTGCGACTTCTGCGAAGTAGGTTTTGCGTCCATTTTTTTGCGGTGGAAATCCGAGGAAGGTGAAGCGATTTGTCGGGAAGCCCGCAACGGAGAGAGCCGTCGTGAGCGCCGAGGCTCCCGGAATGCCAATGACCGTGATTCCCATTTTTCTCGCAAGCGCAACAACTTTTCCGCCAGGGTCCGAAATTGCCGGGGTTCCCGCATCGCTTACATAGGCGAGGTCCCCGTCGATCTCGAGAAATGCCGTGAGGACGTTTTCTTCCGAATGTTCGTGGATCGAAACGAGCTTCGTTTTTGAATTGAATGAATCAAGCAACTTCTTTGTTACTCGGGTATCCTCTGCTCCGATCGCCGAAACGCGCGACAAAACGTCGCGCGCTCGGTCGCTTAGGTCCGAAAGATTGCCAATCGGGGTCGCTACAATGTAGAGGGTTTTATTCGACATGTGCGCGGTCAACGGCGTCGAGGTGTCCGATTGTTGTGGTTGGGTTTTGTGCGTACCAAGAGAACCAGAAGTGTTCAGATGTTGGGATGAGTTCGAGTTGCTTTCCTTGGAGTTTTCCGGAAATGCCGATTCCGGTTGGGCTCCAGCGCGTGCCGGTTTCCTTGTCGGTGATTCGGTTGTTTGGACGATCGTATTCGAATGTAAGAGTTTGACCGTCGATGATAGCCTTAAAGACGTGAATCACTTCCGTTTCATTGTCGTAGGTGGCGACAATCGGTGTTCCGTCGACAAGCCCATTGAATACATTAAATCCTTTCTCGATTTCTTTTGCGAACGCGACCGCCTCTTCGCCAAGTCGTACACCAACAACGACCCACTTCGCGTTCCCGATCCGTTTATCATCCATCTTGTTCAACGGGAAGTAAATCGTCTTTGCAGTATCGTAGGTTGAGTACGGATGTCTCGTGTAATCGCGAACAACTCCCGTTTCCGTTGAGAGGGCCGTACCTGTTGGATAGAGCGATTTGAAATTATCCCAAGACATGACTGTCGAAGGAAGTTGCGTTAACGTTTTTCCAATAAGGGCTCCCGAAATAGCCGTATTTTTTCCTACAAGCCACTCACTTCCCGTTTCCTTGTCGGTAACGATTGGAGCGTTGTTATATACGGTGTTCGTGTGCTCAAACGTAAGCGCTTGACTGTCAACCGTTCGGAGGTAGGCTCCGGAATTACCCGTGAGGGTTGAGGAGAGAATGACTCGGTCGCCGTCATTAACGATCTCGTGCCAGTTAAGGATTTGATAGGAGTAAAACTTCGCCGAACCATTCGAATTTACCACCACGAGTCCAGGGACTTCGTCGGCAAGATAGCGATCAGCTTCTGCGATTGAGTCAAAAATTGGGGTATTGATCGCTCCGCGCTGATCGAGCGTGAGTCCCGTCTCAAAACGCTCGCGTGGAGGGATGAGGTACTCTTTTCCATCCATGGACAAAGGCTTTACAAGAAGTCCATTATCTCCGATTTCCGCCGTTCCAAATCGTTTCTCAAAGTTTCCCGATTGGACCCCGCGTACCCCGAAGAAAATGGCTACGAGAACAAGGAAAATACCTCCGGAAAGAACCCATGTCGAATATTTCATAGATAGGTAGAATGTAACAAAAAACATGGATTTTGCAAAATCTAACGGAGTCGTTACAATGAAAGTCCTAACAACCACTATGATTTATCTAGGAAAACCCGCACCAGATTTTACGAACGTGCTCGCTTATAAAAAAGGAGAGTCGGATTTCGTAAAGATTAACTTGGCCGATTATAAAGGGTCATGGCTCGTCTTTTTCTTCTATCCGCGCGACTTTACGTTCGTTTGCCCAACTGAAATTCGTGGATTTGCGAAGATGGAAAAGGAGTTTGCGGAGCATGGAGCGAAAATTCTCGCCGCTTCGACTGACTCACACTGGTCGCACAAGAATTGGTTCGAGCGTGATTTGCAAGAAGTGACCTACCCTGTCCTTGCCGACACAACGCAGTCGATCTCGCGCGCGTACGGGGTGCTTAATCCAGAAGACGGCTCGAGCGAGCGTGGACTCTTCATTATCGATCCGGAAGGTATCGTTAAGTACGTGGTCATTTCTTCCGGTTCCGTCGGCCGTTCGGTAAAGGAAACCCTCCGCGTTCTTAAAGCGCTTCAGTCTGGCGACCTCTGCCCTATTGATTGGGACGAGGGTGGCGAGACACTTGGAAAGGCCTAACAAAAAAACACCCGCTTAGCGCGGGTGTTTTGTTTAGGCGTTCGTCTATTATTTTAATGATTGGATAAACTCAAGGAGTGTCGTGATCCCGTAGCCTGTTCCGCCGAGACCGATATAGCTCGCGAGGGGCTTTTCGGCGAAGGCGGGACCAGCGATATCGAGGTGGGCCCAGGCTTGACCGTCGTTAATGAATTCCTCAATAAAGAGGCCGGCGGTCAGAGTTCCGCCATAAGGGGTCTTTGAGATATTTTTGAGATCAGCGATAGGTGACTTCATTAAATCTTTGTAACGCTTTTCGAGCGGGAGTTCCCAAAGTTTTTCGCCAGCTGTTTTTGCAGAAGCGAGGAGCGCTTTATTAAACGACGGCGTGTTTCCCATAAGTCCCGCAATTTCTTCTCCGAGGGCGACGACGCAGGCGCCGGTGAGCGTTGCGAGATCGATTAGGTAATCCGGAGATTCTTTTTGCGCGTACCATAGCGCGTCGGCGAGCGTAAGGCGACCTTCCGCATCGGTATTAAGGATTTCGATTGTCTTTCCATTCGCTGATTTTACGATATCACCCGGACGGATCGCTTTTCCGGACGGCATGTTTTCGGTCGCGGCGATGTATCCGTGTACTTCGACGTTTGGCTTCGTTTCAGCGAGGATACGGAAGAGTCCGAGAACCGTTGCCGAACCCGCCATGTCACACTTCATCGTTTCCATTCCCTGCCCCGGTTTCAGCGATAATCCACCCGAATCGAAGGTGACTCCTTTTCCAACGACGCCAACTTTTTTCTTTGCGCGTTTTGGTTTATAGACGAGGTGGATGAATTTCGGTGGTTCGTCGGAGCCTTGCGAGACGGCGAGGTAGGAGCCCATCCCCTGCTTTTCGGCCCACGCCTTATCGTAGACGTTCGCGGTGATCTCGGGGGCGAGTTTCGCGATCGCTTTTGCGTGTTCCGCAAGAACGGTTGGGGTCATGTCCTTTGCGGGGGTATTTACGAGATCTCTCGCGAGCGAAACTCCGGCGACGAGAGGATTCGCCGTAAGCGCTTGTTTCTCGAGTTTTGACGCGAGCGCTTTGTCTTCAACGAGAACCGTGATTTGCTCAAGATGTCGCCCCTCACGTTTTTTGTAAGCGTTAAACGTATAGTTTGCGAGACGCGCGCCCGTTGAAAATGGAATGCTAAACTCCGCCTTCAGTTTTTTCAGAAATTGTGAGGCGACCGGGAAGACAGCGTGGTGTGCGTGCGCCCGTTCACTTGCGTGTACGACGTGACCCGCGAGTTCGCGTACCGCGTTCGCGTTAAACTGCTTTTCATCCCCTGCCCCGATCAGCATGAGCGTTGACGCCTCGTGGTGTGGGTGTGAAACGGCAAGGGTTTGCCCGAGTTTCCCCGTGAATTTCACCCGTTCCGCCCGCGCTTCAAGTCCTGGAAAATGCACGGAAAGAAGTTTTCCATAGGTTCCCGCAAAGAGTTTTCCCTCAAAAACCGGAACAATCGTTAATTCCGCAGGATGTTCAAAGGTATAGCCATGTTTATAGGAGATGTGCATAGGTTTGACGATATTCTCTATCTTTGCTATAGTTTCGGATATTTTACAAGTATGCCATCACGACAACACCTCAATCGTAAGAAGCAACGCGCAGCGACAGCGGAAAAACGCGTAGTAGCTGCCCGCCTCCGACGAAAGAACAAGGCCAAGCGTCTTGCCAAAGCGGAAAAATAACAGGTATTATCTACCTGTTTTTTCTTTATGGACATGAAAACACAATTTGATCAGTGGTTTGAGGCAAATAAGGAGAGCGAACCGACACGGCTCGTGATTAAACGTTATAGCGAGGTCTTTACGCGGATGACCCCGGTAATGCTTCTTGAAAAAGCGGTGACCGAAGGCATGTTTACCGTTGAACTGCTCGCTTCGACGATTGCCTGTGCGACTGTTGGACAGCCACCTTCCGAGTGGAATCAACACGGAACAAACGCGGAACATGATGCGTTTCTCGCGGCGGTGTTTGTTCCCGAGACAATGAAGGATACGGGTGCAGGTACGATCGTTCGTTTAATTCTTGCGGAGTACGATATGGAAACCCTCTTTGAGGTTACGCGCGCAGTTCTCGTTCTTGCGGGCCACAACGAGTTACGAGAGAGCAAGGACGTCGTCTAGCACTTCTTTTGCGTGGTCGGTTGGTTTTACTTTTTCGTAGACTTTAAGAATCGTTCCATCTTTCCCGATCAGGTACGAGATACGCAGGATCCCGAGGAATGTTTTTCCGTACATCGATTTATTTCCCATGGCCTCGTAAAGATCGAGGACGGTTGCGTCGGTGTCGGCAAGGAGATCGAACGGAAGCTGTTCATTCTCCGCGAACTTTTTGTGGCGCGCTGTCGAGTCTTTGCTGATCCCGAGAACCGTTGCGCCTGCCTTTTTAAGCTCCGCCCAGTAATCGCGAAATGCGCAGGCTTCTTTTGTACATCCCGGGGTCATGTCCTTCGGATAAAAATAGAGAAGCACGTACTGACCTTTGAGGTCCTCGAGCGACACGTCTTTGTCATCTTGGTTTTTCAGGGTGAAATTCGGGGCCTTTGTTCCTACTTGGAGCATAGTTGGTAATAGTTGTTTTGTTTCTCGATCATCGTATCACGCTCGAGTCGATCGAGCATTGATTTAAGCCACTCCCTGTCCTTCGCTCGATTAAACGTCTCGTCGATTTCGGGACCGATTGTTTCGGTCTTTACCCTTCCCTTTTCGCGGACGAGTTTTAGAATCCGTCCTCGGTAAATTCGGTCTGGATGTTTTTTGCCGGTATGCTTTTTCTCGACGGCTTTTTTTATTGTACGCTTTGGGGTTGTTATGGTCCCGGATAAAAAGTCGTCCGATGATTTACAGAACTCTTTTAATGGGCAAACTTCGCACAGTGGAGTTTTTAGGCAGGTCATTGTCGCAAGGTCGAAAAGTGCTTGTGGGATGTCGTGGAAGCGTTTTGATTTTAGAAGCTCCTCGCTCGCCGAGATTATTTGTTCGTCGTGCGAAAGATCAGGAAAATGAACCCCGAGATACACGCGACCGAGGACGCGACGAATATTTGTATCGACCGGTAGGCGTTTCGTTTGGAGAGAGAAAACGGAAATCGCGGAGGCGGTGTAGGGGCCGATTCCTTTAAGCGCGACCCATTCCTCGTACGATTCGGGTACGCCCCGCTCAACGACTTGGCGAGCAATATCGCGAAGCGCAAGCGCACGGCGATTGTAGCCAAGACCCGCCCACGCCTCGATGACTTGTGCATTCGTCGCTTTCGCGAGGCTTGCGAAATCTGGAAAAAGCGCGAGCCATTTTTCAAAATAGAGAATTCCGCGCGAAACCTGCGTTTGTTGGAGCATGATTTCCGAAACAAGAATCGGATAGGGGTCGGTAACCTTCCGCCACGGTAAATCCCGTCCGTTTTTGTCGTACCATGTTAAAAGTTTGGTCGCGATTGACATAGCGCTACTCTAGCAAATCCGTTCTAAAAAAACGAACGACGCCAGGGGTTAGCTGGCGTCGAGAGACGAAGATCACGCGGCCGCCATCAAGTCGTGTCGAAACGACAGGACGACCTGTGCTTCGTTGAGGGCGAAGGCGTTGAGGCGCGCGACCTCGGCGAGAAGCGCCTGCGCGGTCGCTTCGTTGCTCGCGGAGAGACTCTTCGCCTCGAGGAGGATCTCGTGGATCCGTTCGAGGTGCGGGTGGCTGAGGTCTGCGGTCTCGCATTCCTCGATCAGGCGGGAGATGAGGTCGTCCAAGGAGGACTCCTGCGTGTGACCCGTTCGGAATTGAACGAATGTCAGCAAAATAATAGCAAATTTTCGAGAAAAAGTCAATGTGTTGTACACTGGGTGCGTATGCTAACGAATGCACAAGAAAAACTGATTAAACGTCTCGCGACGAAGAAGGGTCGCGAAAAAGAAGGGCTGTGTCTTGTTGAGGGAGAAAATGCTCTCTCGCTCGCAAAAGATTTTTTAGAGTTTTCATTTACCCGCGCGGAGACGGAGCGGTTTGACCAACTCGTAACAACTGAAACGCCACAAGCGATTGCGGGCGTAGCACGGATTCCTAGCTTCTCTCTTGAAGAGGTCGACCTCGCGCGCGATATTCTTGTTCTAGATAACATTCAGGATCCGGGAAATGTCGGTGCCCTTTTCCGTCTTGGTCTTGCCTTTGGCGCGAGCCTCCTCCTTATCGAATCTGTCGATCCGACAAATCCGAAGGTGATCCGCTCCTCGACGGGTGCGGTTTTTGCCGTACCTCACGCGTTAATTAAGCGATCTGACGTTGAAGGACTTTTTGCGCAAATGGATCGACAAATCATTCGGGTTGAAAAACGTCAGGGTGCGAAAGATGCGCGAGAGATGACGAGAGAGAAGAGCTTGATTGTTTTTGGTTCCGAAGGACGAGGAATCCAGCTTGAAACCGAAGGCGCGTCGTACTTTATCCCACACGATGAAAAGCTTGAGTCTCTAAACGTCGCGACAGCGGCATCAATTATTCTTTGGGAACGATATCGATAATATGAAACCGACAAATTTACACACACGAATTTTTCTTGATAGTGCCGATCCGGCGGAGACAAAAATCGCCCTTGAGCGACTTGGATTTCTTGATGGACAGACAACGAACCCGGCACTTCTCGCGAAGCACCCGAAGTTTGCGGGCGGAGTAAAAATGACGCTTCCCGAAATCCAGACAATCTATAAGGAGGCGGTAACGGAGATTCGCGCGCTTCTTCCCGGCAAGTCGGTTTCCATGCAGGTATTTGATACGGGAGAGACGTCGGTTGAAGAACTCCTTGCTGAGGCACGGGAGAAGAATTCGTGGATCCCTGGCGCACACATTAAGTTTCCATTTACAAAAACCGCGCTTGAGGCGGCGAAACTCGCTTACGCCGAAGGGATCAACGTAAACATGACGCTTTGTTTTACGCTCGAGCAGGCGGGGCTTGCAGGGTGTGCCTTTCCCGATGCGAAGGACGACCGTGTCTACCTTTCGCCCTACATTGGTCGCCTTGAAGACAAGGGGCTCGACGGGATCGATAATGTGATTAACGCGCTTCGATTGTATAAAGAAAATCAGATCGATATTAAGGTTCTCGCGGCGAGCGTTCGCACAATCGACGATTTACACGACGCGTTTTCCGCGAAGGCCGATATCGTAACAGCTCCTCTCGCCCTTCTACTCGAGTGGGCTGATGCTGGATTTACCGTAAACGATACGATTCCTCGGAAAAAGCTCGAGGATATCGCTTATACCCCATACTCAATTCCTGACGCGTGCCCGACTTTTTCGATCGACTCCCCGTTTACGACGGCCGGTTTAACAGGCTTTGTTAAGGCGATTAACGAGTTGGTTTTGTAATTTTACGCTCGCACGATTTGCAGACTCCCCGAAATTCAAGCTGGTGTGCGAGGATCGTGCCAAATAGCGAGGACTGCTCGCGTGCTTCCTCAACGAGAGTTGTTTGATCACACAAAAAAAGCTCTTCGATTTTATGACAGCGGATGCAGGTAATATGGTGGTGGTGTTTGTTTCCCGCGCGTTCGTAGTAGGTTGTTCCGGCGGTGATTGATACTTCGTTAATGAGTTCGTGTTCGACGAGCCGTTTGATGATGCGAAAAACGCTTACGCGGTTAATGTGCGGCAGCGCTTTTTGGACTGTTAACGCATCAATCGGACGCCGCGCGTCCTCGAAGAATTGAAGAATCTCTATTGAGGTTTGCGTGGCTCGTAGTCGAGACATGCGTAGATGCATTTGTGCTGTTTCCATAGGTGTGTGATTTGACACTTATCACAGATGTTACTATGTTACAATAAGAAAAGATATGATTTGCGAAAAGCCCTTTAAAAACTAACTTTCCAATAATTGTTATTGCAACATAGTAACAGTTACAAAAACACACAAGAACTATGACCACCCTCTCCGTGATCCTTGGTGCCCTAATCGTGATGCTCGCCTCTTTCTCGGGTGCGATCTTTCTTACAAAGAACGCTGGATCGGCGCTTCAACGCCACATGCCCTACTTTGTCGCCTTTTCCGCCGGGCTCTTTAGTATCGTAGTCTACCACCTCTTCGTTGAATCATTCGAACTTCTCCCGATCAATCAAGCGGTTGGATATATTTCCGCTGGGTTTCTCGGATTCCTCGCCTTTGCATTCTTTGTCCCAGAAGGAGACCACCACCCCGATCCAGATTGCGATCACGTCCATCCTTCGAAGATGGCGTGGCGAGTCGTCTTCGGTGATGCGCTCCACAACATCGGTGACGGAATCGTTCTTCTCCCTGCCTTTATCGCCGATATTCGACTTGGACTCGGCGCTGCGGTTGGAATTTTCCTCCACGAGTTTATCCAAGAGCTTTCGGAATACATCATTATGCGCGAGGCGGGATGGAGCGTGAAAAAAACGCTCATCACAAATTTCCTTGTAAGCTCAACAATTTTTATCGGAATCGGATTAAGCGCTTTCCTTGTCCAAAGCGAACAGTTCCTCGGACCAATATTCGCGCTTTCGGCGGGAGCCTTCTTCTTCATCGTCGTCTACGACCTCTTCCCTCGCCTCTTCTTTACCGTAAAGCATCATCGCTCCGGCTACGCCTTCCTTTGGTTTATCGCCGGTATGGCGACGCTTCTCGCGATTAGTACAATTCTTCCTCATGAATAAACAAAAGAAAGGCCGAGGCCCTTCTTTTTATTTTGCCCGCTCGATTCCCTCCACGATAAGGGACTTTGCTTTTTCCGACCCTTCCGTCCCCTGAACTTTTACCCATTTTCCCTTCTCGAGATCCTTGTATCGCTCGAAGAAGTGCGTCATTCGGTCAAGGAGGTGTTTTGGAAGATCCGTAACCTCTTTAACATGATCGTACATTGGTGAAAGTTTGCTTGTTGGAACGGCGATAATCTTTTCGTCCATTCCGCCCTCGTCTTCCATTAAGATGACTCCAACCGGTCGCGCGTTAATGACAACGCCAACCGGAAGTTTCTCTGGAGCAATTACGAGAACATCAACCGGATCACCGTCATTTCCGAGTGTGTTTGGAATATACCCGTAGTTTGCCGGATAATTCATCGGGGTGTGGACAAATCGGTCAACAAAGATCGTTCCGCCCTCTCCTACCTCGAATTTAACATTCGATCCCTCCGGAATCTCAATATGAACAAAGATATCTTCTGGCGGGTTTTTCCCAGCCGGTACATGTGTAATTCCCATATGGAGATAGGCTATCACAACCTCTTTACATTGACAAAATAGGGGTTTTATGCTATAGTGTATTTGCTACTCTTGTTCGACATAATAAGGGTTAGTATTAATTCGTAATCGACTGGATACTGTCCCATATTATGGAAAACAGACTATTCATCGGAAATCTTCCTTGGTCAATCGACGACGCAGGTTTGCGAGACCTTTTCGCTCCATTTGGAGACGTTAAGGACGCACACGTTGCTGTCGACAAGTTCACCAAGCGCAGCCGTGGATTCGGATTCGTAGAATTCGGAACCGCTGACGAAGCGAACGCAGCTATCGATGCCATGAACGGCAAAGAGGTTGATGGACGCCCAATCACGGTAAACATCGCTCGCGCAAAGGAAGCCCGATAACAAAACACCGCTCGAAGGATTCGTCCAACGAGCGGTTTTTGTTTTGTCCGAATGGACTAGACGATTGTTGCAAGGAGCATTGCGAGCGCGGAAGCGAGCGCGATGTTCTTTTGGAAATTGACCATGTCCCCCATCTTGCTTTGCGCATCCTTCGCTTTCCAGAAAGGGTGAATTGTGACTGCGGCAAGGAAAAGGAAGCCGATAAGAATCACGTAGGATTCCTCGAGCATGAATTGTGTAAGGATTCCGAGTCCACCAGCAATCAAGAGAACACCCGACCCAAGAACCATGGACTTTGCCATCGGAATGCCTTTTGACGCGGCATATCCCGTCATCATTGTAACGTTAACAAAGTGCATAAGACCCGCTAGGATAAAGTATCCTCCAAGAATAATCTGTCCAATCAAATAGATAGTATCCATATTGACAATTAGTGAATTTGAACTTATTATAGCAAGTCATCTTGCTTGGAGGAAGTGATGGCAAAAACGGCCTTAATAAACTTACTGAGGGCTCAGGTTCGAGCCTTCGGTCCCGCCCCTGCCGTTCTCGACCGGTTCAGCGATGATCTCGTTGGCACGCTTCACCGATTTCATTCTCTGCGTCCGAAGATGGAGGAACGACTCGGCATCTTGTACGAAGGGATCGATGATCGCGAGATTGTCTCCTTCGATCGCGAGATCAAGAAGCGGGTGCACGGGCTCTACGAGCTCACGAAGCGGAGCAAAGTGAAGGGTATGGAGCTTCTCAAGGCGCGTATCAACCTCGAGGCGCTTCTGCGGTTTCATCGTGACCTCGGGGGCGACTTCCAGATCGACGATGCGTACTTGACCGAGGTCTTCGCGAAGTGTGGAGATCGTGTCGTGCTCGACGATGAGTACGAATACCTTGTGACTCGCGTCTACGCGTCCGATTACGACTGGTTTATCGTTCTTTGGGACGACAAGATCTGGGCCGATCGGGTACCGAGTGCGCTCCTCGCTCCCTTCCGCATCACCTACGAAGAGTGGAGGAAGAATCGCGAAGACAGCGACGATCGGGATTTCGATGTATACTTCGAGTACGTGGAGGAATGATGCACGAGAAGTTGGCCGGTACGTTTATTCGGCTCGCCCGTTCGCTAGAACTCGCGAGAGGAAAAGACCTCGTGGTTCCTGGGACTCTGATTCCTGCGCTTGAGGTGATGCGCTCGAGGGGAGTCATGTTCCATTTCATCGCCGAACTCCATGCTCTTCTCGAGTCGAGTGCGAACCCGCACGTCGTCCCGTTCGACATCTTTCTCGCGTCTCGTGATGAGGTGTACGCGAGGACAACCGTGGTGCTTCAATGCCTTACGATAGCACATCTAGAGGCGATCCATTTTGCCTATCGCTATCTAGCACGCGAGTTGCGAGCGAGCGATGCCGGGGCCCCTGGATGCCGAGCGAAGCGTGCGGTGTCGTTCGACTATTCGGCGGTCGAGCAGTTCTATCTGCGGGCCCGAGAACTGCATGGACTGCAAGGTACTTTCCGGGGCGAGCGGCAACCCGAAGACGGTTTCCTCCGATTCGACTAGAGAAGGCAACCGTTCGTGACCCCGCTGGCTTCGGCTGGCGGGGTCTTGATCATTTATCGAAATTCATTTACACTATTTCCAGCTCGAAAGAGCCTATTCGGGGGTAGCTCAGCGGCAGAGCAGTTGGCTGTTAACCAATTGGTCGTGGGTTCGATCCCCACCCCCCGAGCCACAGAAATCTCTCACAAAAAGTGAGGGATTTTTGTATTTTTAAGTCCCCTACCATTTAACTTCTCGAACTGGTAAACTGTCTTCAAATAAAGCATATGCGAAGAGAAGGTGGCCCAGAGCATAATCCAACCAGCGAGGACCGAGAAAAACGCAGTAAGCTTCTTTTGCGTCTCATGACTCTCTCTAGAAATATTGAGGCACTTCACGGTCAAACAGTAGAAGAGGCTTTTGACGCCGATCATCCAGAGTTACGTCGAGAGCTTCTTAGTACACTTACAGCCGACGAGTATTTTGAGTTTATCGAAGGTATTAATGGCATACTTCGTGATAAGGAAAAAGAAGATTGGGATATGGACGGCGTTGGTGTTACGGCCGCTGGACAAGAAGTGATTGGAAAGCACATATTCCCGCACCATGAAGACAAGCGAGACATCCTTGTTAAAACTTGGGTCGCAGCTCATCAGATGAACGAAGATGGTAGAGATCTAGAAGATATCGGCATGTTGCTTGGGTCGATGCTGGTCGAGACACATCCATTCAATGACGGAAATGGGCGTACAAGTCGCCTGGTTTATTTGATGACCAAAGAGGGCTTCTCAAAGGAAAAGATTATGGCTGTTTTGGGAGAGGATGGAAGAGATGAGTTCGATATGGCTCTTCCTAAAATCTATATCGACAAACTTTTTGATCGCGAACAAGCAGATCGTAATACTCTTGGCATCAACGGCATTCGGCCTGACGAAGAGTTACCGTACGGTCAACTCAAGTTTCCAGCTGAGGTAGACGAAGAAGTACGTGCGGATATAGTAGAAGCTGGTCGACATGATATGCGGATTTTTACTGCTGCAATCAAGGGATATCTTTCCGAACATCCCGACATATCAGTGGAAAACATCATGAAGATGTATGGAGAGAGAAAGTTTTTACTCGTTCAAAAGCTTCTCGAAGTGCTATCCGCAGAACAGGTTTCGGAACTGGCTGCGGCCTATTGGCAGAAAAAGAAGGAATACACGGAAGGCATGATCGATATCTTTGCCCATTCAGATAAGCCTGAATATAAGATCGAACGTGATGGTCAGGAGATGAGAATGATCGACTATTTTAAGCAGCGATTGGCTGAGGGCGCGATGCTGCTTTAGGACCAAGATTTTCTAAGGCCCTCATACTCATAAGTGCTATCGGATAAATCGCCCTCAGTTCGGTAAACAGGTAATCTGTGGAGCCAGAAAATCCATCACTTTGCGTGGTGGTTTTTCTTTCTCGTGCTAGACTGGGGAATATGCGGATGATTCTTCCTTCTCTATTAGTTGCCATCCTTGGGTTTATTTTATTTCATGCTATTCGTACGACCCACCTTATTCGCGTTGGCACGCGACTTTCGGATCGCACTGCTCCCTATTCACGCTCTCTCCCGGGAGCTTCCATGAACATACTTGTTGTTGGAGATAGTACGGGCGCGGGAGTTGGCGCGAGTGCCCCGGAGTTTTCGCTTGCTGGTCTTACGGCGCAACGGTACGGGGATGCACAAATCGTGAATCGCTCCGTGAGCGGTGCTCGGGTTGAGGACGCTCTTAAACAGCTATTAGAAATCGGTGAATCAGAGTTTGATTTAGTGATGATCCATATAGGTGGCAATGATGCAATTCGTTTCACAGACAATCGAGAATTTGCAAAAGATTTTTCTACACTTTTGGCGCTCGCCCAAGAAAAAGGGCGTTATGTACTCGTAACCTCCACTGGGAATATTGGGACTGTTCCCCTGTTCCCTTTTGGGACCCGCTGGATTTTTGCTCGACGAGGAAACAAAATTCGAGAAATAATGAAAGCCGAGATTGCGCGCCCTGATTCCTCGCGGGTGCGCTATACGGATCTCTGGCGCAAGCGTGCCCTAGACCCTTTTGCCCTCGAGCCCTCGAAGCATTATGCGAAGGACATGTTCCACCCTAGCGACGCCGGGTATGCGGATTGGTTCTCGCTAATGGAGAAAGAGTTGAATGCATTTACACAACTAAAGTGACTTATGACGACAATAAACCCTTGGATCAATTTTAACGGAAATGCCGAAGAGGCGTTCACGTTCTATAAATCTGTGTTTGGTGGAGAATTTGGAAAAATGATTCGGTTTAAAGAGCTTTCGATGCCTGAATTTAGCATACCTGAGTCCGAGGAGAATAAGATCATGCTTATCACGCTACCGATCGGAATGAATACGTTGATGGGAAATGATGTTCCGGAGATTATGGGACGGGTAAACGAAAATGAAAATAGAAGTAAGATTGCGATCAGTGTTGAGACTAAGGCGGAGGCCGAGCGGTTATTTAACGGTCTTTCGGCTGGCGGAGCGGTTGAGGGCCCGATGGGTGAAGGTCCTTGGGGATCGTTTGCCGGAATGTTTAGGGATAAGTACGGGATCGAATGGATCATTGAATATTATCCTGCTACGTAAACAAAGGTTCACCAACACCGAGTTATGGATAAAAAACTTCTTGAGTTACATCCCGACACAAAGAACTATAATAAAGCGCTACCAAAATCCGATAGAGAGATTTGCGATGTGCTCGCGACCGAGATCACTCGAAATCTAAAAGGCGCCGAGAATAAGATTTGGCATCGGCATCCGGTGTGGTTTTTGGATGGCAATCCGATTGTGGGCTACGATAAGTTGAAGAATTGTGTACGGTTACTGTTTTGGAGCGGTCAGTCTTTTAACGAGGACGGGCTGAAGAACGAAGGGAGTTTTAAGGCGAGTGAAGCGCGCTATACCGATGTTTCCGAAATCAAGAAGAAGGATCTAAAGCGATGGTTGGAAAAAGCACGAGAGATACAGTGGGATTATAAGAACATCGTGAAACGTAAAGGGGTTCTAAAAAAGATCGTACCAGCGGAACCGTCCGAGCACCGGATCTATCGGATGAGCTTTGCGAGTGTATATCCTCTCTATGTTGCGAAGGCGGAGAAAAAAGGGCGGACGAAAGAAGAGGTTGACGAGATTATTCGTTGGCTTACCGGGTATAAGCAACGCGGGCTTGAGGCGCAAATAAAAAAGCAGACCGATTTCAAGACATTTTTTGCCGAGGCTCCCCTACTCAATCCGAATCGATCGCTTGTGAAGGGCATTGTTTGTGGTGTTCGAGTTGAGGATATTGTTGAGCCGACGATGCGGGAGATTCGCTATCTAGATAAGTTGATTGATGAACTTGCGAGAGGTAAGGCGATGGAAAGGATTTTGCGGAAATAACACTGGGCCGGACCGATGCTTGGTCCGACCCGAGAAGAGGGCTAGTGTTGATGGAGATACATCTCAACGTCCGACGACCTGGGGTTCGTGACACATTGGTAGCTGATCACGAGAAAGAGTCCGATCGCGATTACGATAACGAGGATTTCGACCGTGTTGAGCGGTCGTTTTTCATTTTCGGGATTCGGCATGTGGCCTCCTTTGGCGGATGGTACATGTTCATGGTGATATTGACAAAAACGCTATTTTCGAGTAAGCCGTCTGGCCACTCTCCCGCCATGTGCGCACGTGCACACCTGGCGGGAGTTTCTTTTTACTCATGACATGATACGATTACGCTAGGTGCTATGGTTGAATTTGATGCAACGATTTGGGTGTACTCGGGAGAATCGGCCTGGCATTTTATTTCTCTTCCGAAAACGATCGCGGAAGAAGTCCGGGCAAACAATTCCGGACCTCGTCGTGGATGGGGGTCGATTCCGGTAATGGTTACGGTTGGGGCGACCACTTGGAAAACGTCGATTTTTCCCTCCAAAGAGTACGGAACCTTTCTCCTCCCGTTTAAGGCGCAAGTACGAAATCGTGAAGATATCGGTGAAGGGAGTAAAATTCATGTAAAGCTCGAGTTTACTTATGACAACAATTTCTAAAGGAACCGTCCATCCACTGCCAGCGGATATGAGGCGCGCGCTTATTGGCGATACTGGGGCGTTGACTGCCTGGGAGAGTTTAACGCCGCTCGCGAGGAACGAATGGATTTGTTGGGTGACATTTGTAAAAAAGGCGGAGACACGAGCGGAACATGTCGAACGCATGGCCCAGGAATTGAAGGAGGGTAAACGGCGACCTTGCTGCTGGATCGGGTGCATTCATCGTAAGGATAAAGCAATCAGTCCGTCGATTAAATGGGTTCTAAGTAAACGAAAAAAATCATAACCACTTTCTATGCATGGATATACAACAAATATTGAAAAGCTTGCTCTAGAAAATGATCACTTTAGAAAAGTTCTTTACACGGATTCAAATTGTCAGCTTGTGCTTATGGCGCTTCTTCCTGGAGAGGATATTGGAGAAGAGGTACACGACGTTGATCAGTTCCTGCGCGTTGAGGCGGGTACGGGAACGGTTATTTTAAACGGTGAATCGCATGATCTTGCCGATGGATCCGTCATTGTGGTTCCCGCCGGTGTGAAGCATAATATTTTAAATTCATCTTCGGGACCGATGAAGCTCTATACGCTTTACATGCCACCTCACCATCGCGATGGCGTTGTGCACCATACCAAGGCAGAGGCAGAAGCGGATTCGGAACATTTTGATGGCGGTACGACGGAGTAAGCTATGACAAAGATCCCCGTCGTGATTCTGACTGGTTTTTTAGGCGTTGGGAAAACGACGCTTCTTAAGCGTGCGCTTGAGAATTCGGGTGGGCGCAGGGTGGCACTTATCGTGAACGAATTTGGCGACGTTGGAATTGACGGCGAACTTCTTAAGGGTGTTGCGGACAATATTGTCGAGCTCCCGGGAGGTGCGCTCTGTTGTGCGTCGGCTGGTGATACACATCAGGCTCTTGCGAGTTTGATGAGTCTTGCGAAAGAGCCGATCGAGCACGTCGTGATCGAGACGACGGGACTCGCCGATCCCCTTCCGCTCGCAAAGTCCCTTCTCTCAAGCCCGAGTTTTACCACGCACTATCGTTTCGCAGGAGTAATCACACTCGTTGACGCAAAATTTGGGCTTACACGAACCTCGTATCCCGAATGGCAGGCGCAGGTAAGGGGCGCACAACTTCTTGTGGTGACAAAGACCGATTTAACGGAGGGAGCGATTCCTGAGGTGCTCGAGACGCAACTCAGATCGCTTAACGAGTCCGCGCTGATTGTCGCGGATGCGGATCTCTTCTCGTTTAGCGAGCAAGAGCGGGCGATGGCATGGGTTGAACACTCAACTACCACACATGCCCATTCAACCGGAATTACCTCGACCGTCCTTACCGCGAGTCAACCGCTCGATCAGGAAAAAATAGCGCGCTTTATCGGAGAGCATCTTGTGCTGAACGGAGATCGACTCCTGCGCTACAAGGGCATTTTTTGGCTTCATGGATTTGAAGAACGATTTGTGTTTCAAGGGGGCGGATATGAATTTGAAACGGTGCCGGATCGTCCGTGGGAGACGAGTGAAGTCCGAGAAAGTACCCTCGTTGTCATTGGCCACGGCGTGACGAAATCCGAGTTCGAACAGGCGTTTCTTGGGTGTCAGGTTGGATAAGTCATGATAAGCTTTGCCATATGAAAAAACTGACCATTGCTCTCATTGCGCTCGTTCTCGTCGCTCTTGCTGTTCTCACATTCGGTTATTTTGAAATTCAGGCATTGTTCCAAGATACGGTTATCGATGAACCGCTTCCGGCCGAAGAGCAAATTGGCTCTCCGGACGAGCTCGCGCCTACGCAGTCTGGTGTATTCGTGCAGGGAGACTCGAGCTACACGATTAGCGGGGCGGCATCGGTTGTTACCTCAAGCGATGGAATCCGTACCCTTGTACTTGAAGACTTTTCCGTGACGAATGGACCGGATTTATTTGTCTATCTTGTGAAAGGTGGCGGGACAAATCAGGACGTGAAAAATCTTGTGAAAGAGGAGCTATATGTAAACCTTGGAAAGCTAAAGGGTAACATCGGTGATCAAACCTATGACCTACCTTCGGATCTCATCATCGAGGACGGGTACACTGTCAGTATTTGGTGCAAGAGGTTCGGACGGAACTTTGGATCGGCGCTACTCGAGTAAATCGTTTTTGGGTGTATTCTTTTTGGATTCCGTGCTACCGTGTATAGATAACAACCGGTCTATGTACGGGTATACGGAAGCGTTGTGAAACGTACGGGTGAGAATGTCGGCATGTAATGACTAATTCGCGAATTTCTTTTATGTTGTGGATCATCGCCGTTGTCTTGGTTGTTTTGTGGATCCTTGGCGTTGTTACAACGACAACGCTCGGCGGATTTGTTCATTTCCTCCTTATCCTTGCGGTCATCGTTGTTCTTGTCCGCATTATTCGCGGATAGGTTGAATTCGAGCGTAAGTTCAGGTACACTCAAATCCCGTCAGTTAGGCGGGATTTTGGCTATCTATGGCTACTAGATTTCTTCGTTATCTTTTCCGGTTGAGCGCTGTACTATCGATTGTTTTGGTAATCGCGCTCATCGTTCCGCTCCTTAGTGTCCGTAGCCAAAAAAAGCATGTGTTCACAAGTGTTGATGCGGTCGATTCAGCTACTGTTGGATTGGTGTTTGGTGCCGGCTTGGTAAATTCGTCGCACCCATCGGACGTTCTCCGCGATCGACTTATAACCGCGTCAGAGCTATTCAATAACGGAAAAATCAGCACCATCCTTGTTTCCGGTGACAATCGTACCGAGCAGTATTCAGAACCGGAGGTTATGCGTAACACGCTTATAGAAGAATACGGCATCCCAGAGAATGTAATCTACCAGGATTTTGGTGGGCGTCGTACTTATGATTCGTGCAAACGCGCGCATGATCTTTTCGGAGTCGAGCGTGCAATCCTTATTTCACAAGAGTATCATTTGCCTCGTGCCGTTTGGACTTGTAGACGACTAGGAATAGAGTCGAAAGGAGTGTCTGCTACGAGACAGCCGTACGTTAAGGATCCGTATTACAAGAAGCGCGAAATCGTAGCTATCTATAAAGCATTTTTTGACATCTACATAAATTCGCCCATAGTTCTTGGTGGGGCGCCTATGAGCGATCTTGATCTATGAAACTAATCTTTCTTTACGGGCCTCCAGCGGTTGGAAAGTTTACGATCGGTACTTCCCTTTCGAAACGGCTCGGAATCCCACTTATCGACAACCATTCGATCGCAAACCCGATTGTACGACTGTTTCCTTGGGGTGACCCCGACCAGCAACGACTTACGCGCGAGTTTCGGTTGGAGTTGTTTCGGACGGCGAGTCGCCGAGGGAAGAGTTTGATTACGACGTTTGGCGGAGGCGGGATGCTCTATGATGATTTTATCCAAGAGACGGTAAAGGCGGTTGAGGAGAATGGCGGAAAGGTCATCTTTGTTCAGCTCACGGCTCCACGAGAAGTCTTGTTTGCCCGCGTCGCGAACGAATCGAGAAAGGAGAAACAAACGATCGCCTCGGAGCAAACCCTCGCACAATTTTTTGAAGAGAAACCCGATGTGTTTTCGCGAGCGCTTGTACCTGATCATTTAGAAATCGATACGTCTAGTCAAACGATCGAGGAATTAACCACCCGTATTGCCGAGTATGTCGAGCAAATTTGAACTTATCATCTTTTATAAATACACCCGTGTTGAAAACCCGGTTGGGTTTATGCACTGGCAACGAAGGACGTGCGAGGAACTTGGGCTTCTCGGTCGGGTTCTTATCGCGCACGAAGGAATCAACGGAACGCTTGAGGGCACGACCGAACAAATAGCGGAGTACGAACGGCGCATGCACGCGCAAGACGGAACCGAAGGAACGTTTGGTGATTTTTCGGACGTTTGGTTTAAGGCGAGCGAAGGGACTGGAAGCGCGTTTAAAAAGTTAAAGATTAAAGTACGTAAGGAGATTGTTACGACGGGCCTTCCCGCCGAGGACGATATCGATCCAAATACGCTTACGGGAAAACACATTCCTCCCGAGGAATTAAAGAAATGGTTTGAGTCGGGAGAGGATTTCGAGATTATCGATATGCGTAATGACTACGAATATGCCGTTGGTCATTTCCGCGGGTCAAAAAATAGTTACATGCAAAATTTCCGGGATCTAAAAAAGATTACGCCGGAGTTTGAGGCGATGAAAAAGAAAAAAGTCCTTACGGTTTGCACCTATGGTGTTCGTTGTGAGAAGGCGTCCGGTTACCTAAAGAGCCAAGGGTTTGAAGAGGTGTATCAACTCCACGGAGGGATTGGGACCTACATGAAGGCGTTTCCTGGGGAAGATTTTAAGGGATCGCTGTACGTTTTTGACGGGCGGATGACGGAGCAGTTTACCGACAACTACGAGGTGATCGGAACATGCGTTTCATGCAACGAGAAAACTGAGCGGTTCGGCAATTGCGCGAACACGGAATGCCATAAGCAACTGTTGATTTGCTCGAACTGCTCGACGGCGCCGCATTACTGTTCCGAGGCGTGCCGCTCCCTTAAAGTTTTGGCGTAAAATCGGTAGGGTCAACCGTGAGCGTGAAACAATTTTCTCCGGCGGTATGCTCGAACGTTTCTTCCGCTGTAAATCCATACGGCTTTGACGCCGTGAGGGCACGGTCCGCGTTCTCGGATTTCGTTGCAAAGTCGGCGCAGAGCTCGAAGGTCGTATCGTTCACAACTTCGTAGCGGTACGCGAGATCCGTTGCCGGATCGAGTATGTCGCCCTCGTTGTACGAGACTTCGGTTAGTGATTCAGGGAGGGCCTTCTTTTTTGAATAGAAGTCGAGCACGTTGTACTTGATCGAGGTGAGTTCGCTTACTCGCTCCTCGTCGAGTCGCTCCTTGCGTTGTTCCATTGGCGTTCCGATTTCCATGAACCCAAAGATAAGGGACGAAAGAACGGCGAGTGATGCGAGGATTCCGGCAGTGACCGGGATTTTCGACGTGAGGATCGTCTTCATGTCCCAAATCGTATAGAGCGAGACGGCTCCGGCGGAGGCGAGAACGACGAGAAGGCGGAGTGCAAAATGAACCGTAAGTTCCCCGCCAAGAAATGCGCTTAAAATAACGATAAGATCGACAAGGAGCGTAAGGACCGCAAAGAACAGGGTGATATAGGAATACCATCGTCTAATTCGACTTTCTTTTGCGTCGGTTGTTCGAAGCAAGTCTTTTCGAATAAGGGTGTGAGCGAAAAGATAGGTTGGCCACGCGACGATAAGAAGCGCCATCATCGTTCGAATCGCGTCCGTTGAACCGTAATAGACCTTGAGGGGATCCGGGATCGCGAGGTAAATGATCTGCCAATAAAGGACCGTAAAACCGATAATTGAGAGGGCGAGTGCGGTAAGGTTGAGCGTTTGAAGGAAGAGCTCTTTCGGTTGATTTTTCATATAAATTAGCATAGCATAGAACAGTATGCGTGTCGCAATTATTGGAGGAGGGGCGGCCGGAATGATGTGTGCGGCAACGATTGCCGAAGAAGGGTCGGAAACCCACGTTTTTTTAGTTGATCGAAACGACGGGCTCGGGAAGAAGGTCATTATTTCCGGGGGTGGACGCTGTAATGTAACGACGGGGATTCAAGATATTCGAACGGTTCTTACGAAGTATCCCCGTGGGAACAAATTTTTAACGAGCGCGATGTACGGTTTTCCGCCTTCTGAAACGTACGCGTGGTTTGAGCGCCACGGTGTTCCGCTTAAAACCGAGAAGGATCTACGGGTCTTCCCTGTTTCAAACGATGGGCACGATATTGTCCGAGTATTTGAACGGGTATTTGCGGAGCGTGAAGTCGAGGTGCGGTTAAAAAGCGCCGTGAATTCGATCGAGAAGCGTGGAGCGGAGTTCCTCGTGTTTCTTAAGAACGAGTCTGAGCCGATCGTTGTCGATCGCGTCGTTCTTACAACGGGCGGTCAGGCGTATCGTCAGACGGGCTCTGTTGGCGACGGGTACGCGTTTGCGAGTGGACTTGGGCATACGATTACTCCGCTCGCGCCTAGTCTTAACGCATTTTTCACGCGTGAGAAATGGCCCGCGACGATTTCCGGGTTGTCGTTTGAATCGGCGACGATTACCGCAAAGCGTGCCGGTTCGCCAAAATTCACCGGACCATTCCTTTTTACGCACAAAGGCATAAGCGGTCCCGCTGTATTCGCCCTCTCCTCGCTCGTCGCGTTTGAAAAATACGACGCGAATCAACCGCTTGAAATTACGATTGATCTCTTCCCTGCCGAAACGCACGAAGCGCTAACGAATCGTTTCGCGGAAATGATCAAGAATGAACAAAATAAATTATTTGGAACTGTGCTCGGCTGGCTTGTTCCGAAGTCTCTCGCGGAAATCGTTATTAGTGAAAATACAATTTCGGCAACTAAGCGCGTAAATCAGGTAGCGAAAAAAGACGTTGCCAAGTGCCTTACGTGGCTTAAGGCGGTTCCTCTATCGGTTATTGCGCGTGGCGCCGGCGACGAATTCGTTACCGCCGGTGGCGTTTCGACGGACGAAATCGATCCGCGTACAATGGAATCAAGGATTTGCCCGGGCCTCTATTTTGCCGGTGAAATTATGAACGTTGACGGATTTACTGGCGGGTTTAATTTACAAGCGTCATGGGCCGCGGGACGACTCGCAGGACAATCCATTCTATGAAAAAAGTACTCTTTATCGCGAGCTGTTTTTTGATAGCGCTTCTGTTATTTTTGGTTTCAATGACTCTTGTCATTCTCCTTGGATTTGTTGAGCGTCAAAAACCGCTCCCGGAGCCCGTGGTTTTAGAGCCAGAACCGGAAATTACCGAGGAACTCATTCTTGGGACGGTGAGTGAGAACCCTCACCTTGCTTTTGAGTATTTTCGAAAGCTCCTTCTCGCGAGTCCCGATGCTTATAACGAGTGTCATGGATTTGCTCATAAACTTGGGCACGAAGCCTACGAGCAGTTCGGGTTCGAAGGGGCGTTAAACTATTCGGATGCGCTTTGCGGTGGTGGTTTTGTTCACGGGATTCTCGAGGCGCGATTTGGGGAGGAGTCGGTCGGCTCAATCGTTTCCGAGCTACCAACAATCTGCGAAGAAGAGAATACCGCTTGCTTTCACGGGATTGGTCATGGGCTCATGATTGTTACCTATCTTGATACAGACGCGTCGCTTCAGTACTGTGATCGCTTGCCGGAAGTTGGACGTAGCGATTGTTACGACGGGGTTTGGATGCATATTTTTGATCTTGAAGAGAGTGGCGCGCGCGATTTGCCGGATTACTCGACCGTGATTGATCCGGCGCATGTCACAAAGTCGGCAAAACGCTGTGCGGACACGGATAGCGCCTATAAAACGAATTGTTATTTCTATCTTCCAAGAATTCTTGCGCACAACGCGCTTGTATCGTTCGAGTACTACACGGATTTATGTACGAGTGTAGATGAGCAGTATCAACTTACCTGCGCGGCGGGCTCGGGACACGCGGTAATGAAGTATGCGATTGAAAATCCAAATTCAGCCGTAGAACAATGCCTAGGGTATGACCAAAATGAGCTAGCGGGCGGTTGCAAGGAAGGAGCATTTATCTACTATTTATTCGCCGGCGGACTTTCCTCGGTAAGTGACGAGCCGACGACCGGGTATCAAGAAAAGTGCAATGTCTTTATAGAGCAAAGTGATCGACGACTTTGCGACCGTGTAGACGGGTATCGAGGTGATATTTAAACAAAAACCCCGGCGCTTCGCACGCCGGGATCTTTTATTTACTCTTTTTCTTCGGTCTCGGATTCCTCGGTCTCTTCGTCCGCTTCTTCAGCGTCCATGTCGACCACGTCTCCGGTGACTTCTTCAAAGTCTTCGTCGACTTCAACGATTTCATCGTCGTCATTGTCACCCTCTCCCTCGATTTCTACGAGGATATCGAGAATGCGATCAATCTTCGAGGACATGAGTTTGATTTGCTTTGCGAGATCGTCGTTTCCAGCCGCTCGTGGCGTTGAAACGTATGGGCGCTTTTCCGCACCACGTCGATCATCGAATCGTGAATCTTGTCCATCGTTCTTGAAACAATTGTTACAAAGAACTGGCTTGCGTCCGTTTGGTCGGAATGGAACTTGGCAGTCATTTCCACAATCGTTACAAACGGCGTCGTGCATCATCGGTCGGTCATTGTCTCGACCGCCTCCGAATCCACCGCCGAACCCACCACGATTTCCACCACCGAATCCTCCTCGGCTTCCGCCAAATCCACCTCGTCCACCACGGTCGCCCCCTCGGCGATCGTCTCCACCCTTCTTCCAGGTGCTTCCACCAAACTTCGATCCGCCACTTCGGCGATCGTCTCCACCCCGTCTATCATTCGTTCTAAACATACTCTGTTACTTTTTAATAAGTGTTGCGAGGTCTAATTTCTCGTTAAACGTAATTTGCTTAACGAACTCTTCCGCGTGGCTTACGACGATTAAGCACCCCTTATACTCGTCTAATGCCTTTGCAATAACCGGTAAATGCCGGAAATTGATATGGTTTGTCGGCTCATCAAAGATTAAGAGCCCAGGTTCTTGGAGGACGAATCGTGCGAAGCAAAGCAGTCCTTTTTGACCCTCGGACAATGCTCCAACCGGAGTTGCGAGCGTGTCGCCAGTTAAGAGGAAACGTGCGGCCACTCGGCGGATCGTTTCATTATCAGGCATATCCATTACTCCTTCGAGCGAAGCGTAGGCCGTTTCGTCGAAGTTGAGTCCCGAGAAGTCTTGTCGGTAGTAGCCGACTTTAACGCCTTCGGTAATCACTGCGCCTTCCGACTTCCCTTCCGCAAGGGAACGAAGGAGGGTGCTTTTTCCAATTCCGTTTGGTCCTGAAACGAGGAGGTGGTCGCCTCGGCGAAGCGTAAGGTCTACTTCGGCTTGATGTGGTTCATGGTTTTTAATGACCTTAACCGATTTAATCGTCACGATCGGTTCCGTAAAGTGCTGGTTCGGAATTGTGAATTCTCCGATTGTTCGGTCGTCGCGTTTAACGTCGACCATGTTCTCTTCCGCTTCCGCGACCTCTTCTTTAAGCTTTGCGGCAAGCGCGCGCATCTTTCCTCCCTTGTGGGCGAAGAAGTTTACCTTGTCCTTGCGATCTTGAATCGTTTTAAGGAGCTGGGCATTTTTTGCGCGGTCGCGCTCGACGCGTGCCGAGATTTCTTCGACAACATCCGAGTA
This sequence comes from uncultured Gammaproteobacteria bacterium, assembly GCA_964401485.1. GTDB lineage: Bacteria > Patescibacteriota > Patescibacteriia > UBA9934 > UBA9934 > CAYFMS01. The sequence continues at coordinate 95,733 of CAYNYL010000002.1, forward strand.
GTTTCCGTCGTACTTATCGACCTTACCTGTGAAGACATCAAGGTGAAAGACTCCCTCCGTAAAGCTATTTAAGAAATCGGCGTCGTGGGAAATGACCATGACCGTCTTCGGGTACATGATAAGGAACGCGGTCAAATGATCGATTCCATCTCGGTCGAGGTTGTTTGTTGGCTCGTCGAGAAGAAGAATGTCCGGCTCTTGGATAAGTGCGAACGCGAGAAGGAGTCGTGCTTGCTGTCCCCCCGAAAATTCGCCAATGATCTTATCGAGAGGCGCCTTGAGGTTTACGATCTCGAGAGCATCCGCAATTTGCTTATCGAGATTGTATGGAACTTCCGTAAACGCTTTTTCGAAGTATTCGCGAACCGTCAGTCCGAGGTAGTCGCGCGCCATGACCTGCTTTGCCTCAGCAATCGTTGCCCCGGCCTTTTTATGGATCTTACCCTTTGTCTGGGTCAATTCGCCCGTAATCAGCTTAAAAATCGTACTTTTTCCGGCTCCATTTTGGCCCATGACGGTATATTTTACCCCGTCGCGAACGGAAAAACTTGCCTCGTCTAGAATCGGCTTACGCTCGACGTATGAGAACGAAACATCCTCGAATCGAATAATGACTTCACTATTTGACATACAAGGCCGAAGCATAGCACGCCTTTGTGTATTTGTCCACCTTTTTTTGGCCAGAGTCTGCTATACTTTGAGCATGTCTGCTCTCACGCTCCTCATTTTTGGATTCGGGCTCATCTTCCTTTGTTCGCGATTTATTGTTGGAGAAGTCGATGGGCTTGCAAAACGGATTCGTTTTTCCAAATTCGGTGTTTCTTTCCTGCTTCTTGGCGCGCTCACCTCTCTTTCCGAGATATTTATCGCGATCTCAAGTCAGGCCTCGGGTGTACCTGAGATTTACGCGGGGAACTTGATCGGGGGCATGTTTGTGATTAGCTTATTCATCATTCCGCTACTCGCCCTTTGTAAAAACGGTCTCGTTTTTGATAAGACATTCCCGCGGAAGAAATTTCTCTCGTTCGGACTACTAAGTTTTTTACCGATTATTGTTGCGATCGACGGGGTGATTTTTCGAGCAGAGGCGATTCTACTACTCGTTGCTTATCTCGCCTTTCTCTACTACGAGTTTTTCCTCCATGCGGAAGTCGTCCGGCTTAATCGTATCGCCACAAAGCGAAACCTCTTGGGATTTTTTATCATCGCCTCTTCCGCGGTAGGAATTTTCTTTGGCTCCCAATTTCTCGTTGCGAGTACGCAGGAGATTGCGCTTTCCTTCGGGATTCCGATGTTCATCCTAAGCTTGTTTCTCCTGTCCTTTGGAACAAATATTCCAGAGATTTCGATTGCGGTTACGAGTCTGATGAAAAAGAACACGGATATTGCATTTGGAGACTACTTCGGCTCGGCGTCATTCAACGTCCTAATTCTCGGGCTGTTTGGGACAATGAATCGGTATGTTGCAATTGATCTCGGTAATGGAAAGTTACTCCTGCTCTTTTTCATTGCAAATTTGCTTTTCCTCTTTTTTGGGCTTACAAAAAGTCGCATCGGACGCTTTGAGGCATTCCTTCTCTTACTTGTATTTCTTCTCGTGTTAACGTACGAAATTTTCGTACTTTCCTAGCGCGTCTTGCCTATTTACTCGGCAGGAGTAGAATCCCTGCCATATGACATTCTTGTTTGATCGTTTGAAAGAAAATTGGCGGTCGGCGATCTCCGTCGCGCTCGTTTCAGTCCCCCTCTCGATCGCGCTCGCGGTCGCTTCTGGAGCGACCCCGGCGATGGGAATTATTACGGCCGTTTGGGCGGGTCTACTCGCTTCGATTTTTGGAGGGAGCGCGCATAATATCGTTGGTCCTGCGGGTGCGCTATCGGGAATGATTGCTGCCTACTCGCTTGTACACGGTCCCGAATCGCTTCCGCTCCTTGCGATCGCGAGCGGTGTATTTATCTTTTTTGGATACTTGATCAAGATTGAAAAATATTTGGTTCTCATTCCAAACACCGTCATGATCGGGTTTAGCCTCGGAGTTGCCTTTCTTATTGGTCTTGGTCAGATTAATTCCGCATTGCGACTTGAGGGGCTCGAGAAGCACTCGCACTTTATTCTAAATGTTCTCGAGAGCATCAAGCACCTGAACGAGGCGTCTCTCGCGAGCGCGCTTGTGACGCTTGCTTTTTTTGCGATTCTCTTCGCATTTGTTAAGTTCATTCCAAAAGTTCCCCCCGTTGTTGCCGTAACGCCATTTGGAATCCTTCTCGGGTTTCTTACAACGAAATCGCTTTTACCGTTTGATGTTCTTACTCTTGGAGAGAAGTTCTCTGGGACCTCTCTCTCGCTCGTGCAAATCCCAACGTTTGCCTTTGATATTTCTCTTCTTTCCGCCGGGCTTTCTATTGCCTGTGTCGCAATTATTGAGACACTTATCTCGGCTCGGATTGGCGAGATGATGACGGGAGTTAAGTTCAATCGTCGGAAAGAAATGCTCGGGCTTTCGATTGCGAGTATTGGTTCTGGGCTTGCGGGAGGACTTCCTCCAACCGGAGTGTTCGTTCGTACAGGCGTTAATATTAAATCGGGCGCAACACACCAAATTTCACAGGGACTTCACAGCGTCATTGTTGCCGTTATCGCCGTAGCTTTGTTTTCCTTTGTCAATTATCTTCCGATGCCGGTTGTCGCGAGTATTCTTCTCTTTGCGTCCGTGCGGATGGTCGAAACAAAGCACTTTGTTGAGCTCTATAAAAACGCGCGCGTGGAGTTTGTGATCGCGCTTCTTGTTGCGATCATCATGATTTTTGTCGATACGATTGTTGGACTTGGGGTTGGGGCGCTTGTCATGCTTCTCTTCTTTATACAAAAAACGACCAAGGGAAGTTTTGAAATGACGACCAATGCGGAAGGAAATGTGCTCCTCAACCGCTACTACACGGGCGATACGATTGACGCGTCAAAGCCGGTCGATAAACTCGTCTACTCCTTCAAGGGGTCGCTCACCTACATCGATGCCGAGGCACACGAACACCGCGTTCTTGATAGAGCGCCGAAGGCTCGTGAAGTGATCTTGCGTTTGCGAGAACTTGCCGTGATCGATCTCGACGGTGTGCATACCTTTGACCGGATTGTCGACACGCTCGAAGAGCGAGGTGTGAGTGTTCATATCTCGAGCGGTTCCCACGCGGTTGTCGCGATGCTGAAGAAAGGTCACGCGTACGCACACTTAAAAACGGCGGGACGTGTGCATGAAAATACGCGGATCGCGCTCGGCTTGGTATAATGATGCCATGGCAAAAGGAGGAAAACCAACTATCTCACCTTGGATTGAACAAATCCATCGTAAACGTGTTGGAAAAACATTAACCAAAGACTATTCGACACAGGTTGCAATTGTCGGAGGAGGAATCGCCGGAGCGACGACTGCCTATTTTTTGCTGACAAAAACGAGGAAGAGTGTTGCTTTGTTTGAGGCGGGAAAGGTTGCTCACGGGGCGACGGGACACAATGCGGGGCAACTCGTAAGCTATTTTGAGCGACCGTTCCACGATATCGTCGACGAGTTTGGTCTTCGTCTTGCCGCGGACGGACAGAGGGCTGTCGATTCCGCTTGGGAACTTCTTGATGAGATCGTGAAAGACCTAAACCTAAAAACCCCGATCCATACCTTCACGGGGTTTGCCGGGTGCGTCGACAAAGAGGAGTTATTTACACACCTTGAGAACAAACGATTAAAGAAAAAGGCTGGTTTGAAAACCGAGGAGTGCTTTGTTTCAAAGCGGTTTCTCGATTCCCACCGCATCCCCTATCGTTTCCGAGGCCTCTATCGACCGCTTCCGCACATGGAAGTGCTCGACATGCTTGAAACAAAGGATGATCGCTATATCGCCGTTCTCGTTTCAAAAAAAGGAGTCGCAAACAGTGCGCGCTTTACGGAGGAATTAATCTCGGCGCTACTTAAGCGTTACAAAACGCGGTTCACCGTATTTGAGCAAACAAAGATTGCTCGCGTCCACCTGTTTACGAGCCTTGTACGGCTCGAGACGGCAAGGTACGACATCGCCGCAACCCACGTTATCCTTTGCACGAACGGATTTGAAGGCTTTCATATTATTAATCACGCCGGCAAAGATATTGACGCTTCGTTCCACCATCTCGTAAAGGGATCGGTTGGTTACATGGCTGGGTTTTATGAACATTCAGTGAAATCCCCCGTCGCAATAAGCTATCTTCCAACAAGTAACCCAGTGTCTCTTGATGTCTATGATGCTGAACCCTACTTTTATCTTACTCGGCGACCATTTGACGGTGGGCGCGACGACACGAATTTAATTTGCATCGGCGGACCGGAGCATCTCGTCGAAGAAACGGGCGGATACCGTCGTACGGCTCCGTACTCGGCGGAAGCAAAAACGGCGATTGATCGATTCGTAAAGCGCACCTACCGCCACGCAAAAAAGCGCTTTACCTATTCACATCTTTGGCACGGACTTATGGGCTACACGCCAAACGGAATTCGCTGTGTTGGGTTTGAGCCGATTAACCACCGCCTTCTCTACAACCTTGGGTGTAACGGGGTCGGGATTCTTCCGTCGATCGCCGGGTCTTCTCGGATTGCTCGATTGATCCAAAAGGGCCGTCTCCCGAAAAGTATTTTTGATCCGGTCGACTTTTTGCGTGACGGTGATGGCCATTACAGGCGTCGGCAAAAAATCGAGTCCCACCGTCTTCTTCTCGCGAGCGGGATCTATACCGCACTCTTCCCGCTTGGTATCGCCCTCCTTTGGTTCGCGTATCTCGTTTTTAAGAACCTTCTATGATTCGTTCCGCCTACTATCGTGTAAAAGAATTCTTTGAGCGTTATGAACGCTGGCTGCTCCCGGCAACTCTCCTCGCCGGAGTCTTGATCGATTTCATAACGTTTAAAACGATCAATCTCAAAGCATCCTTTATTCTTCTTAGCGCTCAAGCGGTGATTGCGGGGATCGCGGTCTTCGCGATTAATGTCATTGATTCTCGCGAGTCGCTCGAAGAATACGCGTTCTTTCGCTACGTGAGACTGCTCGCCCCGTTCATCATTCAGCTTACATTTGGAGCCCTTCTTTCCGCTTCTTTTGCGTTCTATTGGTTCTCCGGGGCATTTTCCGTGAGCTGGCCGTTCTTCGTCATTATCATTCTTCTCATGGTTTCAAATGATGCTTTGAGACACTATTATCTAAAACCGGTCGTGCAGTTGCCGGTGTATTACTTTGCCCTATTTGCGCTTGTAAGCATCGCGCTCCCATACGCTCTCCACTCGCTTCTCCCGTCCCTTTTTATCGCGAGCGGGCTTATCGCTGGCCTAGTCGTTTTTGCTTATTACACGCTTCTCGCTCGGTTCATTCCGAATCTTCGAAGAGATCAGGTCTCTATCTTCTCGCTCGTCGGGTTCATTTTCTTCGTAATGAATGCGCTCTATTTTCTTAACTATATTCCTCCGATTCCGCTTGTTCTTCAAGATGCGGGAATTTACCATTCGCTTGAACGACGTGGAGACGAGTACCTTCTCGCGGATGAGGATCGGGGATTCCTTGAGCGCGTAATTCCTGGAACGACCGTGCGTGTTACCGAGCTTGAACAGGTCTTTGCATTTTCCGCTATTTCCGCTCCGACAGATCTTCGAACCTCAATTATCCATGAATGGCAGTATTTTGATCCTGCTGAAAAAGAGTGGGTGACAAAAAGTAGTGTCTCGTTCACGATCTCTGGCGGTCGAGAGGACGGGTTCCGGGGCTATTCAATGAAATCTCGCCTCGAGGAAGGTCGTTGGCGTATTAATGTTAAAACGCCTCGAAAACAAACGATTGGTCGTATCCATTTCAACGTTGATCACGTTGCGAACCCTGTCAAAACAGTTCCTGTTACAAAGTAAGTTGTTTTTTTAGATCTTGGACCTCTCGGCGGGTTAACGGGCGTACCGCACCTTCTTCCAAATCCCCAAGCTCGATGTTCATTACTCGGATTCGCACGAGTTTTTTTACTTCAAACCCGAGGGCTTCTGTCATTCGTCGAATCTGCCGATTCTTCCCTTCGGTTAAAATGATATGAAACTTTCTTGGTCCTACACGCTTAATTTTTGCTGGCTTTGTCATTGATCCAAGAATCATCATTCCATTTCGCATCGTATCAAGATCAGCGTTTGAAATATCATCGTGGACGGTTACGACGTATTCTTTTTCGTGGTTTCCGCGAGGGTGCGTGATTGCCTCGGATAGATTTCCATCATTTGTCAAAATAAGGAGCCCGCTTGACGCAACGTCGAGTCGTCCAACTGGAAAAAGACGCTCTTTCAGATTGAGAAAGGTCGCAATTGTATCTTTTCCATTTGGATCGACGGATGTAAGGATCCCGACAGGCTTATGGAATGCTTTGTAGATAAAATCCGGCCGATCCTCGCTCACGCGTTTTTGGTTCACTGTTACCTCGTCCCCCTCGTAGACAAGCGTTCCTTTTTCGGCGATCTTCCCGTTAATTCGAACGCGCCGTTCATCAATCAAAACATCAGCGTTTCGTCTCGAGCAAACGCCCCGTTCCGCAAGATATTTATTGATACGTGTTCCCACACTAGGCAAGGTAAACGGTTTTTGTGTTAACAAATTCTTTTAGTCCGTATCCGGCGAGCTCTCGTCCGTAGCCAGATTTCTTAATTCCTCCAAATGGAAGGCGCGGGTCAGACTTCACGATGTGATTGATAAAGACGGAACCGGATTCAATGCGTGAAGCGAGAAGTTTTGCACGTTCTGTGTCTTTTGTCCAGATCGAGGCGCCGAGCCCAAATCGGCTTGTGTTTGCGAGTTCAACCGCGTGATCAGCATTTTTCGCAGGAATAATGCTCATTACTGGCCCAAATAGTTCTTCGTCGAAGGATGGGATTCCTGGCGTCACGTCTACAAGGATTGTTGGCGCGAGGAACGATCCGGCGCCTTGAAGTCGGACCCCGCCCGTGAGGATCTTGGCGCCCGCTTTTACCGATCGATCGATTTGATCGAGGAGTTCTTCTATGCTCCCCTCGTTTACAACAGGTCCCATTTGAGTCTCCTCGTTCTCAGGGTCTCCGACGCGGTAGGCTTCAAATTTTGCCTTTACTGAGGCGGTAAATGCCTCAAGGAGCGATTCCTCGACAATGAAGCGCTTGCCGGCAATACAGCTCTGACCCGCGTTTTGAAGACGGGCGAGGACCGCCTGCTCGGCCACCGTTTCGACATCGGCGTCGGCAAGAACGATGAAGGCGTCCGAGCCCCCAAGTTCGAGGACGGATTTTTTGAGCATAGCACCGGCGGTTTCCGCAACCTTTGATCCGGCACCTTCGCTTCCTGTTAGCGTCACGGCAACGATTCGTTCATCGCGGATGACTTCATCTACTCGAGATGACCCGATCGCGAGATTTTGAAAAATTCCTTCTGGAAACCCGGCTTCAAGAAATACTGCTTCAATTTTTTGCGCACAGAGCTGGACGTTTGATGCGTGCTTTAGAACACCGACGTTTCCAGCGACGGATGCTGGAGCGATGAAGCGGAATACTTGCCAGAATGGAAAATTCCACGGCATGACGGCGAGGATGACGCCGATCGGATCGAACTCTACGTAGCTCTCTTTTGCCTCCGTCTCAACGACGTCTTTCGCAAGGATCGCGCTCGCCTCCTTTGCGTAGTATTCGCAAACGAGCGCGGATTTCTCAACCTCGGCGATCGCTTGTTTGATTGGCTTGCCCATTTCGCGCGTTGCGAGGAGTCCGATATCGCGAGCGTCCCGCCGTAGAATTTCCGCTACGCGAATAAGAAGCGCGGATCGTTCCTCGAGCGAAGTCGTCCGCCACGCGAGGAATGCCTGCTCCGCTTTCGCGAGTTTTTGTTCAAGCGCTTCTGCTGTGAGCTCTTGGTGCTCGGCAAATTGCTCTCCGGTTGTTGGGTTTTTTGAGTACATCATAGTGAGGAAGTGAGTCGCTTAATTTCATCGTTAAACACTCGAGCATTTTCGGAGTAGTCGATCGGTACATCGATTACATGTACGCCCTTTTCGTTCAGGGTTGAGTTAAGGAGCTCCTCGAGGTCATCCGCCTTCGTCACTCGGTAACCTTTTGCACCATAACTCTCGGCATAGCGGACGAAATCTGGATTCATATAATCAAGCCCGAAGGATGGAAGCTGCTGCGCATCCTGCTTCCACTTAATCATTCCATAGCCGGAATCGTTGATAATAATAATGACAAGATCAAGATTAAGACGAACGGCTGTTTCTAATTCCTGTGAGTTCATCATAAACCCGCCGTCGCCCGCCACGACAACGACTTTTCGATCTGGGTAAACGAGTTTTGCCGCCATTCCAGACGGAAGTCCCGCCCCCATTGTTGCAAGTGCATTATCAAGGAGAAGCGTGTTTGGCATGTGCGTCGCGTAGTAGCGGGCAAACCAGAGTTTGTACATGCCGTTATCGAGGGCGACGATCCCGTCGCTTGGGAGTGCCTTTCGAATATCGGCAACGATACGTTGCGGGAGGAGTGGAAATGATTCATCGGCACTTCGTTCGTCTATATGCGCGTACAGGCGTTCCTTGAGCTCGTAAAATCGCTTAAAGTCCCACTGTGCCTTAAGGTGTTCCGCCTCTGGACGCAAGGCTTCCGATACTTGCCAAACGGCGTTTGCGATATCCCCGATCACTTCGTGTTGAGGGAAGTAGATCGAATCGACGTGAGCTCCGTAGAAATTGACGTGGACCACGGTTGCCCCACCCTGTTTCATGAAAAACGGTGGCTTTTCGATTACATCGTGGCCGACGTTAATAATTAAATCAGCCTCTTCAACAGCTCGGTGCATGAAATCGCTTGCGGAAAGGGCCGCACATCCGATGTGTGACGGAAGTTCATCGCTTACAACCCCTTTCCCCATTTGTGTCGTGAAGAACGGAATTCCCGTTAGCTCAATAAACTCGGTTAGTGTTTTTGAGGTCATTTTACGGTTGGCGCCTGCACCAATAAGAAGAAGTGGGCGTTTCGCTTGGCGCAAGAGCTCTACAAGCTTGGCAACCGCTTTTTGCTCGGCGATCGGACGACGAATTTTACTTGCTGGAAAAAGAGGTTCGTCCCCCACAGTTTCGCTCGCGATATCCTCGGGAAGTTCAACGTGAACCGCTCCTGGACGCTCCTCGATCGCACGTCGTGTCGCTTCCCGGACAATCTGCGGGATCTTATTCGCATGCGTCACCTGTGTCGCGAATTTCGTCACCGGCTTCATCATGTCAACCACGTTCACAATTTGAAATTGCCCTTGCTTGCTCGACTTGATCGGTTTTTGACCTGTGATCATCATCATTGGCATTGCTCCAAGCGTCGCGTAGGCGGCAGGCGTTACAAGATTTGTCGCGCCAGGACCAAGGGTCGAGAGCGCAACGCCCGGCGTCCCCGTAAGCCGGCCGAGCGTCGCGGCCATAAATCCGGCCGATTGCTCGTGGCGAGTAACAACAAGTTTTATTGTCGACGTTCGAAGCGCCTCGAGGAAATCCAAGTTTTCTTCTCCGGGGATTCCAAAAACATGAGTAATGCCTTCATTTTCAAGGGCGCGTACAAGAAGTTCTGCTCCGTTCATATTACGTAATACTAAGAATGGTAAAGGTGTTGCCGTTCACAATAGCCGACTCTCCGGTGCGTTTTCCAAGGAGAGCGCTTCCAAGGGGCGAGGTGTGCGAGATTCTGCCCTGCCCTGGGCTTGATTCAATCGATCCAACGATCGTGTAGCTCGTCTCTCCCATGGGACCTTCGAGCTCCACGACGGATCCGATTCCAACAGTATCACGTCCCGCGCCATTAATCATCACCGCGTTTGCCGTCGTGAACTCAAGGCGTTCGATATCAGCCATCGCTTTTCGCAGGGCGCTTTTAGCGGTATGGTAGCCTGCATTTTCCGAGAGGTCGCCCTGAGCCTGTGCTTCTTGGAGCTCGCCTCGGAGTTTTGGAAGCATCGCCTTTAGCCGTACGACTTTTTGTTTCATCCGTTCAATCGCGTCTTTTGTAAGATATACGGGCTCATCTTTTGCGAGGGCTTTTCGATCCAGTTCTGATTTTCGTGTCGGTACGCGCATAGTGCTATAATACTACTACAAAAACGCTATGGGTAATATCTTTCACTTCGGAAAAGAGCAATTAATCGAAGACGCGGAAAAGTACATTATCGATCATTTTCCAGATATCAGCATTAGAACTGGTTCGGGAAAATCGATCGCATATACGAAAGACGATGCGAGACGCGTCCTAGATGTTCTCCTTACGGACTGGTCAGCGGAAACAATCGATCAAATGAACCGTAATCCGGCGAGATTTGCCTCGGAATATTTGGATGCAATACGCAAGGAGGTGAACCACTTGATGCCGGAGGGTGTGCGCAACGATACCGCCCAGCACCTTCTTGAGGCGACGCTCTCCTATTTTGATCGTACGTTCAGGGATAGGGGGGAAGAAACGATTTGGCGAAAGGAGATGGAGGAGTTGCTCACAGAAGAGAATTCAAATGTTCTAAAATTCGATCCAAGCAAAAAAAGACCCCGCTAAGCGGGATCTTTTTAGTAATCTTTGAGTTTTCGGATAATGTCTTTTTGTTGGATCTTTTCGAGTGCTTTCGCTTCGATTTGTCGAATACGCTCACGCGTCACGTCGAATTCCTTTCCAACCTCCTCAAGCGTGTGTGACACGCCGTCCGTTAGTCCGAATCGAAGTTCGAGAATCTTTTGTTCGCGAGGCGTTAGGCCTTCCATCGCCTCCGCAACGTAGTCTCGAAGAAGTTCGCGGGCAGCCTGCTTTGACGGCGAGATCGTTTTCGTGTCCTCGATAAAGTCCTCGAGCTTTGAATCTTCATCGTCGTCTCCAACGCTCGCCTCGAGCGAAACCGTCTCTTGCGAGATCTTTTTAATATGTCGAACTTTGTCGATTGGAAGATCCATTTCGGCAGCCATTTCTTCAGGAAGTGGCTCTCGTCCAAGGTCCTGGATTAAGCGTCGCTCGATTTGTTTAAACTTGTTAATCGTTTCGACCATGTGAACCGGAATACGAATTGTTCGCGACTGGTCGGCGAGTGCGCGGGTAATCGCTTGGCGAATCCACCACGTCGCATAGGTTGAAAACTTGAATCCTTTTCGGTATTCGAACTTCTTCACGGCGCGGAAGAGCCCAACGTTCCCTTCTTGAATAAGATCGAGAAGTGAAAGTTGTTTTCCAACGAACTTCTTCGCGATCGATACGACGAGACGGAGGTTCGCCTCGATCAATCGCTTCTCCGCCTCCTTATCGTTTCGTTCCTTGCGTTTTGCGAGCGCGATTTCCTCTTCGGCCGAAAGAAGCGGAATCTTTCCAATTTCGCGCAAGTAGAGTTGGATCGAATCTTGGGTAAGATCGCCGGAAACGTCGGATTTAGCTTCCGGTTTGAGTCGAATTTTGTCGTAGACGTCTTCTTTTTGACCATGGTGACCGAGAAAGCCCTCCTTCATTTCGTGGAAATGAACGCCTTTTCGGTCCATGAAATTGAGGAAATCTTCAAATAACTCAAGGTGATCTTCAAGCTCTCCAAACGTAAAGAGCGCTTCATTTTCCGTAATAAAGCCTCGCGTCACTCCGCGACTTATTAAATTGTCAATTTGTTCCTCATTTGGCGGGAGGGACTTTTTGTAGCGTGAAACGGGAACCTTCGGCTCCGCCTTCGTCTTTGGTTTTTTTACGGCTGGCTTCTTCGCCGGAGCGCGTTTTGCTGTGACCTTTTTTGCCGGTTTCTTTGTTGTCTTTTTCGTCACAGGGGATTTCTTTGGGGATCGCTTCATACCATTAATCAAAGCTTCTTTCGTTTAAGAATAGAAGAATATTCGTCGAGAAGGGCTTTCAAAAGCGGTTGGTCGTTTTGACGCTCGGCTTCCCGAATCTTTGCTTCAAGGTCTTCCCTGATCGATTGATCCGAAAATTGTTGAAGAATCTGTATGTGACGAGAAAGCTCAAGAGTCATTTGATCCTCTGGAAGGGTTTGGACGGTTGATTGACTTTGAAAATAGGCGTGTCGTAGTGACTGGCGCTCGTCTTCGTCCACCGCTTCGTCGGATAATGATTGTAAAAATTGTTGAGACTCTTTGTGACTCGATTGATTTGAAGTATAAAGGACAAGAGATTTTTTGTACAGTTCGCGCCATTTTGGACTTATCCACTCCGCCCGTACCTCGGAAAAAAGGCGGTCTCGAAGGTGGGGGCTCGCAATGATAAGCCCAATGATAAATTCGCTCGCGATATCGTGCCGATTCGCCTTCTCCTTCGCGAGAGGTTTTGATTTTGCCTGCTCGGGAACTGTAATCTTCCGATCCGTTGGGAGCTGCTTTTTGAGAAAGTCGATATCAAGACGGGAAATATCCGACACCGCTTGGAGCCAATGCTCGCGCTCGATTGCGCCAGGGATTTCGCTAATGCGCTCAAGGAGGAAGCGGATCGCCTCTTCTTTTTCGCGCGGGTCGGTAAAGCGATACTTGCCTTTCGCATAGCTCAAATAGAACTCCATGACGTCGACCGGCTCGCTCGCAAGTCTTCGCCACTCTTCCGGGTTCCTTCGAACGATTTCGTCCGGATCTTTTCCGTCCGATTTTGCGTAGGTGATTACCTTGATGGCAAATCCCTCTTTTTGCGCAAGGGCAATTCCTTTTTTTGCCGCCTCAAATCCCGCCGAGTCGGTATCGAAGGAGAAAATAAGGTTATTCGTGTGTCGCTTGAGGATTCGTAGGTGCTCCGGGGTGAGTGCTGTTCCGCTTGAGGCGACGATATGCTCAACCCCCGCCTTGTGTGAGGCGATTACGTCTAGGTTTCCTTCAACGATAATAACCGCGTCTTCCGTGCGGATTGCCTTCTTCGCGAGGTGGAGACCGTAAAGCAGGGCGCTTTTGTGGTAGATCGGGGTTTCCGGCGAGTTAAGATATTTTGGCGCCTTGTCATTTTCAACAAGAATGCGCCCCGTGAATCCAACGACTCTCCCCTGGGCGTCGCAAAGCGGAACCATAATGCGCCCACGGAATCGATCAATATAATTTCCCTTCTCGGATTTTTTTATAAGTCCCGCCTCGGCGATCCTCGCTTCCGAAATGCCTTGCTTTTTCATGTAATCAAGAAGCATGGACCATTGGTCAACCGCAAATCCGAGCCGGAATTTCTCAATCAGTTCTTTCGGAAAGGCGCGCTTCTCGAGATAGGCTCGCGCGACTTCACCGCTCGGATGTTCGAGAAGCTTTTCGAAGACCTTTGCGGCAAATTCGTTTACGTCGTAAAGATCTGCTGTCTTATCGTCTCGTCGCTCGGGTTTATCTGGAAGGGTGACTCCTGCACGCTTTGCGAGCTCCTTTAGGGCCTCAGGAAACGTCATTCCCTCCATCTCCATAACAAACGAAAACACGTCGCCCCCTTTCCCGCACCCGAAGCAGTGCCAAATCTTTTTCTCAGTGGAAACGTGAAGAGACGGCGTTTTTTCTCCATGGAACGGACAAAGCGCCTTATAATTTCCACTCCCCGCTGGTTTTAAATCTAAATGCCCCCGAATCACTTCGGCAATATCTAGACGTTCTCGAATTTCATCCCTTGGATCCATAGCAAGAGCTTACCCGCCAAAGGCACTTAAAACAAGGCTACAAGAGGTGGCGTTGTTTTTGTAGGTAGTATTCGACAAAAACGATGACCGTAAGGAAACTTGTAAGAAGGGCTCCGTACAGGATAATGAGCTGCCTGAAGGAAAGATCGACCGCTTCAAGCCCATTGGTGATTGATAAAAATACCCAAGATACGGCAATTGTGCCAACGAAAATGGAGCCGATTAGGTGTAGGAATTCGTGCACCCGTTCGTTTTTTGGATTGATAAAAAGAGTAAGAATCGGGCCGCCAAGGAGGGCGATCGAAAAAAGGGCGACCGATAAAACGATTTGCGTCAAGATAAAGTTCGTAGTCGTTCCAAAGACCGAATCGCCGAGGAATACAAATGAAATTGATGAAACGGTCATCCCGAGCCAGAAAAGTTTTTTATGAAGTGTGAATACGTCTCGTACGATTGTTGTGTGACGGTGGGTGGTGCGGAAGAAGATGTACATGAACCCAACGGAAAAAATAGATCCAACCGTGAGCATGCTCGAAATATGGTACACGGAGAGAAATATTCCGAACGAATCGCGCGTTACGGCAATCGGGAGAAGGAGTGTCGCGAATCCGACGAGAATGATTCCAAGATAGTACCGCTCGAAATGTTGCCACGTTTTTGCACTTCGATAACGAAGCGGAAAGAATCCGAAAACGGCGAATAAACAAAGAGCAACGGCGCCAAGTGCCTGCCACCTTAAGATCGACACTTCCACCTCCTGGCTTACGATAAACGGGATTCCTTCTTGTGCAAATGAAACGAATGGGTGGAAAATTGCCGCAAAAAACCAAGCAAGAATCGCGACGAGCCCGCCGAGCATAAGAAGCGCGAGGTTCCCAACGGCGAGTGCCTTCCAATGGTCAACAAACATCATCTCTTTCCGGGCGCGGATCGAATAGATGAGCCCAAATATTCCCGCGGAAGTCGCAATACTCAGCCCGAAGTAAAACGCGATCGTTGCAATGTCTTGAAGAAATGGCATAGTTATCGATCAAGAAATAGCAAAAATGTGCCGACGATAATAAGCGCTTTGCCGGCGATGAAGAGTTCCTCCGAATAGGTTTGTTGAAGTCCTACGGCCGAGATAAAGATGCAGATCGCCGAAAGGAGAAAGATGATGGTTGAAAGCGTGAAGAGTCTTCGCATGACTCGAGTATAACACATTAGCTTCTAACGCGAGCGTCGAAGGTGAGTGAATCGGGCTTTTCGATTGAGGTAGCAAGGATAAAGAGCGCAAGCGCAATGTCGCGCGTTGCCGTTGCACCGTTCACAGTAAGTCCGATCGCAAAAAGGTGGACACCGAGAATGCTTTGAACGACACGCGTGCGAAAGCCAAGAGCAAGCATCGCTGCAAGAACAATTTCGGTCCACCCGTTAAGACTTACAAGAGTCTCTCCGGGAACTGGAAAGTATCCTGTCCATTCCGGAAGAAAGGCGAGCCAAAGGCTCGGGTCATTGAGTTGCGCAATCCCGAACCAAAGGAAGAGGCCTACGGTAGTAAATCGAGCAACAATTCCCGCCGTAAGATATTTCATACTAATTCGCGAGTGTACCGATCTTTAAAAGTCCGAGAGCAGACTTTGCTGCACCAGATCCACCGTGCTGCTTTGTGAATTTTGCCGTTGCATCCGTTCCACAGAGTAACTTGATAGCTCCCGAACCACCCGGATGCCGATCGACCCAGGTCGTGAGATCATAAACTCCCCCACTCACACTCGCCCAGCAATCTTCGGGGGTGGCATGCTTTGCAATGTCGGCAGAGGTGAATACGTTTTTTGCCGGTGTTGTTGTCACTGGGGTCGACGGCGCTGGCTCCTGCGTCGTCTCGGTTGGCCGTGTCGAATCTGTTCCGACCGCCCCTTCCGAGCCCCCTACAGGCACAGTCGTATCCGTTTCGGTTACCACGAGGTCATTTACCGGTCGTCCCTTATCAAGGATCACAACGGCGCCAACAATAAAGACGAGAACGAACACCGCGAGCAGTGAGGTTTTGTAAGAAATGGTCATAGTATAGTGACGGTAGCATGAGTTCTGGCTGTTTTCTAGAGTCAATTGTGTAAATAACAAAACAACCGCGGTAAGGCGATTGTTTTATGGCGGTGTGTATTGGAC
>CAYNYL010000003.1:0-93853 GCA_964401485.1 uncultured Gammaproteobacteria bacterium
GTGAGTCTGGGGCCTGGTCGGGGCGCTTTTTGGCGCTTGTTTGTTCCACTTCTAGTCGTAGGTGAAGAGCGCGTAACCTGTCTTCACGACAGGCCACATAGTGACGACCAGGAGGCCGACGAGTGACAGGTGGCAAATGGCAGATGCGACTAAATCGGTGTTTGCGGGCATGGGAACCTCGGTTGTGAAAGGACGAACAATCCTACCATATTTTCCGCCTTTTGTCCATGGTATACTTAAGGTATCTATGGATTTCTCAAGCATTGATCATTTTCAAGACGCAGTTGTAACAGTGATGGGGCTCGGTCGCTACAAGCAGGGTTCCGGGCTTGGGGCGGCGAAATGGCTTATTCGTCACGGCGCCCAGACGATTATTACGGATCTTAAAGATGAGGCGGAGCTTGAAGAGTCGATGAATCTCGTCATGGACTATTATCGCGCATACCGTGACATGTTCCCGGAGCGGGTTATTTACCAACCGCTTTTTGTTCTAGGGCAACACCGAAAGGAAGATTTTACGGAAGTGGATCTTGTGGTTCAAAACCCGGGCGTTCCAAGTGAAAGCGAATTTATTGTTGCGGCGAAAGCAAAGGGAATTCCGATCGAGTCCGACGTGAGTCTCTTTTTCCGCTTTTGTCCTTACCCAGTAATCGGGGTTACGGGAACAAAGGGCAAGACGACAACGACGAAAATGATCGGAGAGATGCTTCAAGTTGTTGATGAAAAGGCAGTGATTGCTGGAAACATTAAAGTATCGCCACTTGAGCATTTGGACGATGTGCTTCTTCGAGGTGAGCCGACACTTATCGTGCTCGAACTTTCTTCTTGGCTTCTGGAGAGTCTACCTGATGCGTTTAAAGAGATGACGGAAGGCCCTGATATTTCAATTTTGACGAACGTCTATCCGGACCACCTCAACCGCTACCCGAACTTTGAGGCCTATATCAAGTCGAAGGAGATTATTTTTCAGTATCAAAGCGCGGGTCAGTACACGATCCTGAACTATGACCACGAAATTGTTCGGGGGATGGAGTCGCGGGTCAAGGGCAAGCTTTTTTGGACGTCGAAGACCGCGCTTGAGCACGATGGTTGTTTTGTGCGGGACGGAATGATTATTTTTAGGCAGGACGGAAAGGAGCGTGAAATTGTTCCGCTTGCGTCGGTGTCTCTTAAGGGTGAACATAATATCGATAATATTCTTGCGGCGACCTGTGCCGGGATGCTTCGTGCGATTCCGATTGATGTAATCCGTGCGGTGGCGCGAGAGTTTCAGGGAGTTTCCGATCGCCAAGAGCTTGTGCGCGAAGTCGACGAGATTTCGTATATTAACGATACGACGGCGACGAATCCGGACGCGGTTATCGCGGCGCTTAAGCGTTTCGGGGCCGATGGCGATATTATTTTGATCGCGGGAGGAGAGGATAAAAAGATGGCCTACGAGGGACTTGGAGAAGTGATTAACGAGACGTGTAAGCAGGTGCTTCTCTTTAAGGGAAGCGCTTCGGAGCTTCTCGCACCATTTGTAAAGAAGCCGCTCGAGACGGGGTTTGATTCGATGCTTACGGCGGTAAATCGCGCGCATGAACTTGCGGTGAAGGGGGATATTGTTCTCATGTCTCCTGGAGCGGCGAGCTTTAACATGTTCCAAAATGAATTTGATCGCGGAGAGCAATTCCGCGAGGCGGTACGTAATTTGTAATATGCTCCATCGGCTTAAAGCGCTTGTCCCCGAGTCGGTAAAACGGCCGTATCATTACGGTCTCGCGCGTTTAGCGTCGGTGCGTTTTGGTCACCCGAGCGAGGAGCTTATTGTTGTCGGCGTCACTGGAACGAATGGAAAGTCTTCAACGGTGCAGTTTATCGCGCAACTACTCGAGGGACTTGGGGAGACGGTTGGGTATACGACAACGGCTGGGTTTATGGTGGCCGGGAAGGAAAAGGTGAATGCGATGAAGATGACAATGCCTGGGCGATTCCATTTGCAACGGCTGATGCGGGAGATGGTAACGGCCGGGTGTCGCTACGCGATTATCGAGACGTCGTCGCAGGGGCTTGATCAGTATCGGCATATCGGGATCGAGTATGATACGGCGGTGTTTACGAATTTGACGCCCGAGCATATCGAGGCGCACGGCGGATTTGAAAATTATAAGCGAGCGAAAGGCAAGTTGTTTTCCGCGCTGTCGCGATCGAAGCGAAAGGTGATTAACGGTGACGTGATTCCAAAAACGATTTTGGTAAACGGGGATGACGAGCACTCAAAGTACTACGCAAGTTTTCCGGCGGACCGCATCGTACGATTTGGCGAGAAGATGGCGAATGACCGTGTTGCGGAGATCGATGAACAGCCTCTCACGTCGACGCTTACGATTGGCGAGCACACTGCCGAGATTCCGTTTCCTGGAAGGTTTCAGGCGCTTAATGTGCTCGCGGCTGTCGCGACGGTGGAGTCACTTGGATTTTCTCTCGAGGCGATTTTTAAGGTGATTCCGAAGCTCGCGGGAATTCCGGGACGCTTCGAGCGAATCTCGATTGGTCAGCCCTTTGAGGTGATTGTTGATTACGCCTACGAGCCCTATGCGCTTCGAGCGCTCTTTGATGCGGTGGAGGCGCTCCGCCCGAATCGTGTGATCGGCGTTCATGGATCGGCGGGAGGTGGGCGTGATGTTGCGCGCCGTGTCGAAATCGGGCGTCTTGCCGGAAACGAGGAGGCGATTGTCATAGTAACGAATGAAGATCCGTACGACGAAGATCCACGAGCGATTATTGAAGCTGTGGCGGATGGGGCGCGGGAAGTTGGCAAGGTTGACGAGGAGAATTTGTTTTTAATTGACGATCGGCGAGAGGCGATCCATTTTGCTATTTCGACGGCGAAGGTGGGCGACGTCGTTCTCGTGACCGGGAAGGGGTCTGAGCCGGTTATGGCTGTAGCGGGCGGGAAGAAGATTCCCTGGAGCGATCGAGCCGTCGTGCTCGAAGCATTAAAGAATCGGCTATGAGTCTTCCACGACTGCGTGAACATGAAGAAGTTTTTGCCGTCGTACGCGCGTCGATTGTTTGGCGTTCGCTTGTACTTGGGCTTCTGCTCTTTGGGCTCGCGCTTCCATGCCTCTTCTTTTTCTCAATCAAGGCCTTCGGGATTGAGCTCATGCTTTTTAATGTCCTGACGTTTACCGCGCTTCTCTTTGTCTTTGTTCGTGCAGTCTACTCGTTCCAAAAAACCATCCTCGTCATTACCAATGAGCGAGCCATTGTGCGAACGGTTCGCTGGTTTGGCGATACCGAGGAAGATTCGATCCCGCTCAAAGAGATCGATGTCGAACGATTTCCAAATGACCTGTTTCTCTTTCCCGGTTCGGTAAAGTCGCTACGGGAGCTTGTCCATGATCTTCGTGGTTTATGAAGCGCGCCTATTGGTTTCAGTCAACGAAGATGACCGTTCTTATCCTTCTTACGATTTTGGTTTTGCTCTTTGTGGCCTTTGGTCGGGAGTATATTGGGAATTTGCAGGTACGCTATGAAATAAATGCCTCACAAAAAGAGTATGAACGTGTGGCGTTGAAAAAAATGGAGACGCAACGGTTAATCGAGGATCTTTCAAGCGAGTACTTTGTCGAAAAAGAGGGGAGAACAAAGCATGGTCTTGCGCTTCCCGGGGAGAAGGTCATTGTTGTAGCGGACGGAATCGAGGCCGAAGAGGAGTTGGTCGATATTCGCTATGGCATCGCTTCCAAAGAGGCTGTCCCGCTCCCGGAGAGATGGCTGTACTATTTTTTCTTACGAGAGCGGTTTGATTACCTCAAGTCGTTATGAGGCGTGAACGGCAGTTTTGGATTCTTTGGATTCTCTCGGTGGCGATTCTTGGTCTTGGGTTCGCGTTTTCTCGGGCCATTTTTATGAACCATGCCGTGCGTGGGCCATTTGTGGCTGTCGCGCGCGTGACGAGGCTTCCGATTGGGAAGGTTGACGGCTATACGCTTCGCTACGCGGATGTTGCTCTGTACGCGCGGGTACTCGAGAGCGAGGGGCTCGATCAACCGTTTAATCGCGCCGTTGAGAGCGCCGGCGACACATTGCGACTTAGACGTCTTTTTGATGATGCGGGGATTACATTTGCGGGAACCCCTGATCCAAATGAAGCTGACCGTGTCGTGATGGATCGGTATGACCTTACGACGCGCGAATGGCGGACGGTCTTTGGCGAACGAACTGCGCGTATTGCAGAACTTTCACAGGAAATGAAGCGGAACCCAGTTCTTCAAGCTTCGGCGAGGAAGGAGACGGAAAGTCTGGTTGAACTGCTCTCGAGTGGAGTCGCATTTAGCGATCTTGCTCGTGAATTTTCAATCCATTCATCGTCGGTCCTTGGAGGGTCGCTTGGCGAAGAGACCTGGTTTACGCTCGACGACGAATTTACTCCCCTAGGCGTCGATACGCTGAAAAATGCGCTGGAGTCCGGAGAGACGAGCATTCTTGATTCTGAGCAGGGGTTTATTATCATACAAGCGGAACCGATCGACGAGGAGTTTTTCGAGGTTTCAATCATCATGACCCCGAAGGACGATTTGCAGACAATTGTGGATCGCTACCGCTCCCGTTACCCCTTGAAACGGTTTTATTAGCATGCTACTCTAGTCCCGCGCCGCTGTAGCTCAGTTGGTAGAGCAATACTTTCGTAAAGTAGAGGTCACCGGTTCAAATCCGGTCAGCGGCTCCAAAAACACCCGTCCACAAGGCGGGTGCTTTTGTTTTTTTGTGCTATCATTAGAGTAATAAAAAATGTATGAAAAAATCATCATCGCTTGGTCCGTGGCTGATTGGTGGGTTGGTTGGTCTATTAATCGGAGCGGGAGGTCTTTACTTGTGGCAGTCAAACATGGGATTTGGTTCCCTTTTGGTTGAAAACGAAATGTCATTCTGGCCATCGGGAGCTGCGGAAGTTGAGGGGTATATAACAACCGTTGAACGCTCGACTACATTTGATAACTCTGGAGAGTCTGAAGTTTGTTCAGCTCTTGTGATAACCGATGGTCCGAAAGAATTAATCGCAGCTATGGAAAGTCAGCCTGCAATGTTTGGGAGCGTGCCAACGGTCGTTATGGGTCAAGCACAGTCTCTTTCCTATTTGCCACAGGGGTCCAAGGAAGACCCTGAGAGCTATCTCGTAACACTCAACCCAATTTTTGAAGGGGAGGCTGTCGGTTGTATGTCGATTTGGTTCAATTCGGTGCAAGCGGTTGAATAGTTATTATCAAAAAGCGCCCGTCTCGTACGGGTGCTTTTGTTTTGGTAACATGGGGCATATGGACTTTACTGGAAAATATGGATTCGTGATCGAGCCGGATTTTGAAACGAATGCGCTGGTTCGTGATTTTTCCGAAGAGATTGCTCCGTGTGCGGAGTTTCATGTTGAGATCCCGCATATCACGCTCTACCATGCAACGCTTAAAAATGCTCCATTATCAGCTATTACGGAAGTGCGTGAAAAACTCCTCTCGATCGTGGGGCGTAAACTCGTGCTCCGCGATATTCAAGTCTTTGGGAGTAAATTTCTCTTTTGGAACACGGAGAAAACGGACTGGCTTCAATCTGCACATGAAACGGCTCTAGAACTATCGGATTATTTTGACGCCGAATCGGTTTCGCTTGAGGGGCTTGATTTAACGCCGAATCAGAGAGAGAATTTACTTAGCTACGGAAGCCCAATTGTGCGGGATGAATACCTGCCGCACATTACGCTTGCGTACAATGAAACTGTGGATGTATTTGATGGACTTCCAAGCGAACGGGTACACGAGATGACGGTAGGTCGGGTGTCGTTTGTTGAGCTCGGGAAGTACGGTGCGGTTGTGCGAGTGCTAGAAATTTAACCAACAAATATGCAAACATATTATTGGGTTGCGGCACGGTTTATTATGGGGGCGCTCTTTCTTTGGGCGTTTTTAGATAAGACGTTTGGGCTAGGGTTTGCGACGGCGAAGGAAGGGGCGTGGATCGCGGGCGGATCTCCAACGGCGGGGTTTTTAACTTACGCGGTCAAGGGACCCTTCGCAGGGATTTTTGAGGCGATGGCGGGGTCAGTGATTGTTGACGTGTTGTTCATGCTTGGCCTTCTTGGCGTTAGTCTCGCGCTTATTCTCGGGCTTGTGATTAAGTTCGCGAGCTATTCAGGAACGGCGATGGTGCTTCTTATGTGGCTCGCACAGCTTCCGCCGGAACATCACCCAATTCTCGACGAGCATATCGTTTACGCGCTCGTGTTCGTTGGTCTTGCAACACTTGGCGTAAAGTCGGGAGAGACGCTCGGTCTCGCGAAGTGGGTGCAGATTTGGAAGAAATAGTATGAGTGAATGTCCAAAGGTTGGCGTGGGGGTGATTGTAATTAAGGAAGGGCTTGTTCTTCTTGGGAAGCGAAAAAATGAGCATGGGGAAAACACGTGGTGTTTTCCGGGTGGACATTTGGAGTACGGCGAGTCGTGGGAAGAATGTGCGCGACGAGAGGCACTCGAGGAAGCTGGAATTACCCTGAAGAACGTGCGTTTTGGAGCGGTAACAAATGATCTTTTTGAGAAAGAGGGAAAACACTACATTACGATTGAAATGGTGTCTGACTTTGATGGGGGCGAAGTACGTCTTATGGAGCCGGACAAATTCGAAGAGTGGGGATGGTTCGAGTGGAACGATCTTCCAAAACCAAATTTTGGGCCGATTGAGAATTTATTGAAATTATGCTTTAATCCGTTCATATGAATGTTCCTGAAATTCCAAATAACTACTACCGTACGAGTATTAAAGCACTTGTTTTAAACGAAGATAGGAAGTTTCTACTGCTTAACGAAGAAGGTGGATTGTGGGAGTTGCCTGGGGGCGGGTTGGATTTTGGAGAGACGCCTCGCGAATGCTTGGATCGGGAATTGAAAGAAGAAGCGGGGCTTGAGATTGTGGACATGAAAGATCAGCCCTCGTATTTTACCGTTGCGAGGAATGGAGATGGAAAATGGAAGACGAATATTATCTACGAGGTTGTGTTGAAGAGCTTGGAGATTACACCAACGTTTGAATGCGTTGGGGTTAAGTTCTTTACGAAAGAGGAGGCGATGGAGGTTGCGATGAATGAGACAGGATACGAGTTCGTAAGAGCCTACGATCCGGCGCGTCATTAGTGCACACTCAAACTTGTAATGCTATTAAGAGTTGATATAGTTAAAGTCTAAATCTCTCCCCGTTACAATTTTTTGCTATGCAAGAAAAACTTGAAGTGATGAGTCGAGATATTTTAGATTTGTCGGAGGCGGTTGCGGATCTCGCACATTCGACCGAGGAGCGATTTAATGCAATCGATCGAAGGTTTGAGAGTGTTGACCAACGTTTTAAGTCCATTGATCAGCGTTTTGATATGGTCGATCAGCGATTCGATGTTCTCGAGCGTCGCATTAACGCTTCTGAAAACAAAATTTTGAATAAGCTAGACGAATTGTTTTCTTCACATAAAGGTGACGCAATTGGGGCGGCTCGCGGGGAGGTGAAGCGACACGAGGCGCGCTACCATGCCGTGTCGTGATATACTACTTACATGATATCGATGCGAGGAGTAACAAAGCTCTATCCGCCAAACACACACGCGCTTAAGGGGGTGACGGTTACGATTGAGCCGGGGGAATTTGTGTCGATCGTAGGGCAGAGCGGATCGGGAAAAACGACGTTTGCGAAATTGTTGTTTGCGGAAGAGCGTCCAACGAAGGGAAAGGTGACGATTGGAGATTGGGATATTTCAGAGATTCGACAAACCGATGTTCCAACCCTTCGAAGGCAGATCGGCGTTGTGTTCCAAGATTTTAAACTCTTGTCGCGTAAGACCGTGTTTGAAAATATTGCGTTTGCGCTCGAGGTCGCCGGGGAGTCTGCGAAACGAATTGCGGATATCGTTCCACAAGTTCTAAAAATCGTCGGGCTTTCCGACAAGGCGGGTCGTTATCCCCGCCAACTTTCGGGAGGAGAGCAACAACGGGTGTCGATTGCGCGAGCACTTGTCCACCGTCCGAAGATTCTTGTCGCCGACGAGCCAACCGGAAACCTTGATACGATCCACTCGCACGAAATTCTCGAGCTCTTGAAGCGAATCAATGATTACGGTACAACGGTGATTCTCGTAACCCATGACCGCGATATCGTTAATAAGTTGAAGAAGCGTGTTATTACGCTCCAAGACGGCGAGATCGTTTCGGACGTTAAGCAGGGCAAATATCTTATTTCATGAGCGCCACTAGATCGTTTACTCGTATTCTTCGTTTCACCGCGCAAAATATTTTGCGCAATCTTTGGTTGTCGCTTGTGACGCTTTCTGTATTCTTTTTGACGCTTGTAACGGTAAACGTGGTGCTCTTTGTGAACGTCCTCGCCGACGTGACGCTCAAAAACATTGAGCAAAAGGTTGAGGTCGCAATTTATTTTGAACCCGAAACGAGCGAGGAGATTCTCCTTGCGGCCCAGGGGTACGCGCAGGGGCTTACGCAAGTCCGCGAGACACGAGTTATCACTTCGGAAGATGCGCTCCTTGATTTTACGAAACGCCACGAAAATGATCCGGTAATTCTTGCTTCGCTCGAAGAGGTGAGCGGAAATCCGTTCGGCCCTTCGCTTATTATCTCCGCGAACTCGACGGAAGATTTTGCGTTCATCGTTGACGCGATGGATACGCCGGAGTTTACGGAATTTATCAAAGAGAAGGGGTATGATGATCGCGCTGAAACGATCGCAAATATTAGAACGTGGTCGAGTCGAATTCGACTTGCGGGATTAATCCTCGCTGGATTTTTCACCTTTATTGCCATTTCCATTATTTTCAACACGATTCGTGTAGCGATTTACGTGCACCGCGAGGAGATTGGCATTATGAAGCTCGTGGGTGCAAACGATTGGTTTGTCCGCGGACCGTTCCTTTTTGAGGCGCTTTTTTACACGGCTTGCGCGTCGCTCCTTGTGACGGTGGGAACAATTGGGGTGCTTAAAACAATCGAACCGCGCCTCGCCTTTTTCTTCAGCGATGCGAACATTGGGGTATACGACTACTTCACGGTGAATGCTCCCTGGATTTTCGGCGCCGAATTCATCGGGCTCCTTGTACTTAGTTTAATGACGACCTGGCTTGCCATGCGACGCTATTTGCGTGTTTAATAGGCGGGTATGAAAGTGTACGCCCACCTGCTTGTTTGGAACGATCGGAAGTATCTTGAGGATTTATTTGCGTCATTCCAAGCACAGACATTTAAAGATTTTACGGTTCGGGCGCTTGATAACGGAAGCACCGATGATACGGTGACATTTTTACAGAGTCAGTACCCGGACGTGCTTATTGCCCGGAACAAGAAAAACGAAGGATTTGCGCCTGGTCATAATCAGCTCATGCAATTCACGCTTGAGCATCTCGACCCGGGCGACGTCGATCCCTATATTTTGATCGTGAATTCGGACATGATCCTCCATCCAGAACTTATCGAACGACTTGTTCGAGTTCTCGATGAACATCCGGAGATTTCCGGCGTACAGCCAAAGCTCTACCGGGCGTTTAGTGATGGACTTCCCGACGATGTGCTCGAGGAAACGGTTAAATCGGACATTTTAGATACCACCGGACTGCGCCTAAATAAGAATTTTCGGATGACGGATCGCGGAGCGGGTGAACTTGATCGCGGACAGTATGACTCGGATGTCGATATTATTGCGCCGACCGGAACGATGGCGATGTATCGTTTGAGCGCTTTGCGTTCGACGTTTATAAACGGAACATGGTTTGACGGATCATTTTTCGCCTACCGCGAAGATTGTGATTTTGCGCTTCGATTTAAAAAAGCGGGGCATCGTTCGCTCTTTGTGCCGGAGGCAATTGCCTGGCATTTTCGAGGTATGTTTGGCGCCGAAAAACTCGGCTTTATCGCGCGCCTTAAAAACCGACAAAAGCAACGACCTTTTTTTGCAGCCCTTTCTACGCGCAATCAAACCCTTGTCCTTATTAAGCATTTGTCATTTGGACTGCTTTTAAGGTACGGTTGGCGCATCCTCCCTCTCGAGTTCCTTCGTATCGTCTACGGCCTCTTTTTTGAGCCGTTGACGAGAAGGCGACTCCTTACCATGTTCCCGCTCATCCTTGAGGCTATACGGGAGCGAAGACTCATTCGTGAAATGACAAAGATAACGGAGGAGGAGCTACGCGCCTATGTCGGAAAATAATGAAACCTCGGTACATCCAATCTTTTCCATTGTTGTTGTTCATACGTTTGAGGCGGACATGCTTCGGCTTACGCTTAAAGGATTGAAGCGCGCGTCAGTTCGAATCCCTTTTGAGGTGATCGTTGTCGACAATCGTCCGAGCGCTGGCTTTGCGGATACGCTTAAAACCGTGTACCCGGAGGCTCGGTATTTCGCGAACGCAAAAAATCTTGGATTTGGTTCAGCGATGAATGTCGGGATTCGGCAGGCACTCGGTAAATACGTATTGATTTTTAATCCAGACATTATTGTTAAGGAGGGAAGTCTCGAGGCGCTCGTTGCGTTTATGGACGCGCATCCCGACGTCGGGATTGTTGGCCCGCGACTTGTGAACCCGGATGGATCGCTTCAGCACTCTTCGTATCGCCTTCCAACCTGGCTCCTTCCAGTGTACCGACGAACTCCGATTGGGAAACTTGGGTTTGCAAAGAGTGTGATTGACCGCTACTTCCGAACTGATGAGCCCCACGACAAAACCATGGATGTGGACGCAATGATTGGGGCTGCGCTTTTTTGTCGACGAGAGGTGCTTGTGCGCGTAGGTATGTTTGACGAGCGCTACTTCCTCTATTACGAGGATAATGATCTGTGTCGATCGGTTTGGGAGGCGGGGTATCGAGTCGTGTATTACCCAAGGGCGGAATTCATGCACTATCATCGTCGGGCAACGGCTGACGGAGGGCTTCTCGCTCAAGTAACCTCCAAAGGAACCTGGATTCAGATGCAAAGTTTTTTTAAGTACATGAAGAAATTCGCGAAGAAAGAAAATCCGCGTTTAGCCTATTTACAGGAGCACGGTCCAATTAATCAGGACGCGTAATATGTTTTCAAAGAAAATTGGAATCGATCTTGGAACAACGACCGTCCTCGTTTTTATTCCAAAGCGAGGGATTGTCATTAACGAGCCTTCCGTTGTTGCCGTTTCAAAGCTTGATCGGAAAGTGCTTGCGGTAGGAAAGGAAGCAAAGGACATGCTCGGGCGAACGCCTGATACGATCGTTGCGCAACGTCCGCTTAAAGATGGCGTGATCGCCGACTACAAAACGACGGAGGCAATGCTTCGATATTTTATTAACAAGGCGGTTGGTGGGATTCGGCTATTCCGACCAGAGGTCATGGTTGCGGTTCCGGGGGGAATTACGTCGACCGAGAGGCGCGCGGTTATTGACGCGGCGATTTCGGCGGGAGCAAAGTCGGCGTATATCGTAAAGCAACCGCTTGTCGCAGCGATTGGAGCGAATATTCCGATTGGAAGTCCGTCGGGGCACATGATTGTTGAAATCGGGGGAGGGACGACCGAGATGGCGGTTATTTCGCTCGGCGGAATTGTCGCGTCGGATTCGGTACGCATCGGAGGGGTAAAATTTGACCAAGCGATTACGGAGCATATTCGTCGCTCGTACAACCTCGCGATCGGAGAACGGACGGCGGAAGAAATTAAGATTCGCGTGGGCTCGGCGATGTATCTCGAAGATAAGCTGGTGACGGAAATTAAGGGGCGGGACATGGTTACGGGACTTCCAAAAATTATCGAAGTGTCGTCAGACGACGTAACGGAAGCGATTCAACCGCTTCTAGAGGGGATTATTTCTACATTGAAAGAAGTATTGTTTAAAACACCACCGGAACTTTCGGCGGACGTGATGGATAAGGGGATCGTACTCTCGGGAGGATCGGCACAACTTCGTCACCTTGACCGACTTTTGACCGAAGCGACCGGTGTACCAACGTACGTTGCGGAAGAACCGCAGATGGCGGTCGCGCGCGGAACCGGTATCGCACTTGAAAACCTCGAGGCGTATAAACGCAGTGTATTCACGCACTAATATGAAAACGATCGGGATTGACGTAAACGTACTCGCGCGGGCGCAATGGACGGGAGTCGAGCGCTACGTCTTTTCGCTTGTAAAGGCACTGATCGAACGGGGGGCAGGCACGAACGAGCGATGTTTACTCTACGCATCTCGAAAGATAGAGGAGTTGGGTGAATTGCCGAGAGGGTTTGAATGGAAAATAGTGTCGTGGCCACTTCCAAAAGGGTGGACGCACGGCGGGCTTTCCGCAGAGCTTTTCCGTCATCCTCCCGATGTGTTTTTGTCGCCTGGTCACGAAGTACCGGTTGGTGCGCGGGCGGGAGCGATTGTTGGTGTTGTGCACGACGTGGCGTTTGCGAAGAGTGGCGAAGTATACGGGCGGAAGGAGCACCTACGGCAACGCGCATCGCTTCGTATCCTTAAGGCGCGAGCGAAGCATATTATTACGCCAAGCGAACTTACGAAATCCGATTTAATTCGGCTCTTTCGGTTTGACCCGAAGCGAGTTACGGCGATTTGGCCCGGCCTCCCCGAGGAAGGGGTGAAGATTGATGGCGCGGTGAGTAAGGTTCTCGATCGACCCTATTTATTAAGTGTTGGGCGACTCGAGGCGAAGAAAAATACGGCGTTTCTTGTTCGAGCCTTTGAGAAGGCGGTGAGGGGTCGTGGGCTCAACGCGGATTTAGTGCTCGTTGGAAAATTTGGTTTTGGTCGAGAGGAGATCGAGAAGACGATCGAGTCGTCGAGCGTGAAAAATCGAGTTCATGTTCGTGGATTTGTAAACGACGCCGAGCTCGCCGAGCTTTATCGCGGCGCTACGGCCTTTGTATTTCCGTCGCTTGAAGAGGGCTTCGGCTTTCCGATTCTTGAGGCGATGCGTGCGGGCATCCCTGTTCTTTGCTCCTCGATTCCGATTTTCAACGAAGTGGGAGGAGACGCTGTTCTCCAGGCGTCCCCGGAAAGTCTCGAAGATTTTTCGAGTAAACTCATCGAAATTACAACGGATGGCGCACTTCGAGAGAGGCTTGTGGTTGCGGGAAGTGAGCGCGTGAAACTGTTTTCATGGGACAAGACCGCAAAAACCGTTCTTGAGTTACTTCGGGGACTATGAGCATCGAAGACATTGTCTTTGGATTGTTAAAGCTTGGATTTAAAGAAAATGAGGCGAAGATTTATCTCGCGCTTCTTGAGGGCGGAATGCAAAATGTTGCGAGTCTTGCAAAGCGTACGGGAATTCCAAGGCCGACGGTGTATCATTTGCTTGAAACCCTGATGAGGCAAAGTCTTGTCTCGTCTGTACAAAAGACGGAACGACTTTTTTTCGCAGAACCACCGGAGCGTATTCGCACCCTTCTTGCGTTCCAAATGCGTGAACTTGAAGAGAAGCGATCGCTTGCGGATCAACTTCTTCTTCGTCTCCAGGTCTTTCATAACACGTCGGAGCAAAAACCAAGGATCCGTTACATCGAGTCGATCGATGGACTTCGCGCCATGCAACACGAATATGAAAAAATGCCTGGCGACATTATCCAGCTACTAAACTACGATCGCTTTCTCCAAATTCATGATCCACTGATTACCTCTGCGCATCGAAAAGAGAACGTACAGGTGAAGAGGCGGGTACGCTCGATCCTGATTACAACGAAATCGGAACTTACGGTAAACTGGGGTGCGGAGGTTATCCTTGTCCCGGAAGGGGTTTTTCCCGCGGAAGGGGAGATGACCGTGTGCGGGGATCGTCTTGTGCTCTTTGCGTATAGCGCGGGGTTTATCGCGGTTGAAATTATCTCGGAGGCAATTGCCGGAACCGCACGCGCCTCTCTTGAGCTCGCTTGGCGGGAAGCGGAGCGAATCGGTAAAAAAATATCGCCCCCGTAAACGGAGACGATACTTTGTCCGACTAACATTCGCTTACCAACTATTCGGAGAAGAGTGGACCCACAGTTAAGTGAGATGTGGGGCAGTGATCAGCAAGCTGATATGCCCCTGACCGTTCGGGCGTGTGCAAGGAGTCAGCGATGCCGAGGCCTTGCACTTGAACGGTAAAATGCGGAAAGTGAGTTAAAGCACTTTCAGCAAACCTCCTCTCTTCTCCGGATAGTTGGGCGAAGCGTATTCGATAGCGGTCAAAAGACAGTATGCATGAATAAATCGTGTTTCTCTTACCGTGAAACAGCTTCGCAGGGAATAATTAATGAACGGGTAATACTAGCAGAAAATTGGCATTTTGTCAAGGACTTTCTATGTCAGAGCTATTTTCAACCATTATTGGTCACGACCCGATTAAGGAGATTTTTAAGCTACAATTAGCGAATAATACATTGTCCCATGCCTACTGCTTTGTTGGGCCAAGGGGGGTTGGGAAACGGACCTTTGCGCTCGAGCTGATCCGTGCGATTACGCGGACCGAGCCAAGCGCCTCTCCTGACGTCCTCTTTGTTCGGCGACTCTATAATCCGAAAAAAGAGGCGATGGAGTTAAGTATTGGTGTTGATCAGATGCGGGAAGTGATGCAGTTAATTCGGGTTTCTTCATTTTCTGGTAATACGAAATGCATTGTCATCGAAGAGGCGGAAACGATGACTGATGAGGCGCAAAACGCACTCCTTAAGCTTCTCGAGGAACCGCCTTCCGATACGATTATCATTCTTATCGCGGACGCGCTCGAGGAGCTGCTCCCAACGATTCGCTCACGCTCATCCATTATGCGTTTTGGGCGCGTCGCTCGCGAGGTGATTTTTGAGAGCGTGGTGGCGAAAGGGGTGGACAAGGCGCTGGCGCGAACGATTGCTGGTTTTGCGGACGGCTGTCCGGGGATGGCAATTCAGGCGCTTGAACGACGCGAGGCATGGGAAGAAGAGATGCTTTCGGCGATTGCATTTTTCTCGGAGCCTCGCTACGCACAGTTTGCTCGAATCGAGCGGGTAGTGAAACTGAAATCCAGAGAAGAAACCGAGCGCATGATTCAACTTCTTCGTCTCGTTCTACACGATCTTACGCTCCATAAGAGCGGACTCCCGCACCTTACGGCGCTTTCGCTCCAACCATTTCAAGACCTTGCGAAAAATCATCCCGCCTCGCTTTCGACGCTTGCGCGCGCACTTGGTATACTTCAGGTGGTACAAACAGCGATCCGAGGGAATGTTGCCCCGGCTCTCGCGTTAGAACAATTTGCATTATCACTATGAACGCATTCAAACGGTTCGGGCTTGTCGGGTTAGGTCTTGTCCTTGTTGGACAGGGTTGCCTTGGAGGAGGATCGAGTGTTTCCGATGGCGCGCTTTGGAAATCGGAAACGGCGGGTGACGAGTTCGCGCAACTCTCCGCGCTTCCGGAAATTACGGGGGTTTCAAGTATCGCTGGAACGAACGTGACCGCGTTTGAAATCGATCCGTCCGATTCGTCCATGTACTATCTCGGGACGGATAAGAGTGGTCTCTTTTACTCTTCGAATTTTGGCGACGCCTGGTCGCGTCCGGAAGACTCGCGTCTAAAAACCGGAATGATTGTCGATGTTGAAGTTGATCCAAACGATGTTTGCACCGTCTATGTCGCTCGTTTGACAGATGTCCTTAAAACGACGGACTGCATGCGTTCGTTTAAGGTTGTCTACACCGAAGCGCAGGCGGAGGTAACGCTTCGTGATCTCGTTGTCGATTGGTTTAATCCGAATATTCTTTGGCTTGGAACGACAAGCGGAGCGATTCTTAAGAGTAATGATGGAGCGGGAAGCTGGTCCCTAACAAAGCGTATTGCTGATCAAATTACGGGAATTGTTGTTTCGAACTCGGATAGCCGAATCGTCCTTGTTGGTTCGGAGGATAAGGGTATTTGGCGAACGACCGACGGCGGATCGACTTGGGTTGAGCTTGCCGATACGATGAAGAAGACATTCAAGGATTCCGACGAAGTACGAAACTTTGCACAAACACGACGAGGTGACGTTATACTCGCCAATACAAAATCTGGACTCCTTCGCTCAACCGATCAAGGCGCAAATTGGGAGCTTATTACAACAATCGCCCCGTCAAAGTCTTCCACGATTTGGACGATCGATATTGCGCCGGATAATGCGAATGTAATCTATTATGCGGCGGTTGGCGCCCTCTATGTCTCGGAAAATGCTGGGGCGAGTTGGGAAACGAAGGAATTGCCATCGGTGCGTGCCCCTCGCGTCCTTCGCGTTCACCCAAGCGGACCGGCGAATATTCTCATGGGATTTGTCACGATCGAATCTTGACAGAGGTGGTTTCTCCCCATAGATTGAAGGAACTATGTCATTTCTTGTCGAGGCCAAGCCTCAGTTTGAAAAAGCGATCGAGCACTTAAAGCAAGAGCTTTCCGCTCTTCGTACCGGACGGGCCCACCCGGCGCTTGTCGAAGGGATTCAGGTTGAAATGTACGGCATGCTCCAACCGATCAAGGCGCTTGCAGCGATTTCGGTTCCTGATGCCAAAACACTCCAAATCGATCCTTGGGATGGTTCAGCGGTACAGGCGATCGAATCCGCGATCATGAAATCAGACATCGGGATCAATCCAAACGTCGACGGAAAAACAATTCGTCTTATCATGCCAATGATGACCGATGAGAACCGGCAACGAATGGTGAAGCTCATGAAAGAAAAGCTCGAAGAAGCAAGAATCGCTGTCCGAAAAGTCCGCGAGGAGGTGAAAAAGAAAATCGAAAAGCAAGAAGGGGTTTCCAAGGATGTACAGAAGGCAGATCTCGAGACGCTCGAAAAAACGGTAAAAGAATTGAACGCAGAAATCGAAACGATTGGTAAAGAGAAAGAGGAACAAATAATGACGATCTAATATGGCTGTCCCAACGCTTGAAACCCTCGTGCAACTCGCCAAAATTCGCGGGTTCGTTTATCCATCCTCGGAAATCTATGGTGGTTTTGCCGCTGTGTACGATTTTGGACCGCTCGGCGTCGAGCTTGCAAATAATATTAAACGAGCCTGGTGGAAGGCGATGGTGCAAAAGCGGGACGATATCGTTGGGCTTGATTCGGCAATTTTCATGCACCCAAAGATTTGGGAGGCGTCGGGTCATGTTGGTGGATTCTCCGATCCGCTGATCGAGTGTAAATCCTGCCATACTCGCTCGCGCGTCGACCATCTTCTCGAAGATATTGGGGTTACGGCCGACGAGAAAATGACCGAGGCGCAAATTAATGCGCTCGTCGACGAACACCGTCAAAAACTCACCTGTCCAAAATGTGGAAAGCGCGATTTTGGCATCGCGAAGAAGTTTAATCTTCTTGTGACCTCAAACCTCGGAAATTTTACGGGGAACATGAACGAGAACCCGGTCTATCTTCGAGGAGAGACGTGTCAGGGGATTTATGTAAACTTCGAAAACGTTGTTGACTCCTCGCGTAAGCGTTTGCCGTTTGGAATCGCGCAGGTTGGAAAAGCGTTCCGAAACGAAATTACGGCGCGACAGTTTATTTTCCGTACGCGAGAGTTCGAACAAATGGAAATGCAATATTTCGTTCGTCCGGAAGCGGAGATGGAAGAGTACGAAAAACTCCGCCAAGTCCGTTGGCAGTATTATCTTGATCTCGGAATTAAGCCTGAAAATTTGCAGTGGCATAAGCACGAAAATCTCGTGTTCTACGCGAAAGAAGCTTACGATATTGAGTATCGTTTTCCATTTGGGTTTAAGGAGCTCGAGGGAATCCACGCGCGAGGAAACTATGACCTTACGCAACACTCGAAGTTTTCCGGAAAAGATATTTTGTACCGAGACCAAGTTACGAATGAAGCGTTCATCCCACACATTATTGAATCATCAGTTGGTGTTGGTCGAACATTCCTTGCGGTAATGACGGACGCGTATACCGAGGAAGAGGTGAATGGCGAGAAGCGCGTTGTCCTTAAGTTCCCGAAAGCTCTCGCGCCGTTTAAGATCGCGGTCCTTCCGCTTTCGAAGAAGCCTGAGCTCCAAGAACCGGCGAAAAAACTTGCGGACACGCTTCGTGATCATTGGATGGTTGACTACGACGAGACACAATCAATCGGTAAACGCTACCGTCGCCAGGACGAAATTGGAACGCCATATTGTATTACTGTCGATTTCGATACCTTGACCGACCACGCCGTAACCGTCCGCGACCGCGATACAATGACGCAAGAACGAATCGCGATTTCCGAACTCGAACAGTACTTTAAAAAGCTTCTCTAGTATGACATCGACGAAATTGAAAAATGGAATGCGGGTCCATCTTGTCCCGGTTGTTGGGACGGAGGCGACGACGGTTTTGGCGCTTGTGAAAGTTGGGTCGCGCTACGAGAACGATGCGGTTTGGGGCGGATCACACTTTATCGAGCACTTGATGTTTAAGGGGACGGAAAAACGCCCGACAACACTTGATATTTCAAAGACACTTGATCGCTATGGTGCGCAATACAATGCCTATACCGGAAAAGATATTACCGGTTACTGGGTGAAGATCGAGGCGGGAAAGCTTCCGGTTGCGGTTGATCTTCTTGCCGACATGATGTTCTTCTCGAAATATGATCCGGAAGAGATGGAGCGAGAGAAGCAGGTCATTATCGAAGAAATTAAGATGTACGAGGAAAACCCGATCATGCACCTTGACGATCTTCTCGAGGATGCGCTTTTTGAGGGAACGCGTCTTGGAAAGAATATTGCCGGAACGGCAAAGTCGATGTTAGACATGAAGCGGGAAGACGTGATCGCGTATCGCGACGAGTACTACACGCCGGAGCGAACCGTGATTGTTATCGCAGGAAAAGTGGATGAGAGCATTTTGGAGACGCTTGAATCGACGTTTGGAACGGTGAATACGAAAGCGGATTCGAAGAACTTTGCGCCTGTCGCGCTCGAAAGTCGAACGGGGCGAAAAGTTGGACTACAAACAAAGTCGGTGGAGCAGATTCAATTCGGACTCGCGTTTCCAATGGTTGGAAAGGATCACCCGGATCTTCCAGCGATCGGGCTATTGTCGACGATTCTTGGTGGCGCTATGAGCTCACGCCTCTTTGTCGAGGTACGGGAACGTCGAGGACTTTGCTATACGATTCGATCGAGTGCGGAGACGTACGAGGATGTTGGGATGTTTACGGTTCGTGCGGGACTCGACGCGAAGCGACTCTCCGAAGCGGCGAAAGTTATTTTTGCCGAGCTTGAAAAAATGAAAACCGAGGGAGTGACCGAGGAAGAATTGCAATATGCTAAAGATCATATCGAGGGGTCCCTCAACCTTAGCCTCGAGGACTCGGCGGACATGGCGGAGTTTTACGGAAAGCAGGAGCTCTTCCTTCAAAAAATCGAACTTCCGAGTGAGCGTGTGGCAAAGTATCGCGCTGTAACGCGTGAGGACATCCGACGTGTTGCGAGCGAGATCTTTGACACGAATCGGATGGCGGTGGCGGGTATCGGTCCTTACGACTCGAAAGAGGCTCTCCTTAACGAAATCGGACTAAGCTAATATGAAATATCTTCTCGCGAATTGGAAAATGCATCTCGGGGTGCGTGAATCGGTTGCGCTCGCGAGAACGGTACTTCGGGAACTTCGGGGACAGGATGTTAACCCGACGATTCTTCTCGCGCCCTCGTTTACAGCGCTTACCGAGGTGAAGAAGGTGGTCGCAAGAAGTTCGATCGCGCTCGTCGGGCAGTCCGTCGCGAGCGAGAAGGTTGGTGCGCTTACCGGTGAGATCTCTTCGGTGCAACTTGAGGACGTGGGGGCAACCTATGCGATTATTGGTCACCCTGAACGCATGGCGTTTGGTGAGGATGAGGCGCTTGTCCGTCGAAAGCTCGCGCATCTTCTCGCAACACCGGTGACTCCGATTCTTTATCTTGGAAAGGATGCGACTGTGCCCGGCGAGGGTCGAGCGGTCGTCTCTGAGTTTTCTCGACTCCTCAAGGGCGTTGAGATTAAGCGAGGGAAACGACTCTTGGTCATTGTCGAGCCGGCCCATGTTAGAACGCGCGGCCGATCCGCGGACCCGGAGGAGATCGTTGAAGTAATCGAGTCGCTTCGGGCTTCTGCCGACAAGCTCGGGCTTCCAAAGATTGCGATCAGTTATCTGTATGCTGGACATGTTGCCGCCCAAAACGTCCACGATTATTTGCGAGAGCCGACGATTGACGGGGTTGCCGTTGGCGCCTCGAGCTTGAAATTACAGCAGTTTATAGGCATTATGGAGGAAGCGCGGGATGTGATGCGCGCCTAACCTATGATGACGATTATTCTCTTGATCGCGCTTGGCCTTGGAATCCTTCTTTTTGGATTTGTCGTTTGGCGCAAGCTCCCACAGCTCCGCATTGTTGATCCGCTTTCTTCACAAGAAGAGCAGGCGAAGCAATTAAAAAATGAACTTGTCCGACAGCGGATTGAGCGAACAACAAAGAAGCCGTTCCAAGAACTTCACCGTTCGGTGGTCCTCCCATTTGGAGCGAAGATTCAAGAAACGGTCCGAAAGATGGCCGGGAAGCTCGTCGCCGCGGAAAAGAAATACAAAGAAAAACAAAAGCAAGAGGTGGCCGGAGGGATGAATGAGGAGATGGCGGACGAGATGCTCAAGGAGGCGAAGGGCCTTCTCGACGAAGGGTGGTTTGATCGCGCCGAGAAAAAATACATCGAGGTCATTTCCGCAATGCCGAAATATGTAAAGGCGTACGAAGGGCTCGGTCGACTCTACCTCCAAAAGAAGGAGTACGATTCGGCATTTGAGACGTTTACGTTCCTCTCGAAACTTTCAAAAGATGACCCGTCCGTTATCGCGAGCCTTGGAGAAGTCGAGGAGCTTCGCGGGAATAAAAAGAAGGCCTTCGAGTTCTTCGAGCAAGCCTACAAGCTTTCCCCGAAAAATCCGAAGTATCTCGATTTCTATATTGATTCTTGTATCGAGAACGGTGACAAGCATTCGGCAATGACAACGATTGACGAATTGCGAGAGGTAAACCCGGAGAACGCAAAGATCGAAGAGTTCGAAGAGCGCCTCAAGGCCATGTAAACAAAAAGCCCGCGAATTGCGGGTTATTTTGTTTCTTTGTGGTTGGTGTGGTTGCCACACTTTGCGCAGTGCTTCTTGAGCTCGAGGCGTCCTTGGAGCTTGCGCTTGTTCTTTCGCGAGTGGTAGTTGACCGTTTTGCAGTCGGTGCACTCGAAGTGGATCATGTTATCTTGCGACATAGGGGGGATTCATTTACCAAGGTAGTTTAGGGAAAACGGGGGTTTTTGTCAAGGAGAGTGTGGATTTGCTATAATTTTCGATATGGAGCATTCGCGCGGGCGTGGAGCGGGGCCGGCTTTAGATAAGGAGAGTCTTGGGCGGGTGGAAGTGGGCCACGATCCGGAAATAACCGTTGAGTCCCGGGAGACGCCTAGTGGACCAGCTATTGATGTTGCTCGATTTGTTGAGATTCTCGACGAATACGGGGAAATAAAGGAGGTTGAGGTGCTTCCGGAGCAAACGACGAGAAAGGCGGTTATTCTCGATTTCATGCGTAACAAGGTTCCAAAGGAGCTTCTGTTGTCCGCAGTCGCGCATGGGATTATCACTCAGCAATTGTCCTCACATGTAGATTTCGAGAATGGAAAATACACCTGTATCGAGACGGAAGAGGACGCGGGTCCCGAGCGCGTGCGGGAGCTTATTGGGGAGTGGAGAGAAACGCAGGAAAAGCGCGAAGCGATTAAGGCGGAACTGCAGGAGGATTACAAGGGCGAGATTGAGAGGATGTATGAGCGGTTATTTCCAGAATCGATTGACGCACCGTTTTCTGAACTGATTCCGACAATCGGGGATTACGCAACGATTGACGCGTACTCGTCGGTACTCGGCGTCGTTGGTGTGACAAGTGACCTCAAGAGCCCTGAGTATTTTGAACGCGAAGTAGCGACGAAAAAGAATGAACTAACGGACCTCTATTCAATTAAGCTTAACGAACTTATTTACGAGGCGGGGGATCAATTTACGGGCGACGTTGAAAGAGATTTAACGCTCCTTCAAGAGCACTTCTATTTTGGTGATTACCCGTTTATCGCAAATGGCCGCGCGAGCGAACGTCAGATTATCTATAATAAGGAAGCGAAGTCACCGATGGCCCAAATTGAATATGGAGTTGTAAATTGCACCGTTGCACAATTATTCCCCGTGATTTTGCGTGATGTTTATAAAGCAAAAGGAATCGATCTTGCGAATCTTGATGGAGTTGGAGCTGCGGTTTGGGAGGATCACGTTGAAGTCGGGCTCGATGTCGGGGAAGACTATCATCGATTTAGTCCGCTTGAACTCGCTCAACCAATTTCAGATACATTAGAGAGTGAAGACCGTGAGGCCCTCTTTTTACCTCCAAACCATTTTGTCCGCTCCCTCTATGGATCGTTTGAGTCCGCGGATCCTAGCGCTGATCTTTTGGGAAAAGAGTGGACCGAACGATGGTTTGAGGAACATGGAGAGGGCACGCCTTCTGGTGCTCGGGTGAGACTTGAGGGGGAGCGGCCACTCCGTGTTGATACAATTTCGGGGGAGCGATATTTGGATGGACTGATTCCGGTTGGGACGCGGTACTTGTCCGCGACGGAATCGTTTGAAGAAGGGGTGGAGGCTAGAGTAAATACGGCGGAAGAAGAGCGCTTCGATGAAGAGCGCCTCTGGAGGACGCTTGAACGGTATCGACTCAATTACCGGTCGGCATATAGCGGAGCCCCAGCCGAAGGCGCATTCGCCATCTTTTTACCGAGGTGGTTTAACGATCCCGAAGAAACACGGGTATTTCTCGCGACCGCCGAGGAAATCGGTCCATCAAGGGAGATGATTCTGGATGCGTATCTCCACGATCAGTTTGCAAAAGACCGAGAGCCAATTGCGCCGAAGCTTGAATCGGCTTGGATTGCGCATCTCTCGGAAACGAAATCAAAAACAATCGGAGCAAGTGTAATCGGGGGCGTTGCGGATCTTCCGTTTGCCCAAGCGTACATGGATGAAAATCCTTCGATTGTTCCGATTATTGCCGGTGAGCAGAGTCCTCAAGATATACGCATCGAAGCGCTAAGTGCTGTCGCGGAACGTCTGACGCGAGAGGAGCTCTCGAATTTTACTTATCACGCCGAGTATCTTGCGAATAAAGAGGCGATTGATCGAGATCCATACGAATGGATCCGAGCGGGGGACTACCCTGGCGCTCCAACGAGCGAGCTGCGGGCCAGGCTGGTGCAGTATGGGTCGCCTTTTTTTAGGCGCGACCTCGCGCTTCGTCAGAGAATTTTGTTTCGATTTGAAATTACTGAAAAAGGACTTTCTGAATTATCGGATAAAGAACTCCTTTCTGGTGTTGAATATAATATTGGATTTGAGCAATTCCCCTCCGAATATCGAGAGGAGCTTCAAGGCCGTTTGCGTAGCTATATTTTGAGGAGCTCCGAGCTTGAAAGTTGGGATCAGTATAGTCTTCGCAGATTTGTGTGTTCCTTGCCTGACGCGGATTTCGCACTTGTTCGAGAAAGCGTTGCGGCGAGCGGTTTGCTTTCTCTTGAGCAAATTGCTGCGCGTGATATCGAAGATCCATCGCTTCTCTCAAGTGAACACATTTTCCTTTACGGGGAACGTTTTTATAGGTACGACGGAATTGACGAGCTCTTTATTGAACGATACCGCGCTTCGGATCGGGATTCGAGAGCGCAAGCGATTCGCGATTTGGTTAGATACGCGGCGGAAGTAGTTAATATGGGTATTGCGCGTGATGTGAATCACACGTCTCGAGCATTATCACAAGAAGAATTATTCGAGATAAGACTTTATAGTGGTAATCCGCGGTTTGGCGAACTGATGTCGGATGAAGGGAAAGATTTCGAGCAAACGATCAAACTCCTTGATTTACAAGAAGCTGAACGATAGAATAGGGCTATATGAATACTACACTCGGAATTGGGCTCGTTTTACTTGGATTCTCGGTTATTACGGTTTTGCTCTATTTAAAGCAGAAAAAGACGGTTGCCGAGATTTCGGGGCTAAAGGAAATTCCAATGAGCGAGGCGGTTCCGGGGGCTCGCGGTATCTTCAAAGGCGAGGTTGGGGGAGTGTCGGCGACGGTGCCGTACTCGGATAAGCCGGTTGCGTACTACGAGTTTGAGCTTGACGAGGAGGTGGTAATTGAAAAAGACGGACGAAAAGTGAGACGGTTTAAGCGTGTAAAAGACGGAAAGTCAAAGGCACCGATTGAACTCTCTGCTGGCGGAAAGAAGCTTCTTCTTAATCCGAGGGACTTCCCGATGCATCCGCTTGAGATCCATAATGGTCGTGCAATCGGGCTTAATAGCGACATGCTTAAGGCGATGGACTTTATCGGTTCCGGTGAATCGCTCTTCGCACGACAAGATCTTCTTACAAAGAACCTCAAGCTCCATCTTTATGGACTTCCGGTTGGAACGCCGGCACTTGCGATCGGGGAGGTGAAGGATGAGGGAAATGGCTCTCTTACGCTTATTCCGCTTGGTGGAGGAATGAGCTTCTACCCAACTCATGACGTCGCGATGGTTGTCGGAAAGGCAAATCGTGCGGTAACGATGTATCTTGTTCTCTCGATTGCCCTCGTTGTCGCGGGAGTCGGAGCGATAATTGCAGGACTTGTTTCCTAAAGAAAAGACGGCCTCCGGGCCGTTTTTTTGTTGACAAAAACGCCTAAATATGCTAAAAAACGGGCTTACTATGCCTATCTACGAACAACTCGCCCGCTTCTTATTCCGTAATGGAAAATTGATCTTTTTCGCTTTTGCTCTTCTTGTGGGGCTTGGATCATTTGCCCTAACGCAAATCGAACGACAGGGATTCCCTGCGATCTTAGTTAACGTTGCCTCTGTCCAGGTCGTTTATCCGAACGCTGACGCTGAAACCGTTGAGCGTGAGATTTTGATTCCGCTTGAGGCGGAAATCGAAGCGATTGATACGGTTCTTGAATATCAAGGATCGGCGGGAGATAACTTCGGACTTTTAATCGTTACGTTTGATCAAAACGCGGATATTGACGAGGCGGTTGCGGAGCTCCGTAACTCGGTATCGAGCGTTACGCTTCCTTCTGGCGCAAAAGAAGCTGAAGTTGAGTTGTTTTCGGTTAATGGCGTTGGAGAGTTTATTGTTGCGTTAACGGGCGACGGAGATCCGATGCGACTCTACGAAAAAGGACTTGAATTTGAGACCTCGCTTCAGGGAGTTGATGGAGTAAAGAAGGTGACAGCCATGAACCCGCTTACCCCGGAGATTCGGATTACGTTTGACGGAAAGGCGCTCGCGGAGGCTGGTCTTACGCGAAGTGCCGTTGAGGCGCAACTTCAGGGCGCAAATTTCGTTGCGCCTGCCGGATCAATTATTGAGGACGAAACGCAAGTGAATATTGCCGTTGCGAGCCGGCTCACGACTCTCGGCGAGCTCAAGGCGTACACGCTCGCTCCAGGCGTCACTCTTGATGACGTTGCGAAAATTGAAGAAGTTGTAAACAACAACGATTACTATAACCGTGTTGGTATTGAGTCGAAGAAGGGAGATGTCGCTGTTTCCCGTGCTCTTCTTTACGGTATTGCGATTGACGCGGATGCCGATATTCTTACGGTTGATGAGTCGCTTAAAACGGCGCTCGAAACGGTGCGAGACAATGAGCCAAAAAATTCGAAGTACGGCTACGAGATTGTGTACTCGCAGGCTGATTCGACACGACAACAAATTTCGGAAATCTCACAAAGTATGTTTGGTGCGCCGATTGATGCGTTCGGACCGCTCGCGTTCCTCGGATACATTTTTGGTGGACTTCTTCTCGTTGTCATCATGCTTTTTGTACTGATGAACCTTCGTGTTGCGATTCTCGCAGCGCTCGCGATCCCGCTTTCGCTTTTCGCGACGCTAGGCTACTTGTATTTCGTAGGCATTGATCTTAATACGCTCGTTCTTTTCTCAATGGTGCTCGTCATCGGTCTCGTTATCGATCCAACGATCGTATTCATGGAGTCGATGCAACGCTATATCGATGAAGGAATGTCGCCAGAGGACGCGGGAATTAAGACCCTTAAAACGGTTGGACTCGGAGTATTTCTCGCTGTGGCGACGAACGCGATCGTCTTTATTCCGTTTGGAGTTGTTTCTGGATTCTTCGGAGAAATTATTAAATATATTCCAGCGACCGTTATCCCTTCGATGATTGCAAGTATCGTAATTCCGGTCTTGTTCTTCATCCCGATTGGAGCGAAAATTCTCCGTCCTCGAAAGGGTGTGGTTGATGTTGACGGTAGTCTTTCGACGACGTGGGCGGTTAGCCGTGGTCTCAAACGCCTCCTCGACGGTCTCCTCAAAAAAGGAAAACTTGCCGGCGCGATTCGAGTTGTCGTCTTTGTTGGACTTATGGCGCTTCCGCTTGTTGTCGGAGGTGTCATGATTCAAACGAAAACGGTTGAAGTTGTGCAATTTGCGGCAACGGACGATTCGGATTTCATGACGATTTCGGGAGATCTTCCGGATGAATGGTTGTTTGATAAATCGGTGTACGAGGTTGTGGTTCCGGTTCAAGACATTGTTGCTGAGTACGAGGAAGTTCAATCGTTCTTCTACTACGAACAGCGTGGAAATGATTTTACCCTCTTTGTTACGCTCGATCCGATCAAGGAGCGACAAGACGCGGAACTCATGACGGCGACAGAGCTTGCCGAGGCGCTCAACAAGGACTTTGCGTCTCAAAAATTTGACGCCGAAATTAAGGCAGTTGTTTCAAGCGATGGACCTCCTCAAGAGCAGTTCCCAGTTAAACTACGCGTCTATCTTGACGACGAAGCGACTCTTGCTGATACGGTCGAGGCGATGCGTTCATATCTTTCGGATGTCGAAGGAGTGGATGTTGTAAACGATACGCTATCAAAGAAAACAACCGGAGGAACGGTTGTCTACGAGGTTGATTCTGCGAAGGGTGTGCCGGCCGGTCTTGTGTACGGCGCGCTTGCTGAGCGAATTGCGGATCGAGAACTCGGGGAGCTTACGCTTGGATCGACGAAGTATGAAATTCATTCGCAATATACGGGCGAAAAAGTAAATGATTTCTTGGAACTCGAAGTACTTCCGGGCCTTCCGCTTGGCGCGGTTGCGACCGAAACGACGCTTGAGTCAAAGACAATTGCTCGATCGAACGGAAAGCGTTACGCGGAAATTTCCGCCTCAGTTCTTAAGGACGCCGATTCTGCGTTAATCCAGGCAGAGTTTAAGGAGTTTGCGGAGCAGTACGCAAAAGAAAATGACCTTCCGCTGAACGCGCTCGACTTTAAGGGGGAAGCGGATTCGATCGCCGAGTCGTTCAACGATTTGTTCGTAGCGCTCGCGATTGCCATCTTTATCATGTACGCGCTCCTCGTAATCTTCTTCCGTTCATTCTTCGAGCCGTTCATCATTCTCTTCGCGATCCCGCTTGGACTTGTCGGTGTATTCCTTGCGATTGGTGCAACGACGGGCCAACTTGGATTCCTCGAGCTTCTCGGAGTTGTAACGATGACGGGAATTGTTGTAAACGTAACGATCCTCATTATCGACTACGCGAACCAGCTCAAACGAGAAGGGAAGTCGGTTGAAGAAGCAATTTCTACGGCAATCGCTCTTCGATTCCGACCGATCGTGCTTACACAGATGACGGCGTTTGGAAGTCTAATCCCGCTCGTGTTCCTTTCGCCGTTCTGGCAAGGGCTCGCCGCGTCGATTATCTTCGGTATCATTTTCTCCGGACTTCTCTCGCTTATCTCGACGCCGATCCTATACCTCTGGGCCTACTCGGTGC
This sequence comes from uncultured Gammaproteobacteria bacterium, assembly GCA_964401485.1. Taxonomy (GTDB): domain Bacteria; phylum Patescibacteriota; class Patescibacteriia; order UBA9934; family UBA9934; genus CAYFMS01. The sequence continues at coordinate 27,867 of CAYNYL010000003.1, forward strand.
CGGAGATGGCAAGAAACCTTATTCGAAGATTCCGATCCTAAATCAAGAGCGCTCCTTCCGGGGCGCTTTTGACTTTGGCTAAAATGAGCTTATTTTATATCATTTTACCTTGACTTTTTGGCCACAATATGCTATATTAACTCCTGTACTTTTCATCTGCGCTAAGATTGGTTATAGCAAAAAGTGGCTTGATAATAGGCTATTTCTCGCTATGACCAATTCGGTCTACAGCTCCACCTCGGATAGAGGGATGCTAGAAAAAAGGATGACGCCATGACCCAGATCATGACCCCATCGAAGACCACGACCGACGGCCAGATCATCAAGGCCACCGCGAACTTCCGAGCCATGCTCGAGAAGCATGCGGGGGAGTTCTCCGCCGATGCCGTGCAAACGGTGCTCGGCGATCCGGGACTTGCTGGCGAGATGCTCGCGGTGCTTCGTAGACGTGTCGAGGCCATCTCGAACATCATCGTTCGCAAGGTCACGGTGAATCGCACCCGCTCCGCGCAGGATGCCCTCAAGGCCACGGGTCGTGTCATGTACACAGACTCCGCAGTCGTGGAAGCGGTGCCGAGCGGCGAGGGCGAGGAGGCGGAGATCTGCCTCTTCAAGCTCGACCTGTCGAAGCGCGGCGGATGGATCTCGGATGACGATCTCGAGAAAGAGTTCGATCTCCGAGGCCTGAAGCCCGTCGACCCGTTCGCGCTCGCTGCGCTGAACGAGGCCGATCCGGCCTTCGCTGACGAGAAGCCGAACGCGACCCACTGGAAGGATGTGCAGGGCGACTGGTGCTATGCGGTCTTCTACGGGTGGTTCGGCGAGCGCCGGGTTTCTGTCAACCGTCACGACTACGATTGGTACGGCAGCTGCTGGTTCGCCGGCGTCCGCAAGTAGCCCTTCGCTCTCGAGTTCTAGGGGCTTTTGTCCCTTTGGACTTAGCTCTTGGCCCCGTTCCGATTCCTCGGGACGGGGCCTGTGTTTTTCAAATTAAGTTATAATAACTTTGGTAGTAGGTGAGTAGGCGAACGGTCAAGGCTTTTCGCTACCGAATCCAGTATCCATGCGTTTCGAGTATTCGCGGCTATGGTTTCGAATAGAGTGTCGCATGCAGACTCTTCAAAAATGAAGCTACTTGGTACGGGATTTTATGGTATTGTGATGCCGAATGCGATTCAGCTTCGAGAAATTCTAGGGGCGGTGGCACAGAAGGAATCCTGTACAAATGCTATGCGATCTTCAACAGGTGGAACGGCGAGCGCCAGGTCAATGTCAACCGTAACGACAACGATTGGAACGACAACTACTGGTTCGCCGGCGTCCGCAACTCGCTTCATTTCTCTCCGGCGTTTGTCGGAGAGTTTTGTTTGGTGAGTTGGCCGTTCCAACCGCCCAGCATTTTGCCGACCTCATCTAGTTTGATCGAAAGAGCGATATATTTCTTATTGTCGAGCGACTTTGTCTCCCAGAGAATTAAAATCAGGACGCGTAGAGTGTCCATCTTTTTAATAGCGAGGCGCACATAAGGGTGCTTTTCGATAGGTGAGAGAAAACTGGCGGCAGATAGCGCTTCTATCGTCTCAATGAATAAAATGTCGACCCGCTGACCGAGCGAGTGTCGGTGAGTCTTTGGGAGTTCGCGGTGATAGTTGTGCCAAATGATGTAGGACTCCTTGGTTTTACTTAGGACTGGCAAAATTTTGTAAGGGGGGGGTACTATAGGGGTACGATTCATATGCGTTTTGATTGTCCTTATGATGATATCATTTTAGTCGAAAATCTTCTTGAGGCATGGAAAGAATTTGTTCGGGGAAAGCGGTCGCGAGAGGATATCTTGCGGTTCGAGCGGGACCTCATGGGAAATATTCTTTTGCTTCACGATGAACTTAAAGCGAAGACTTACACCCACTCCCCGTATCACCACTTTAAAATCACGGATCCAAAATTAAGGGATATTCACAAGGCTTCTGTTCGGGATCGGCTTTTACATCACGCGATTCACCGTAAGTTGTCTCCCTTTTTTGAGAAACGATTTATTTCGGATTCGTATTCTTGCCAGAATGACAAAGGAACGCATCGTGCTTTACGGCGATTTAGAAAATTTGTAAACAAATGCTCTAAAAACTCAACGAAGACGGTTTGGGTTTTAAAATGCGATATTCGGAAGTTTTTTGCGAGCATCGATCAAAGGAGACTGCTGACGATCTTGGAAAGGACGATTGAAGATAAGGAATTACTTTGGCTGATTGCTCGGGTTGTTCGAAGTTTTTATGTTACGACCCCGGGTATCGGACTACCGCTCGGCAACCTCACCTCGCAACTATTTGTGAATGTGTATATGAACGAATTTGACCGGTTTGTAAAACATCATCTAAAGGCTCGCTACTATATTCGCTATGCGGATGATTTCGTTGTGCTTGATACCGATCGTTTTAAATTGATCGAGACGCTGTTGAAAATGAACACATTTCTTAATGAAGAGTTGGAACTGTCACTTCATCCGAATAAGACGTTTATCCAAACCGTCGCGTCAGGTGTGGATTTTCTTGGGTGGGTACATTTTTCTGATCATCGCGTCGTTCGTGGCACAACAAAACGGAGAATGCTTTCTAAGCTTCGGGATGGTGTGAAAAATGAAACACTACAGTCGTATCTTGGACATTTACGGCATGGAAATAGTCGGAAATTACTCGCGATACTTCAAGATCGATTTATTTCTTGAGAAATGGCCAGTCGGGTTTTGCTTCGAGGGTGATCCGTTCGTCGCCGACGACGGTGGTAAAGGAAAGTTTGTGGGCGAAGAGGGCGATTTGGCGACCGATGTCTTTGTTCGCGCCGTATTTTTTGTCGCCGACGATTGGGGTTTTGAGGGACTTCATTGCTACGCGGATTTGGTGTGAGCGTCCCGTAATCGGTTTCACTTCGACAAGCGAAATGCCGTCCTTTGTAGAGAGGGTTTTGTAGGTCAGCTCCGCGTACTTCGATCCCGGGACTTCCGTATTGTGGTAGGTTGCGAGATTTGTTCGCTTATTCTTTGAGAGCCAGTGTTTTACCGAGCCTTCTTTCGGTTCGGGAGTGCCCTCGACGGCCGCGAGATAGATTTTCTCAACGGTCCTTAGGCGGAACTGTTCGGAAAGACGCGTCGCGCCTTTTGATGTTTTTGCGAAAAGAACAATACCGCCGACCGGTCGGTCTAGGCGATGAACGAGGCCAAGGAATACCGCGCCCGGCTTTTGGTACTTCTCTTTAAGATAGTCTTTGACCATGTCCATTAAGGACGGATCGCCGGTTTTATCGCCCTGGACCGGAATCCCTGCCGGCTTTACGACGGCGATGGCATGGTTATCCTCGAAAAGAATGATCATAGTACAAGACGGATCGTAATCCCTCCCGGAACGACAAAGGCGCGGTCGGTTTCTTCCGTGAGGTGGAGCTCAACCGACTCGATACTTTCGACTTTGCCGAAGACGTCGCGCGCGGTTTGCTCGACAACCGTTTGTGAAAATCCCATCGAATAGGCGTTGATAAGGACGCGCGAGCCCTTTTTCGTAACCCTCTTGACAGCGACAAGGAGCGCGCGGAAATGATCCTCAAACTGCCAGACCTCTTTATTTGGCCCACGACCAAAGGCCGGTGGGTCCATCACAACGACGTCGTACAGGTTGCCACGGCGACCTTCACGTTCAATGAATTTCATCGCGTCGTCCTCAATCCAGCGCACGGGTTTCTCGATAAGCCCGGAGAGCTCGGCGTTTTTCTTCGCGCCAAGGATTGCCGGCTTACTCGCGTCAACGTGAACGACTTCCGCTCCCGCTGAAAGTCCCGCGAGCGTCGCTCCTCCCGTGTAGCCGAAGAGATTGAGCATTTTCATTCCCGGGCGAACGTGATCTTTAAGATAGCGCCAGTTGTGTGACTGCTCCGGGAAGATGCCAACATGCTTAAACGAGTAAAGCTTGAGGCCAAAAACGAGGTCGTCAAACGCCACACGCCAATCCTCGCCCGGTTTTTTCGCCGTCTTCCAATCGCCGTCTTCACCCTTTTGCACAAACTCAATATCGGCCGATTTCCAAGCATTTGGGTCATTTTTCGCCCAAAGAGCTTGCGGTTCGGGCCTCGCGACAATGAACCGACCGAAGCGCTCGAGTTTGTAGCGGTCGCCGGAGTCAAGAAGGGCGTAAGAGTTCGACATATGGTTCAAATCATAGCGAACATTGACGAAAATGCCAAAAAATGCTAGTATTTAGCCATTGACTCGACCTTGGTTGCATTAGCGACATGAAAGAAGGATCGTGTCGCTAAAATTCAATTATGCATCCACAAGATGAACAAAAGCCAAGCTTTTCTACGCTTGGATTGTCCCCGAAATTGCTCGAGAAACTAACGAAGCTTGGATTTACTACCCCTACGCCGATTCAGGCGAAGGCGATTCCTGTCGCTCTAGAAGGGAAGGATATCATTGGTATCGCGCAAACCGGAACGGGAAAAACGTTCGCGTTTTCGCTTCCGATGATGCAGGCGATTGCCCGCGAGAAGAAGATTGGACTTGTCCTTCTTCCGACCCGCGAGCTCGCGCTTCAAGTTGAAGAAGAGATTATGAAAGTTGGTGGAAGCCTCGGCGTAAAGACTGCGGTCTTGATCGGAGGAGCGTCGATGTACCTCCAAACGCAAAAACTCCGTGCGCGACCACATATTATTATCGCAACCCCTGGACGTTTGATCGACCATCTCGAGCAGAAAAATGTTTCGCTTGCGGGACTTGGAGTTCTTGTTCTCGACGAAGCGGACCGCATGCTTGATATGGGATTCGCTCCGCAAATTAACCGTATTCTTGAAAACGCTCCAACGGAGCGACAAACACTTCTTTTCTCGGCGACGATGCCACCGGAAATTTTGACGATGACAAAGAAGTACATGAAGTCGCCGGAGCGTGTCGAGATCGAGCGTGCGGGAACGGCGGGATCAACGATTACGCAATCTGGATATGCCGTTGAAAAGCAAGATAAGGCGAAGCTTCTTCATCATGTTTTGAAGACAACCGAAGGAACGACGCTCGTGTTCACACGAACAAAGCACGGTGCGCGAAAGCTTAGCGACGTGCTTAACCAAATTGGTCACCGCAGTGCGGAGATCCACTCGAACCGTTCGCTTGCGCAACGTAAGGAAGCGCTTGCTGGGTTCAAGTCTGGAAAGTATCGAACGCTTATTGCGACCGATATTGCTTCGCGCGGAATCGACGTAAACAATATCCGACTTGTCGTTAACTTCGACTTGCCGGAACATGCTGACGATTACATTCACCGTATTGGACGAACTGGACGTGCTGGAAAGGACGGTCACGCGATTTCGTTCGTCTCTCGAGATGAGCGACGCGGACTTCGAAATATCGAGCGCTTGATGCGACGACAACTTGATATTAAGCCAACACCAAAACTCGAAGATCTTCCGTCCTACCGAAAGCCGGAACACCAAGAGCACGGATTTCAAACGGGTGGTCACCGAGGGCAGCCTCGAGGACGCGAGTCACGTAGCGGTCGGCCGGAAGGCTACCGTGCGGATCGCGGACCACGCGGATTCGGAACGCGCGCGCGACGCCCTGCGTCCCGCTCACGCTCCGCTCACCGTTCAGCCTAAATATAACAAGAGGCGCCCTTTGCGGGCGTCTTTTGTGTTTTGGCGGGGTGAGGGTCTCCCGGGTGAAGGAGGGGATGTGGTCACAGATGTTGTAAAAACATGCAAATTTCCCAACAAAACAGGGCATATTTTTAAGATCTGTGACCGCATGGTCGGTTTGAACAGGAGGGATATACCAGGGATCTGTATTTGACGGCGCGGGTAAAAAATGCTATATTGTAAGGTCGCACTTTGCGATAGGAGGTGAGCCATGATCCACATGACGTAGCGAGCGCATTTACCGTCAGCGCGCTCCAAACGTAAGAGCATGAGGCTCCCATGTTGGTGCGCATGCACCAACAGGAGACCTAATGATCTACATCCATCAAGTTCAGTGTCACGCCCTCGAGGAATTCTCGGCGGGATTCGAAGCCCTTCCCAAGTCGCGGGCGTACTGGTTACGCCACGAGCTTAGGGAGAAGGTGCGCGAGGTAACTCTTGAGCGAACGGATCCGTATCCGTGCATCGAGGACTTCGTCCTTGCGTCCCTCGTTCCGGAGTGCGAAGCGTCCTGCTACGCATTCGCAAACGGGACGGGGGTCGGTATCACCGTTCGGTACAGCGATGCGGAACTCGCGCAGATTGACGAGGCGCTTCTGTGGCGACTCCGACTTCTGCGAAAAGTACCGCTCAATCTCTGTCCGGAGTGGTGGATGGTGCGCGATACCATCCTGACGCTCACGTAAACCTCGCCCCACCGACGAACATCCCATCGATGTGTCGGTGGGGTGTTTGTTATTCGGGCTTTACGATTTTGGCGATGAAAAATCCTTCGGATTGTTCTGACGGGAGGACGGTAATTGTTTGATTGGCGGTCTTGCGGGCGTTTGCGATTTGGGGGTCGATCGGTGACGACTTGAGTTCGGGAAATTCTGATAATAGCCAGGAGATCATTTCTTCATTTTCCTCGGGGGCAAGGGTGCAAGTCGAATAGACGAGGGTCCCGCCTGGTTTAAGTACCTGGACGGCGCCACGTAATAGACGCCGTTGAAGTTTCGCATGTGTTGCGATATTTTTTTCATTCCAGAATTTGTAGGACCGAGGATCATGCAAATTAATCCGGCCTTCGGCGGAACAGGGAACATCCGCAAGGATTTTATCGAAGCGGAGGTCGGTGTGTTTCGTCCAAAGAGTTGCATCGGTGTGAATCGCGGTGACGCTTGTGGCGCGTTGTACCTTTAAGCTATTTTCAAGGCGCTCGAAACGAATCACGTTTTCCTCGAGCGCAGCGATATGCGCTTGGTTCCCGGTGAGACTCGCGATCTGCGTCGTCTTACTTCCAGGTGCTGCGCAAAGATCAAGAATCGTCTCGCCTGGCTTTGGATCAAGAATAAGGGGCGGGATCATTGAAGAAAGGCCCTGGAGATAGATCGCTCCGGATTTTGCGAGAGGATGCGCGAGGAGTTCTTGGCTCGTTCGATTTTTAATACGAAACGCATGTGGAATATCCTTTACGCGCTCGAACTGGATCGCGCTTTCGCGAAGCGCACCCATAACCGCGTTGTCGTTTGATTTAAGCGTATTAACCCGAAAACTCGGCAGGCGCTCGGTATCGAATGCCCGAAGTATTTGTGTAAATATTGAAAGGCCAAACTGCCGTTTTAGGCGCTCGGCGAGAGGCTCTGGAAGGGAGGGGCGTGCCACATTGATTCGTTAACGTGATTAGTATATCATAGGGCAACTATGATAACGGTGGAAAACATCAAGAAAAGCTTTAAATCATTTGAAGCCCTCAAGGGCATTGACCTTCACGTTGAAAAAGGGAAGGTGATGGCGCTTCTTGGTCCAAACGGTGCGGGTAAAACGACGCTTGTACGGATCATGTCGACGCTCCTTAAACCGGATTCAGGAGAGATCATGATTAACGGAATCGACGCGCTTAAGGATGAGACGAAGCTTCGAAAGTCGATTGGACTTACCGGTCAGTATTCGGCCGTTGACGAAGGGCTTACGGGGTATGAAAACCTCGTCATGTTCGGACGTCTTTATCATCTTTCAAAGGCGGACGCGCATAAACGAGCGGTCGAGCTTCTCGAGGATTTTTCACTCACCGAGGCGGCGCACCGTTTCGCAAAAACCTATTCGGGAGGGATGCGACGACGCCTTGATCTTGCGGCGAGCCTTATCGTTCATCCGCCGGTCATTTTCCTTGACGAGCCGACGACGGGACTCGACCCAGCGGCACGCCAGGAGCTTTGGCAAGTGATTAAGAAACTCGTTGCGGACGGTGCGACAGTTCTTCTCACGACGCAGTATCTAGAAGAGGCGGACTATCTTGCGGACACGATTACGGTTATTAACCACGGCGAAATTATCGCGCAAGGAACGGCCGACGAACTTAAGCGACAGATGGGTGGAAGCGTTCTTGAGGTGACGATTAAGCAGGCTGACAAGGTCGTGGAGGCAAAGGCGATTCTTGAGGCGACGATTGGAGGAGTTGCGCGCATCGAGGAAGAGCACCGTCATTTGCAGATCGATATTGAAGGCGACGCCGATCTTCTCGTTGGGGTCATTAAAGCCTTCGACGAAAAGGAGATTTCGATTTCTGACATTCAGCTTCGACGCCCGACGCTCGACGATGTGTTTATCAAGCTTACGAGTAAAAAAGCGTAATATGAATCTTCTCCAAACTCTTTCGGATACCGTTGTAATGACGAAGCGTAACCTTACGCACTACCGACGCGTTCCGCTTCTTATTTTCTTCTCGACGGTGCAACCAACAATGTTCCTTCTCCTCTTTACCTTTGTTTTTGGAGGGGCTATTCAAACCGGAACAGGGTCGTACATCGCGTATCTTCTCCCAGCGATTCTTGTGCAAACGGTGATCTTTGGATCGATGAACACGGCGATTGGGCTTTCGGAAGATATGAAAATCGGACTCATCGATCGATTCCGATCGCTCCCTATGTCGCGCTTTGCGGTTCTCGCGGGACGAACGCTTGCGGACTCGGTGCGAAATATCTTTACGATGTCGATCATGATCGGGGTCGGCTACATTATCGGATTCCGTCTTGAAGTTGGGATTCAGTATCTTGCGATCGCACTCGCGAGCTCGATCTTCTTTGGATTCGCGCTTATGTGGCTTATGTGTTCGCTCGGACTCTCGACGAAGGATGGGCAGACCGCACAAATGGCAGCGATGGTGTTCTCGTTCCCGCTCACGTTCGCGTCAAGCGCCTACGTTCCAACGGAAACAATGCCGTCGGCTCTCAAGCTCTTCGCGAACAATAGTCCGGTTACGCATGCAACGGACGCTGCTCGAGAGCTTATTCTCACGGGTACAATGGACGGAAGTTTTACCGCGATGATGATTTGGACAACGGCGATTTTCCTCGTCTTTGCTCCGCTCGCCGTGCTCCAGTTTAAACGGATGAATCGCTAATAAAAAACCCGGGGTGTGAGCCTCGGGTTTTTTTGTTATGAGTTAGTTTGGCATTTCTCGATGTCCGTTTGGACGACCGTGATTGCCCTTGCCGATGAACGATCCGAGTGGGATTCCTTGTTCCTCGGCCCATGCTTTGGATTCCTCCATGTGCGTTTTCATTGCCTCGTGTCGCTCTTCTTCGTCAAGATCCTTAAGGCTTTCTCGAAACGCTTCATTCTCTTCGTGCTTTTGCTTGATCGCTTCCGCTTGTTCTGCGGTGAGCTTTCCATCTTCGACCGCGATCGCGAGACGCTCCTCGGCTTCGGCTTTCATGCTTTCCGCCATAAGGGCGCGATGCTCTTCGAATACGGCTTTTACTTCCGCTTCGTTGAGATTGAATCGCTCCGCGATCGCTGTAATTAGGTCGTTCGGGCCCCCACCCTTTGTTTCGTGCATCGCGAACGTTGTCGAAACACCGACCGCACTTGCGCTTACACCGGCGATAATCGCGGCGGCAGCCAAGATTTTCGGGGGATACTTCATACTCACATGAGTTAAGAATTAAGCAATGCACGGGAGTCGTCGGGATATTTTCAGAGTGCGCGCTCCAAGAAGTCCCGAATCCGTCCTCGTCTTGCATTTAGAATGTACCTCGCGCGCCATGAAGGAATTATGAAGGCTTGTGGATAGGGAGGATAATCGTGAAAATCGTGCCTTTTCCGACCTCACTTTCGACTGTAATTTCACCGTTTAGGGCGTACACGCTTTCGCTTACGATTGCGAGTCCGAGTCCGCTTCCGCCTGTCGCACGGTTATGGCTTTCGTCCGCGCGGTAGAAGCGGTCAAAGATCGACGGTAAGTCTTTTTTTGCGATTCCAATTCCGGTGTCTTTTACGGTAATGACGATCGACTTGCGTCCGGCGGTCGCGGAAAGCGTAACGCTCCCTTCTGGTTTATTATATAAAATCGCGTTTTGGATCAGGTTTGTAAGCGCTTGCGTAAGGAGTCCCGGGCGCGGTTCGAGAATAAAGAGCGATTCGTCGATCGGTTCGGACGTAAGGGCGATCCGTTGTTTTTGTGCCACTCCTTTAAGTCGCGAGACAGAGTCTTCAACGGTTTTCGCGACGGAAGCGGGTTTGCGCGTTGTGCGTTCCTTTGCGTCTTCAAGCTTTGAAAGCACGAGAAGATTATCGACAAGCGCCGACATTCGATTTACCTCTTCGAGGTGGCTTTCAAGGCGAGATTTATCTTTGTCATCGCCCGTCAGGCTTTTTTCATGCTCGAGGCTTGTTTTTAAAATTGCGAGCGGAGTTCGGAGTTCGTGTGAGGCGTAACTCAAGAAGCGTTTTTGTTCATTGTAGGCTCGCTCGATTGGTCGCAGGGTCATTCCGGCAAACCAATAGCTCGCGATTCCGGCAATGATGAGAAGAAAGAGGTTGACGGTCGTAAGGCTTTCCATCATGTCACGCCTTACATCGCTCACGATCGGTTTAATTCGAAGCTCACCTCCGATAATGACCCCGGTCCATTCGATTTTATCGAAACGGTGGCGGACGCGGTTGAAGAAAATCGATTGTGTTGCCGAAAGAGAGATAGCAAGAATGACCGACAAAATGAAAATATAGGCGCCTGTAAGAATAAGGCGTGAAGAAACGAAGCGGTTAGGCGTCGAGCTTGTAGCCCTTGCCCCAAATGGTTTGTATGCGTTTGGCATAGGATTTTGGCAGTTTCTTACGGAGGTTTTTTAAATGGACGTCGACGACGTTGCTAAAGGAATCGAACTCGCGGTCCCAAACATGCTCGAGAATATCTTCGCGTGTTACGACCGTTTGCTTGTTGCGAAGGAAATATTCGAGAAGGGCGAATTCGCGGAGGGTGAGTGTCAAGGATTTTCCGTCGATCGTGACGGTTTGCGCCTTAGGATCGAGCGTTAGGTTGTCGAGGGTGAGAACGGGTGATTCAAGAAGATGTGGACGGCGGGTAAGCGACCGGAGACGGGCGGAAAGTTCTTCGAGTGAAAACGGTTTTATGAGGTAGTCGTCTCCTCCCGCATCGAGTCCTTCGACGATATCGAGCTCATCGCTCTTTGCCGTTAAAAAGAGAATCGGTGTCGTAACGCCGTGAGCGCGTAGCGCGAGACAAATCGAGAGACCGTCCTTTCCCGGAAGCATGCGGTCGAGAATGATGACGTCGTAGGGATTGATCCGCGCGAGCGATTCGCCTTCATTTCCCTCGTACGCAATATCAACGACGTGCCCGCGGTGGCGGAGCGCTTCCGCAAGCGTTAACGCTAGCTTTTGCTCATCTTCGACGAGAAGGAGTTTCATGGGCCCATCCTAGCCGAAAATCAATGAAGAAACAATGAAGTTAGAAAAGAATAACGAGCGTATAGATGAGGAACGCGGTTGCGAGGAGGATGTTGATTCCCATGCCAACGACGACTGCGATCAGTGAAAATGTCGCCGATTTAAGCGCGGAGAGGTGGTGCTTCATTTGGGCGAGCTCCGCGAGAAGTACGCCGAGGAAAAGGCCGAGGAAAAGGCCGAATGGGGGAAATGAAATAAGCCCAATAATCATACCGACAAGCCCCGAGATCAGTGACGCTCTATTTGCGCCCCCAAGTTTTGCGCCGATTAGGCCCGAGGAGTAATCGACTGCGATTGACGCGAGCGTAATACTCCCGAGCGCCAAAAGTTGCCAGCCATTAAACGTTTGGAATTTATCCGCAACAGCGTAAACGAGCGTTGAGATAAAGAGAAGGGGGATTCCGGGCATCGTCGGGATCCAGGTCAAGAGCCAGCCGACGACAAGAATCGGGACGAGGATTGCTTCGGGAGGGATTGTTGGGAACATAGTGGATAAAGGATTGACATACCCCTAGGGGGGTGTACGATAGGGGATATGAAGAAGAAACCAACAAAGGAAGATGGAATTATTCGGCGGTTGAAGATTCTCGAGGGACAGGTACGCGGATTGCAAGAAATGGTTGCAAGTGGCGCCTACTGTGTAGACATTATCACACAAACCTCGGCTGTAAAAAGCGGACTCTCAAAGTTAGAAGATCTTCTCCTTGAGGGACATCTTGGACACTGTGTTGTCAATCAAGTCAAGCGCGGGGAAGAGGCGAAGGCGGTTGCGGAAATTCTCAAGGTCTATCAACTTAAACGCAAATAATATGAAGACGAAAACGCTCGGGATCAAGGGAATGCACTGTGCTTCCTGTGTCATCACGCTCGAAAAAGCGTTGAAAAAGGTGCCTGGAGTAAAGGAGGCGCGCGTCAATTTTGCGAGTGAGAAGGCTACGGTTGAGGCGGGCGACGAGGTGGAAGATCATGCTCTTCATAGAGCAGTGACCGAGGCGGGTTACGCGATCGTTGAAGATGCTCCAAAGGGCGGTCATGTTCACGGCGTAGCGAAGGAGGATTCGCTACATTGGGCTGTTCGCATATCGATCCCGATCGTTGCGTTTACGATTGCGCTCATGGCGTATGAGATGGCGAGTCGAGCTGGCTGGGTTCCGCTCATGGGACCGAAGGTAGAGGATTTTGTCCATCACCTTCTCCCGGTTTTTGCCACCTACATGCTGTTTGCGGTTGGAGCGCCCTACTTACAGGGGCTTGCTCGGTTCGTGCGGACGGGGCGAGCGGATATGGATGCTCTTGTTGGGCTTGGAACATTGACCGCGTTTCTTTATAGCTTCTTTGTTTCGGTCTTTGTTGAGGCGGGCATGTTTTACTATGACGTAACAATCGTTGTGGTCGGGTTCATTACACTTGGAAAATATCTTGAAGCGAAATCGAAGAAGAAAACGGGAGAGGCGATGCGATCCCTTTTGACCTTGCAAGCGAAAACGGCTGTTGTGCGTCGAGATGGCGTCGAAATGACGATAGGGATTGCCGAGGTGCGAAAGGGGGATCTTGTGGTTGTTAAGCCGGGTCAGAGGATTCCGGTGGACGGTGTCGTTGCGGAAGGTGTGGCGGTTGTTGATGAGTCGACGTTGACGGGAGAGGCGATTCCTCGAGAGCGTGCGATTGGCGAAACAGTGCGGGCGGGAACGGTGTGTACTACGACGTCCTTTGTTATGACGGCGGTTGGGCTTGGTGATGAAACGCTCCTCTCTCGGATCATCGCGCTTGTCGAATCGGCGCAGGGTTCGAAAGCACCTCTTGAAAAACTCGCGGATCGCGTTGCGTCGGTGTTTGTTCCGGCCGTGCTTGTCGTTGCCTGTATCACGTTCTTTGTTTGGCTGGGATTTGGGACGGTGGCGCAGGCGCTTACGGCGTTTGTAAGTGTCCTTGTCATTGCCTGCCCGTGCGCTCTTGGGCTTGCGGTACCAACTGCGATGATCGTCGGCGTTGGGCGTGGAGCGAAGCGTGGGATTTTGATTAAGAATGCAGAGGCGCTTGAGTCGCTCGCGAAGGTCGATGCACTTGTCTTTGATAAGACGGGAACGCTTACGGAAGGGAAGGCGGAGGTTGTTGCGGAAGCGGTATTTGCCGATTCGGAGCATGTGTATTCGACGCTTCTTGCCATTGAATCGCTTTCGGATCACCCGATTGCAGAAGCGGTCGTTCGTTACCTTGAGCCAAAGGTGGGGCACAAGTCGAAGGCGACGCATCTTGTAAACACTCCGGGCGTCGGTGTTACGGCGCGTGTTGACGGGGTTACCTATTTTGTTGGGGGATCGGCACTTCTCTCGTCTCTTGGCCTTACTGACACGGGCAGGGTTAATGGGGCGGTTGTGTACCTCGCGACCGATAAGAATATTCTTGCGCGGTTTGTCCTAGAAGATACCGTTAAAGTCGGAGCTAAGGAGGCGATTGCGCGCCTAAAGTCGATCGGTATGCGCCTTGTTCTTGCGAGCGGGGATCGAGACGAGGTGGCGCAAGCGATTGCGACCGAGCTCGGAATTTCAGAAGTCCTTTCAAGCGTGCTTCCTGATGCAAAGGCGGAAAAAATCCGAGCGCTAAAGCATGATGGGTATCATGTTGCCATGGTCGGTGACGGAGTAAACGACGCGCCGGCACTAGCGGTCGCAGACGTTTCGATCGCAATGGCAACCGGTTCGGATATCTCGATTGAAGCGAGCGACCTCATCCTTCTTAACGGTGATATCTCGAAAATAACCGAAGCATTCACGCTTGCTCGCTCAACAAGATCGCTTATGAAGCAAAATCTTTTTTGGGCATTTATCTACAATGTCGTTGGAATACCGATCGCTGCCGGAGTTTTGTACCCGGTTTTCGGCCTCCTTCTCTCTCCAGTTATCGCTGGGTTTGCCATGGCGCTTTCAAGCATCTCGGTAGTTCTCAATAGTTTAAGACTCAGTTATAAACGCTAGTATGAAAAAAGTCCTTCCGATTCAGGGAATGCATTGCGCTTCGTGCGAGCTCGTGATTGCCGATGCGGTGCGCGAGTATCGCCCCGATCTTCTTCCAGAAGTGTCCCTTGCGCGAAAAACGCTTACAATCGAAATAGAAAGCGAGGGCGAGGTGGAGCAGGTTGAGGATCGACTTCGGTCCATTCTTGCGGATGTCGGTTACAAAATTGGAAACGGAGCGAGAAGCTCATCCGATCTCGTTGGCTCCTTTCTTCTCGCGGTCATTGTTCTCGGTCTCTTTGCGGTTCTTCAAAGAACGGGAGTGTTTGGCGGAATTTCGCTCAATGAAATAAACTATCTTACGGCGTTCGTTGTTGGGGTCATTGCATCCTTCTCGACGTGTCTTGTTGTCGTTGGCGGGTTCGTTCTCGCGCTTTCCGCGGAAGCGTCAACGATTGGGGTAAAAACGCGTTCGATCGCTCTTTTTCATTTCAGTCGCCTCGCCTCCTTTACGGTTTTTGGCGGGCTTCTCGGGTTGATTTCAAAGTCGATCCAGCTCTCCGCGACCGGTGCGACCGTAATGCAGATTGTGGTTGCTATCGTTCTCCTCCTTCTTGGTCTCAACCTGCTTTCTGTTACGACGAAGATGATTCGCTTTCCGATCAAAATTAAACAAGCCTTTGATGGATCGCGACTTGCTGTCGGAACATTTGCTCCGATTGCCGTTGGAGCCATTACGTTCTTCCTTCCGTGTGGCTTTACGCAATCAATGCAAGTCTACACCCTAACGACGGGAAGTTTTGTTGCGGGAGCGTTAACGATGCTTGCGTTTGCGCTTGGAACACTTCCGGTTCTTCTTGTGTTATCTTACGGTGGGTACCGGCTTGTTCAATCAAAACGTAAGGAGTTCTACTACCAAACGATCGGTTTCGTTGTTATTGGATTTGCCCTCTTTACTCTTATAAGCGCTCTTCGCCTTTTCCTTCTATGAAAACAGCTCTCTATTTTGTTGCGATGATTGCAATCGTCGCTATTGCCGTGATTCTTGGAGTGCCAAAAAATCAGGTTGCCACAGATTCATCCGTTGTTATCGAAGGCGGAAAACAAACGATCTATCTTACGGCGAAAGAGGGTTATTTTCCTCAAGCTATTACCGCGACGAGCGGGCTCCCGACGACACTTGTTGTTAAAACCCGGGGCACCTATGACTGCTCCGCGAGCCTCGTCATCCCCGCGTTACGGACACAAATGATTCTTCCTCCAAGTGACGAAACGATTATTCCGATTCCGGACGCGCAAACCTATGGTGTGCTAGAAGGAGCCTGCAGTATGGGGATGTATCGATTTACGATCGACTTCACGACATCATCGTAAGTAGCCGGCAATGACGTTTGGCACGTCGGCGGAATAGAGATCAAAGTCACCGTTTTTCCGCGCGAGGGAAAGGCCGGTTGATGGACCTCCGTCGAGATTCCCCGCAATATCAAACTCCTCTGGTTGAATCGAGAGCCACTGCGCCATCTCAAAAAGGGACGCTTCGCCACGTTTGGTTAAGATGACATAATCCTGACCGTTCTTATCTTCGGCGAGAACTGTGCGGGAGGCGTATCGGCGAGAATCCTCGGAGATTAATGTTTCACCGTTAAAGAGGAGGGTTGGGAAGGATAGAAGCGCATCGCCCGACGGTTCTGTTTGCGGTTCTTTTGGAAGATAGGAGAGGTCGAGGCCTGTTTCGTTGACTCGCACGAGGAAGGTGTAGCTCGCTTTATCTGCTTGTGCGGTAGGCGACGGCCACGGCGTGATCCCGGCCTTACCATTGTCATTTAAATAACCGGTCGGCTCATCTTGCTCGTCAAAATAGGAGCCGTTAATCACAAAACTTGCGTCGAGAGCTTCCCGCCACTCCTTTACGGACTTTGGATTCTTTGGATCGTTTTCGAGCGAGAATCTTGTTGCGTAGTCGTTCAGGGGAAGGACGGTGAAGACAACCGTTCGATCACCAAATGTCATCTTTCGATGGTCGAGAGATTTTGGAAGCGCGATGAGGTAGAGGGCGAGCGCTAAAATCGGAAGGAGAAACACGAATTTTTTCATGACGTTTTCTTTAAGAGGCAAATCAGGTGTGGACGGAAAAGTCCGAGAGGGATTTTTGCGAGAAGTGCAGAGAGTTTATAGGTTCCACGGTTGAACGAAGTATACGATGGATCCGGATTTGCGCGAAGAAAGGTGACTTCAAGACCCGCTCGACGTGCAAGGCGGACAATCTTTCTTCGTGCATTTGTGCGGTAGTAAACAGGAAAGACGTCATCAGCTTCTCGGGCGTAGAGAATTCGAAGAAGCGTATTCGCGACTGCTTGCGTCATCATTCTTCGAGCAAGAATAAGAAAGCTATTGCGATTTGGCGTGACGAAGGCAAATGTTCCACCGGGTTTTAAGACGCGTGTAATCTCACGAAGAGTTACGTCCGGTGCTTTCACATGTTCAAACACCCAAAGCGAAAGGACGAGATCGAATGTTTTGTCCGGAAAGGGGAGGAGCTCATCGTTTGAGATGACGACCTGGTTCACGGAGATGTTGCCCGTCGTTGCTTCTTTATCGACGTCGAGCCCGATCGCGTTTGAAAATGAACCCTTGAGCTCGTCAATGACGAAGTTTCCACGGCCACAGCCGTAATCGAGTACAGTGGCGTTTTTTAGGTTAAGACGAGAGACTTGGTCTCGCAAAAGAATCATCGAGTCATCCCAATCGGGATTCTCCGTTTTAAACAGACGTTTATATTCGAGTTGTCGACGCTCTTTTGGATGGAGGTCGGTATATTCAGAGATGTACGCCATATCGGGGAGGATAGCATTTTGCTATACTTATTCATATGGTACGTGAACTTCCCCGCGGACGCGAGGTCCAATTCGATCAAGCGGTAAAACCGTTGCCGGAGAGTGCAATTCGTCCAATCAAGGCGACGGAGCGAGTTTCGGATTACTCTGATGTTCTCGCGGAATTTGGTGGTGATCCGGGGCGCATTACGTCGATTCACGGTGGGGAACGGAAGGCGTATCTTGAGCGTCCGAGGTCGCTTGAAGCAACGGAGCGGACGTTTATGCGGTTTCTTGAAGAGGCTTACCGAACCGGTCGAATTGAGCTTACCCCGGCCACGCAAAGAATGCTTGAGAAGGCTGTGTTGCAAAAAAGTCAGCTTGAGGCACTTCGAACTCTGAGTGATTATGAACTTGAGAGGTACGCCGATGAGCTCGTTGCCGTTTGGGGCCAGAAGCAAAAAATTTGGGAGCGGGCGGAGCGGAGTGAGGGGCGACTCGCGGCAAAATAAGACGAGGGGACCTATTCGTGGTCCCCTCGCTGAGTTACTAACGGACGTCCTTGAAGGCGGACTGGAGCAAGCCCTGTAAGGCGATCGCGATGTTCGAGGCGAGCTCCTCTCTGCGCGCTGGGTCTTTGCGTAGTGAGGCGTGGATCTCGAGTTGGACCGCATCGAGTCCCGCCTCGCCGTACTTGTACCCGAATGACCGGACGATGTACCCACCTCGAAAACTACTCTTCACGCCGAGCATCTCATCGGGCGAGTAGGCGATCGTGTAGTCGGTTTTCAGTGGGGCGGCGAGGAGGTAGTCGAGGTGGTTTGGCGCCGTTCGGCCCTGATCCGTCCCAAAGATCAGTTGCAACCCTCGAGGCGTTGTCGTTGGTTCGTTCGCAAATCCGTGGATGTCGAGCAAGAACGCGAATCCGTGGTTACGGATTGTGCGTTCGATCTGGGCGGAGAGAACTCCGTGGTACTCGCGCCAACTTCCCTCGAACCCCTCGACCCATGCCTGCGGGCCGGGCTTGCGATTCGGGTCGGCGTGCCGTCGATCAAGGGTGAAGCTGACAAGCGTCGGAGTGATCTCTCGCTTGTGAAGTTCTTCCATGACCGAGAACGTGAGTTCTCGCGTATGGTCGTCGAGCCCGGTTCCTCCCTCCGCAATCCACTTTGCGACATGCGGGAGAATTGGCTTGTCATCGAATCTCTCCGTCCCATCGTGCGGAACGGACAGGACGATCGGGCACGAGCCCTCTAAAAGAACGGTATGCATCGGATCCTCCGAATTGAAATGCTAAAAAAACGTAGCAGAAGTAGCGAATTAGTTCAATTCGGCGATGTATGGGGCAAGGGTTTCATTGCCCGTTAAAAAATATTCCGCAACGATCTCGCACTGTTCTTCGATATCATATTCACGAAAGGATTTTGCCTCGTCGAAATTGACCGAGTAGGCGTTACGTTCGGTTAGTGTTTCTAAAAGCGCTCGTGGAATATAGCCAAGGCCAAAATTCTGATATTGCCAAATATGACAGCCTTCATGTACTAGGAGCGCTTGCTTTTTTAGGGTATCGGCCTCCCAGTGTCTTGGAAATGTAATCGTATTACCGATCGTCAGCCCTGGATAAATGATCATTAGGATTCCACCGTGCTTAATCCGCACCTCGTCGTAATTAATGCTCTCGCCATACAGTTTTTCCAAAATCGTGCGCTCCCCATCCGTTAGTGTTCGTCGATTGATAAACATCGGCACAAAAATGATCGAAAATGCTATACACCCTGTAAGTAAAGCGACGATAAATTTCCGCATAGTTGATTGAGCTTATCCTAGCATAATCAATCGAAATTCGCATGGAGGCAGTCACCAACTAAAGCATGAAGACCGCCGGGAGGGCGGTCTTACGTAGGCTAGTGCGTCGTGCGACGCGGAGGTCCCATCGGGACGGTGATGCCGAGAAGGATTCCGGCGCCACCACCGGCCATCAAAAGATTGCCGGTCATGGCGTATGGCTCGAGGTCGTGGCGGTACTGCCACTGTTCGAGCTCGGAGAGCGTGGTGGCCTCGGCGCGGTACTTGAGCTGGGCGCTGGCCGAGAGGGCAAGGCCCGTGATGAACGCGGCGCCGGAGACGGCCGTGACGACGCGGTTCGTTCGGCCTATCCGGTACGGCTCGCTTTCGGGGCCGACCTCGACGAGGCGGGGGACGAGCGCCCAGTCTTCGCTGGCGCAGATCACGGTCCTTCCGGTCCAAGCCACCGTTTCACCCGTCTCGAGTTGCTGGACGGCCGGTTCGAGCTGGAGCTCGGGACTCGCGAGGGCTGGGGTGGCGAAGAACACGGAAAGGAGCGTGACGAACAGATAAGCGGGCATGAAAGCTCCAATACTTAGTCTTTGGCGGAATACCAAAAAGACTCACCAGTCTATCACGGATGAGCCTTTTTGTCTATTAAAGGCCTCTAATTCTCTAACAGGTCTACGCGACGACGCAGGGAGGATGTGTCTACGGCGAGGTCACTCGCGTTCTCAAGGGCGGTTCCAAACGACAGGCGTGACCAAGTCGTTGGCGGAAGATCGATGACGTAATCTGCCCAGCTTGGCCCATAGAGCGACCTTGCGAGGCCTTCGCTCGTAATCCAACGGAATATTGGAGCCTCGGGCGTCCCGTCTATGGCAAAGACGTCCGGAACGGACTGGATTTTTACGAGAACGGTACCAGCTTTTGGAAGAAGCGTCGGGCCAAGAGGGATAGCTTGCAATGATTCTTCGTCGATCACTGATACTTCATTGAAAGACGTGGCCCAGGTGAAGAAGGTTTGTTCGTCGGGAATCGGGCGACGACGATTTGACGAATCGAGGAGATAGATCGTGGAAGTCGAAGCAGAGCGTACAAATGTTTGTGACTGCTCGACGGGCCATTTCATTACTAAGGATTCAGCACTACCTAGTTGTACCGCGAGGTCGGTTGATTCAACGAAAAAGGTGACATCTTGATTTTTATACGATGCCGGAAGATTGCCGGACCAAGCGCCAAGTAGCGGTACAGCGCTTGAAAGCGGAACGGCGACTCCGTCCTCTCCCTTTACAAAAACGCGAACGTACCGCACGTCGTTTCCCGAGCTCCAGGTTAGGCGAGTGAACCCCGAGGAATCAATCGTGGCATTCACGTTTGAAATGGAATAATCCACTACTGGTTTTTTTATCACGACATTTGAGCTCGTGTTCATTGTTGTGAAATTCCATGTTGTTTGCGACGAGATTCCGGCGAATGGATTGCTCCACGCGTCAACGAACGCACCCTCGTCGATCGTGATATGGTAGGGGGTATTTGAGAGAAGGTGGTTTGGTAGGCTGACGGTAATCGTGTTTGTGCCGGACCCCGTAACCTCGTCACCTGTTACATCGATTGTTGCGGAGGCGGTGGAATTGGCGGTTTGTACAACGGTGATATTTCCCGTTCCAACGGTAACCGCTTCGCTAAACGTGAGCGTTAACTCTGGTCGAGTTGAAACACCGAATGAATTGTCGATTGGCGAAATTGCTGTGAGTATTGGGTCAGCGTCGTCGGCAATAGTAAGAACGAATTCATCAAACGATGCTCCGTGGTTACCGGGAAGTCCTGCAGAATCGGTCGTTGTTGCGATAACGCGAATATAGCGCATTCCTGGGCCGTAGCTTCCAAGTCCAAGCGTTCTTTGCGTCCATTCGGCGGAAGCAGTGTGCGGATCCGGGAGCGAGGTAATCGCCATTGCTCCAAGTCCTGAGCCAAGCATCTGAAGGCCAACATCGTAGGTATCATTCTCTCCGTCGTCATCGTTTCCCTTTACATAGACCGAAAGCGAGATCCCTGTAATCGAATCGAGTTGCGCTTCGGTGTAGCCGAGATCTAAGAGATCAACGGTTTGGGTAAGCGTGCTTGTTGCATTTCCACCACGAAAACTATACGTACCGGCATAGGCGCCGGTCGCAGGAGTTGTCCACGCTTCACCGGTGACTTCGGGAGTCCATCCATCCAGGCTTCCGAGTTCCGCACCGGGGTTTGTGAGATTCGAAGGGGGAAGAGCAAAAGCTGGAAGCGCCCCTATGAACACTAGGAGGAGAAAAACAACAAAAGTCGGGTTCAGTTTAAGGCGCATAGTTCTATCCAAGTATAGCAAACTTTCTTTTGAGTTCCTGTGAGCGTTGATGCTGTAAACAAAAATCCCTGCTGTTTAAGCAGAGACGTTTGTGGCAGGGGCGACAGGATTCGAACCTGCGACCAACGGTTTTGGAGACCGCTACTCTACCAGCTGAGCTACACCCCTATGCTAGGGTAGGATACAGTAAATGGCCATTATTTACAAGTTTTTTTCCGCGTGGTACAGTGTCGCCACAAAATGCCAATGTAGCTCAGTTGGTTAGAGCAGCTGTTTTGTAAACAGCAGGTCATCGGTTCGAATCCGATCATTGGCTCCAGACGGGTCGGTACTCAAGCGGTCAACGAGGGCAGACTGTAAATCTGCTGGCATTCGCCTACGGGGGTTCGAGTCCCTCCCGGCCCACCAAAAATCCATCGTGGAAACACGGTGGTTTTTTGTTGTAAACGAAACACGGCCCGAGGGGGCCGTGTGAGAGGATGCCTACCAAAGCGCTTCCACGAAATCCG
Source organism: uncultured Gammaproteobacteria bacterium (assembly GCA_964401485.1). Classification (GTDB taxonomy): domain Bacteria; phylum Patescibacteriota; class Patescibacteriia; order UBA9934; family UBA9934; genus CAYFMS01. Next base: position 49,672 of record CAYNYL010000003.1, read on the forward strand.
CCCAGGGGATTCCGAGTGCGCGACAGGCTTTTTGCGCCTGCATGCGCAGAATGTGCGTGTCAATTTGGTGGGGGTTACTGAAGCGAACCGTTTTGCCCTTGTGGGAGATCATCGTGTGGTGTGACCGGAACACGAGTGCCCCAAGGCGAACGAATGCGTTCACCGCTTTCCGATACGTGAGGCTGCGAACATAAAAGGTCTCGCGACGTTCTCTGGTCGCTGGTTCGTGGTTTGCCTCTTCATCCTTATGCTCGGCCCCTTCATCCGAAGCGAAGGTTTCCTCTGGAATATCTTCAGTTAAGTTTTCCAGGGGATCGCCACGGGGTACGATTTCTCCATCCATGGCCTTTTCGGGCCCAGGCGTTCCAAATACGAGTGCTCCGTCCAGGATTGCCGACCGGATCAGTTCCTCGGCTGTTTCGAGGAGAAAGTCGTAGAGGTCTTCTACGGCGTAGACCCGGAAGCCTGCTCGAAGACTGTATAGTGGTGAAAAAATGGAGAGCGTCCGGGTCGTGAGCGAGTAGTTCGCTTGGAAGTGGTATCTCGAGGGTGTCGCGAGATCGAACGTGACAAAGTCGGTACTTACGCCTTCCTCGGGTGTCACAATGGACCAGCGTACAACACTGCTTACCGCCTCAAAGAACGCATTTGGTTGTTTGTCGTACACTAGACTATCGTTTGCCCGGATGTACTCTTCCGCGTTTGTACCGGGGAGAAGGTGTGTGCTCGAGAAGCGTCGAAGAAACCGATAGGCTTCATCGCTACGATTCCTGAATCGAGCCCTTTCCTCTTGCGTCATCCTACTCGTCGTGATGCCGAGGTACTTACAAAAGGTTGCCCAGTTTGTTGATGGATGGCGCTCGGTAGGATCCCAGGTCGGATCGGTGAGTACGCCGTCTCGAATTGGAGTGTGCGCAATGCTTGCATGCTCGATCAGCATGATGCCGTGGAGGGCAAGCACTCGGTTTTGCGCGGCCACTCGATCGAACCATTCGTGCAGTACGCGCGAGTCTCTTTCGAGAGATTTTGCGGTACGGTATTTTACACCGGTGATAAGATCATTTGTGAGACCAGCTCCAGCTTCGTCGATTCGATCTTCGAACCCATCTGCGCGAAGGATTCTGATCGCTTCGATGAAGTCATCGCTTGAGTCGACGACTTCTTCATATTGGTCCATTCTCGTAAGGATATCGATGAACCGCTGACGCGTTTGACGTGAGACGATATTTCGGATGGTAAGGAGCTTTGAAAAGTCCGGTTGACTCGACATGGTAACCTCTGGGTTGTGAAGGGACGGGGTAAAATAATAGTGCAAAAAGGCTTGTTTGTCAACCCAAAACGGGTACAATGAACCTGTAATTCTTAGCCCATTTGTTATGCAATGGTATTCGTATTCGCTCGGGGTCACGTCGAGAAATGATATTGAGAACGCTTGCTCGTCGGCCGGAATGTCCTCGTTTTCGCCGGAGATGCCGTTTTATTTCGGGTATCAGGACGCGCAGGGTCGGCAGGTAAAAGTCGGGCCAGAAGGAATTGAAGACAAAGTGTACATTGGAATTCCAGACGGTGGAGCGATCGCGGTAGAGGAGGCGCTTCGAGAAGTCGCAGGGGCAATCGGACTTTCGATATAATATGAAGGGCATACCGGAAATTGCGGTGTTTGCGGGAGGATGTTTTTGGTGTCTTGACGCGGTGTTTCGCGAGCTCAAGGGGGTGACGGGCGTGCAGGCGGGGTATACGGGAGGTGAAATCGAATCGCCAACCTATGACGCTGTCTGCTCCGGCTCGACGGGTCATGCCGAGGCTGTGCTTGTCGAATATGATCCGGAAGTTTTAAGTTATGACATTTTGCTTAATGTCTTTTTTGCGACCCATGACCCAACGACGCTTAACCGTCAGGGAAATGATATCGGGACGCAGTATCGTTCCGCGATTTTTTATCGCAATGACGAACAAAAGAAATCGGCGGAGGAGACGATCAATCGTCTCGAGAAAGACGGGACCTATTCGAAGATCGTAACGGAGGTTGTTCCGCTTACGACGTTTTACCCGGCCGAGCAGTATCACCAAAATTATTTCGCACGGAATCCAGAGCAGGGCTATTGTTCCGCAATCATCTCGCCAAAACTCGCGAAGCTCCGCGCGTCGTTTAAGGAGCTGCTTTTGCAGTCTTGAGGCGGAAGCCGAGGGAAGTGACCGTGTGCACGGTAACGAGGATAACGCCGGCGATAAGCGAACCGTAGTCGAGTCCGTCGAGAAGTCCAAGTAACGCAAACCCGAGAACGACCGTTAGATGGAGTGTGAGCATCGGTGTAACGAGGTTGTTTTGTTCGAATTCGTCACTTTTGGTTTTGTTGAGCATGGCGAGCTGGAGGAGCTGCGCGCCTGTAACGAGGAGGATTGGTAGCCGTATTGCCCAGAGGGTTGCACCGATTGAGTCGTCAACGATGCCCATTGAAACGGCAAAAATAAGAAAGAGAGTCGTGAGGATAGACATCCAGAACGTGTACACACCGACCATGAACCAATCAATGATTGGCTTCCTTGATATGAGATTATAGGCGATCATGAGCGGGATTAAGATCAGCGCTTCGGCGAACCAAAGATAGGCGATTTCGACGGGGCTCCATCCGAACGCGAAAATACCGATAAACGGAATCGCGGACGAGGTGATTGCAAGGAGGTAGGAGAACATACGGTTATCGTGATTTGGCAATGTATCCGTTGGTATGGGCAATGTAGAGATGGACGAATGTCGCGAACGAAATGAAAACGAGTCCAATTTGGCTTGTGTCTGGGAATCTTTCCCAAACGCTAAGCGTCAATCCAAAGCCAATTAAGAGCGTTCCGAGCACCGCGCGTACTTCGTCGTGGATGTACTTTGCATCGTGATCGCGAAGTGGTTTCGTAAAGCGCGTGATTCCGAGTGTGAAAACAGCAATCGACGGGACGATGAGTGCTTTTAAAAAATCTGGCTCTGTGAGCTTCGGTTCGAGGACCGCGAAAACAAGGGTAAAAATTGCGATCGTAGCAAGTAGGATAAAGACTAGCCAGGGGGTGGCAATTTCAGACTTGAGTGTTCCTTTTGGAAACGTGGTGAGGCTTATAGTGAAGCACGCTGTGACCGCGAGCGCATCGATAAGCATAAGAACCGGGATTGTCATTGCGTTCCAATCGAAGAGTATGACACCAAAGATTGGGATAATTCCGGAAAGACAGATCGAGAAAAACGTGCTGATGCGCATATAGAGGGAGTATAACAAAACGCTCCCGGGAAGGGGAGCGATTGTTTTAGGCGACGCCGTTGCGTTTGCGGTCGTGCTCTTTTAGGAACTTCTTTCGGAGGCGAACCTTTGTTGGCGTGATCTCGACGTACTCGTCTTTATCGACATATTCGAGGGCGCGCTCAAGGTTCATATCAAGGTGCGGGGTAAGTTTTACGGCCATGTCCGCTCCGCTTGATCGCATGTTCGTCAATTTCTTTTCACGGATTGCGTTAACGGTCATGTTCTCTTTTGACGACGCACCAATGACCATTCCTTCGTAAATATCCTCTCCAGGTCCAACGAAGAGCGTTCCGCGGTCCTCGAGTCCCTCGAGAGCGTACGGCGTTGTCTTTCCGTCAAAGCCCGAGATAATCGAACCGGTGTTTCGGCGGTCGATATCGCCCTTGTGTGGTCCGTATTTAAGGAATTGGTGCGAGAGCGTTCCTTCTCCCTTAGTGTCGGTCAAAAATTCCGTTCGGTAGCCGAGAAGTCCGCGCGTAGGGATTTCGTATTCGAGACGGGTGTAGCCGTTCTCGGTCGACATGTTCTTCATTTCTCCCTTTCGGCGTCCAAGCTTTTCGATCACGGTTCCTTGTGACTCTTCCGGAACGTCGATGATACAAATTTCGATCGGCTCGAGAAGCTGTCCATTCTCTTCCTTGAGCGCAACTTCCGGCTGACCAACTTGCATTTCAAATCCTTCACGGCGCATTTGCTCAAGAAGAATCGAAAGATGCATTTCTCCGCGACCATGAAGCATAAACGCTTCCGCGGTGTCTGGCATCTCGATTTTAAGTCCAACGTTTGTTTGGAGTTCTTTTTCAAGGCGTTCGCGGATTTGGCGTGAGGTAACGTAGGTTCCTTCGCGACCTGCAAATGGGGAATTGTTCACGAGAAGTTCCATCTTAAGCGTCGGTTGGTCGATCGCGATACGCGGAAGTTGTTCTGCGTCATCTTTCTCCGCAACGGTATCTCCTACGGTGATCTCCGGGATTCCGGCAATTTGAACGATGTCTCCGGCTGGCGCTGATTCAACCTCGACTTTCTTAAGTCCAACGTGCGTAAAGAGTTTTGTAATCTTTTCCTTTCGGCGTTTTCCGGATTCGTCGATAACGGTAACGGTCATTCCGGATTTGATCGTTCCTTCGTAAACGCGTCCAACGGCAAGACGTCCGATATAATCGTCGTAGAAAAGGTTTGCTGGCTGCATCCGCATTGGGAGCATTGTTTCCGATTTTGCCGGTTTGACTTCCGAAAGAAGGAGGTCGAAAAGAGGGCGAAGGCTTGTGCTTTCATCCGCAAGGTCGAGTTTTGCGATTCCTTCACGAGCGATCGCGAAAATATATTTGAAATCGAGTTGCTCGTCGGTTGCTCCAAGTTCAACGAAAAGATCGAATACCATGTTCACAACCTCTTCAGGGCGCGCCATCGGTTTGTCGATCTTGTTAATGACGACGATTGGTTTAAGTCCAAGGGCAAGCGATTTTCGAAGAACGAATTTTGTTTGTGGCATCGGTCCTTCGAAGGCGTCGACAAGAAGGAGAACGGAATCTACCATTCGAAGCACACGCTCAACCTCACTTCCAAAATCGGCGTGTCCAGGGGTGTCGACAATATTAATTTTTTGACCGTCGATATTGATCGCGGTGTTTTTTGCGTAAATCGTAATTCCACGCTCTCGTTCGAGCTCGTTTGAGTCCATGACGCGCTCCTCGATAATTTCTCGCTCGGAGAAGGTTCCGGACTGTTTAAGCATGGCGTCAACGAGGGTCGTCTTTCCATGGTCAACGTGGGCAATAATCGCAATGTTTCGAATATCAGGCATAAATGCTTAAAAATCCGCAAAATTGTACCACGGCGCTCCAAGTTTGGCAATGGGGAAACAGGAGTTGGTTCATTTTGACAAAATCAGGGAAAAAGTGTATGATTTTCGGTCCGAGTCATTGTGACGCGGATGTTCGTTTCCATTGGAGGTTGTCATGCATAGAGGCTTGTCCCTGGCCGGTTCGACCGGTCGAAGTGGGATCTCGCGTCCACGAGTGTCGAGATACTCGCTCGCGTCGAACCCGCCCCCATCGCTCGAAGCGGTTCTTCGAGCGATCCTGGAGAAGGATTGCTTCCGCGACAGTGGGGCGATTCGCTCCTTCGTGCGGAAAATCGAGCGCACGTACGATGAGAAGGGGCCTGCCGACGACCTCGTGCGGTTTCTCTCGAACGAGGGGTTCACTTCGAATGTTGCCGAAGGCATTCGTGTACAGCGTGAGAAGATTCGCGCGCATCTCGGGATGCCTGAGCCGAGCTCGGCGTCGCGATCCTCGCGAGCGATTCCGATCATCCCGTCGGTTCTCGCCAAGGCGGCAGCCGAAGGGGTGCAGAAGCCGAAGGTCGAGCCCGTCGAGAGTCCCGATAGTCAGTCGGGCGGTAGTGCCGATGGCGCTACCGTTACAACCCCCACTCACCTGTTCTTCTTCACGCCCGGTGAGTATACAGATTTCGAGTTCGTGCGTGACGCGTTCTTCGACGAGAAGACGCGTCTCGTAACCGTGCCACTTCGCGACGATACGAAGCCCATTCGGTTGTTCGCCGATCGGCTCGTTGACGCCGGCGTGTGCGCTCCCCTTGATCGTGGGGAGGGCTCCGCGCAGGGTGAGGTCGCGTACGAGGTGCTCGTATCGTTCAAGGCGTGGCACATCGAGCGGATCTCGGAACGTGCGGATCGTGCCGTGGCGCCGGAGATCCTCAAGGTCTTCAACGCGCTCCACGAGTACGCCTCGCAGGGCCCGTTTCGCTACGCGGATACGCTCGTCAAGCAGATCGCGGAGCGTTTCGAGATGAAGGAGGGGACCGTTCGAAGTGTCTTCTTCGGCTTCCGGGAACAGCCACTCGTCAGCGAGCCGCACAAGCGACTAGGGGCATTCCTGATCCTCGACCGTTCGGCACGTGAACAGACGGTCGTCGTGTGCGTCAAGGGTTTCGAGGGCCATCGGTTGGTTCCCGGAACGCAACGGTTTGTGACGAGGAGTCACACGGTGCGGTCCACTCCGGCCATTCCCCGATCGGCAAATCCGGTAGTGTCACCTGCGCCGGTCGTCGAATCGGACGACACTGTGGAAGACGAGGGGACGTCGACGCCGGAACTCGGGCGCCTTCTCGAGGCGCGCCCCGACGTGCGTGAGGCCATCACCGAAGAGGCACTCGCGATTGCGGATCGGATCCGGTCCGGTGGGGAGCGTACCTATACTCTCGCCGAACTCGTCGAGCGTCGTCGAGTTCTCCTTGGAGGGATCGCCACCCTCAACGAGTTGATCGCTGAGAAGGAGCGCGAGATCCGCGAGGAGGAGGCCCGTCTCGAGCGCGAGGAAGCCGAGCTTCTCGCGAGACTCGAGGCCGTTCGTGCGAGGAAGGCGAAGCTCGAGTAGTTCGCCACTCGTTCGTTAAGCCCGCCGTGGACCAATTGGTTCCGGCGGGCTTTCTGCATCTCAAAAAATTTTGTCAAGGGTCAGGGACTTGAACGGCTCGCCGAAATTTGTACGAAAAATAAGGCGAAGTTGTGCGAAAAGCATTGACAGGAAAAGGAATAAACCGCATAATCACCCCGTTTATGAGAATCTTTACATGGCAACAAAGGGTTATCGTCTTCGGGTCAACGCTTTTGACTGTCGGTCTCTTTGTGCTTGCTGGGTACCTTATTGGACGCCTTGTAAATGACGTCCCGCTTCTCATCGCTCTCTCGGTTCTTGTTTCGTACCCTTTTTCGCAATTTGCGATTATCAAGACCCTAAAAAAGACGAATTACGGCGGCGCGCTTGATAAAACGAAGTAATATGGAATTTGCCCTCCCTTCCACGATCTACACAACTATCCTCGGATTTCCAATCACGGATTCGTTTATCGGCGCGTTGATCGTTTCGTTTGTAATGGTTGCCTCGCTTACTTTTGTTGGATCCAGGGCGAGACTCATTCCATCCCGACTCCAAAGTTTATTTGAGATGGTCACGGAATTTTTGCTCGGACTACTCGAGAATGCATTCCGAGACAAGGAAAGGGCACGAGCATTCTTCCCGTTTTTCATGACATTGATGCTATTTATCGCCTTCGCAAACCAAATCGGAGTTGCTCCACTCATTTTCGAAATTACCTACCGAGGTGCGGATGCGATTCGCCAACCGACATCGGATTTGTCGCAGACTGTCGCTCTTGCGCTCCTTATATTTGTTTTATCAAATGTCCTCGCGCTTCGTGTTTCTCCTATTAAACACTTGTCCAACTTTATCTCCATCGGTCCGTTGATGCGGGCACGTTCTTTTAAGGCTTTATTCCAAGCCGGTATCGATATTTTTATCGGAGTCCTAAACATTGTCGGGGAAATCGCAAAGGTGATTTCGCTCTCTTGCCGACTTTTTGGAAATATTTTCGCAGGAAACGTGATGATCGCTGTTATTGGAGGGCTTGCCGTTTTTACCTCGGTCATTGTCCCGATCCCATTCATTTTTCTCAGTATTTTCTCGGGATTTGTTCAGGCGTTCGTTTTTACGCTTCTTGGAATCCAATTCGTTGCCGGAGCGATCGATGGGGCGACTCCTGCGCCGACGGCGGAAGAGCCGGCGCGAGCGTAGTGAACCCTGCGCCCTTTGTCTTTTTGGACGAAGAGCGGAGTGTTTACTCACATAATTCATTATTCATTAATTCATAGTATGGAATTAGAAGCAGCAAAAGTGATCGCGGCGGGAATCGTTATGGGGCTTGGAGCTATTGGTCCAGCCGTTGGTGAAGGGTACGTTGGAGGAAAGACCATGGAGGCGATCGGCCGAAACCCATCGGTAGCGGATAAGCTCGTACCAAACATGGTTGTCGCTATGGCGATTACCGAGTCTACGGGTATTTATTCGCTTGTTATCGCGCTTATCATCTTGTTCGTTGCTTAACTTGAGCTATGGAAGCACTCGCGAATTTAGGAATCGATCTTAAGGGTGTCGTCTTGTATATCGTAAACTTCGGTATCTTGATGGCGCTTCTCTATCGATTTGCGTACAAGCCTTTGCTCGCGATGCTTGATAAGCGACGCGACATTATTCGCGACAATATCGAAGAGGCCGAGCGACTTCGGAAGGAGTTTGAGACGAAGGCGGTCGAGGAGGCGAGTCTTCGAGGAACGCGCGAAGCGGAGCTTGATGCGCGAATCGCGAAAGCAAAGAAAGTCGCGAAAGATGACGCCAAGAAATTGATCTCGGACGCGCAAGCACAGCGAGATGCAATGCTTGCGGCTGCAAATAAAGCCGTCGAAGAAGCAATGAAAAACACGATCAAAGGTTCCGAAGAGGAGATTTTGAAGCGTGTGCGTGCAGTTGTTTCTTCGGTACTTCAGGGTGGAGTTTCGGAGGCGGAAATTAAGAAGAGTGTAGACGAAAGCTGGAAGAAGCTTGCGAAGGTTTAATATGATTACGGATCTCTTTCGAGCATCGCTAATCGACCTGGGTAACGCGGTTAAAGACGCGGAGTACTTCTCGCTATCGCAATCCGCTCGCGAAAAGCGTGTGGGCGAAGTGATGTCAAAAGACTACCCGGCTAACTTGCGAAAAGTTGCATTTTCGATCGATGAATCGGAATTTGTGCGAGAGATGCGCCTTCTTGGTGGAATCCTCGCTGAATCAAATTCGGTTATTGAGCGTGCGACACTTCTTTCGGGATCCTCCTCAAAGATCTTCGACGCCTTCCTTAAAGACCTGTCTGCAATTCGTGCGTTCCGGTCGAGAGATTCTGCTCTCGGACGCGCGGTTGGACGGTTCGAAGACGCGGGGCCGCAATACAAAAAGGCTCTTGATCGAGAACTTCAACAACTGCTCTTGTTTGCAAAAAATCAAGATTCCCCAATCTATCAAACAGCGTTGCCGATTGAGGCATCGACGGCGGTGAAAGGAGTCGGGGTGCCGTCGATCGATGTGTCTCGGGCGCTCCTTGGAGGGGCGAGACGGTTCTACGACGGAGAGTTGGTCGACGATAGTTGGCGTGCGAGGTTAACAAGTATTCTCAAGGTTATTTCATAGTATGAGTGAACAATCATTAAAACAATTTTTTGCCTCGTTTGATTCGGCGCTTCAGTCTGCAGACTTGCGTGAAACAAAGAAGAAGGCGGGTATCGTTCGATCGGTTAAAGACGGCGTTATCCATATTTACGGACTCCTTGGTCTTCGGATGGGAGAAGTTGTTCACGTTGAAGAGGCGGGAATCGACGCGCTCGTCATGCAACTTGACGGACGCAACACTTACGCCGTTCAACTTCAAACCAGCCTTGAGGTAACGGAAGGCCAGGCGGTTGTTACGACGGGAAACTTCCTTGGAATCAACGTTTCTAAGGCGATTCTTGGACGTGTTGTAAACCCAATTGGAGCTCCGGAAGACGGTCATGGCGAGATTAAGGGAGACGAATTCATGCCTCTTGAGCGCATTGCTCCGGGCGTAATGACCCGAGAACCAGTTTCGCAACCGGTGCAAACGGGAATTTTGGCGATTGACGCGATGATTCCGGTTGGACGAGGACAACGCGAGCTTATTATCGGAGACCGACAAACGGGAAAGACCGCTGTTGCGCTCGACACGATTATCAACCAAAAGGGACAGGACATGATTTGTGTCTACGTTGCGATCGGTCAACGCGAGTCAAACACGGCGACCGTTGTACGAAAACTTGAGGCGCACGGGGCGATGGACTACACGGTTGTTGTTTCGGCCGGGGCCTCGTCGTCCGCGGTTATGCAGTTCCTTGCGCCATACGCGGGAGCGGCGATTGGAGAATATTTCATGGGGAAGGGAAAGGATGTGCTCGTTGTGTACGACGATCTTTCAAAGCACGCGGTTGCCTACCGAGAGCTTTCGCTTCTTCTACGACGTCCACCAGGTCGAGAAGCGTATCCAGGAGACGTATTTTATCTCCACTCACGACTTCTCGAGCGTTCCGCGCGACTTAATAAGGAAAACGGCGGAGGATCAATTACCGCGCTTCCGATTGTCGAGACGCAAGCAAACGACGTTTCGGCCTACATTCCGACAAACGTTATTTCGATTACGGACGGACAGATTTTCCTTGAGTCCGACTTGTTCAATAGCGGAATTAAGCCGGCGATCAACATTGGTATTTCTGTTTCTCGCGTTGGAGGTTCGGCGCAAACCCATATCATGAAAAAAGTTTCGGGTTCAGCAAAACTCGATCTTGCGCAGTACTACGAACTTTCGGCGTTTACGCAGTTCGCGAGCGAGCTCGACGAGGCGACGAAGAAACAATTGACGCGTGGAGAGCGTGTTGTTGAGGCAATGAAGCAAAAAGAAAATAAGCCTTGGAAACTTTGGCAAGAGGTGGTCATTTTACGCTCGGCAACGGGAGGATTCCTCGATGCTGTTGCGGTTGCGGACGTAAAGAAGACGCTTGAGCACGTTCTCTCTATGATCGAAACGGAAGAGAAGGAGCTCGTTGCGTCGATCGAGAAAGAAAAGAAATTGACGGATGAAATCGCGGAAGCGTTAACAAACGCAATCAAGAAAGCACTAACCAAGTAATGTGGCGTCACTGCTTGAAATTCGAAATAAGATCAAGGCGACAAAGAGCACGAAGAAGATTACGAAGGCAATGCAACTTGTTGCCGCAAGTAAGATGAAAACCTTCCAGCGCTCCTCTCTCGCCGTTAAGGCGTATACCGAGGCGCTCGAGAAATCGCTTGCGCTTTGTGGGGCGACGCTTGCTGAGACCGATTTCGGGAAACCGCGCGCGGAAGGGAAGACGCTCTTTGTTCTCATGACTTCCGATAAGGGGCTTTGTGGAGCGATGAACGCGCGTCTAATCCGAACGCTCGCGAAGAACGACCTTTGGAACGCGCTCGGAAAAGACGAGCGGCTGCTTCTCACGGTTGGAAAGAAAAGCGGGGAATTCGCGCGAGTGAATAAGATCCCGACGATTGGGAGCTTCGCGGGACTTAAGGAGCAGATGACGACGTTTGAGGCGCTCGAGGTGATCCATGCGATTCTCGAGGCGTGGGAGTCGGGCGAGGTAAAAGAAGTGATCTTGATCGCTCCGAGCTACGTCAACCCATTCGTGTTCCACACAAATGCCCGCACTTACCTTCCGCTTGGATCAAGAGCGCATGCGGAACTCGAAGAGGCGGCTTTCTTTGAACCAGGGATCGAGGAGGCGACGAAGAAGATTGCGAATCAAATGATCGAAGGAATCTTCCTCCAGGCCTTCTACGAACTTAAAGCGACGGAATACTCGAGCCGAATGGTCGCCATGAAAAAAGCAACGGAAGCGGCAGACGATCGGGTTACAACGCTCACAATTGAATTAAATAAAGCGCGACAAAGCGCGATTACGAGCCAGCTCTCGGAGCTCGCTTCGGCAAACGAGGCCATGTCTAGCCAAAATACCTATGAAACATTCGAAGTCTAACCCAAAGGGAATCATCGCACGCGTCACCGGCGTCGTCGTTGATGTGTTCTTTGAGGGCCATGTCCCGCAAAAGTACTCGGCGCTTCGCGTCGAAGGAACGGAACCGGTTCTTATTCTTGAGGTGCAAGCGCACGTTGGAGACGGAACGGTTCGTACGATCGCTATGAGCTCAACCGACGGTTTGTCGATTGGGCAAGAAGTGACCGATACAATGTCACCAATCGTTACACCGGTTGGAGAGGATGTTTTGGGACGTGTGCTCAACGTTACGGGAGAAGTGATCGACGGAAAGAAGGCGATCGAGAAGCCTGAACTTTGGCCAATCCACCGCCCAGCGCCGAAATTCTCGGAGCTTTCCGGGCAAACAGAAATTTTTGAAACGGGAGTAAAGGTTGTTGACCTTCTCGCACCGTTTATTAAGGGAGGAAAGATCGCGCTTTTTGGAGGAGCGGGAGTTGGAAAGACCGTTATCATGCAAGAAATGATCCACAACGTTGCAATGAAGCACGGTGGATACTCCGTGTTTGCCGGAGTTGGAGAGCGAACCCGTGAGGGAAATGATCTTATTCGAGAAATGGAAGAGTCGAAAGTTATCGACAAAGTGGCCATGGTGTTCGGGCAAATGAACGAACCACCAGGTGCACGTATGCGCGTCGCGTTGACCGGACTTACGATTGCGGAAAAATTCCGAGAGGAAGGACGCGATATCTTGATGTTCGTCGACAACATCTTCCGATTTACGCAGGCGGGAGCTGAGGTTTCGGCGCTTCTTGGACGACTTCCGTCGGCCGTAGGATACCAACCAACGCTCGCGACCGAGATGGCGGCGCTCCAAGAGCGTATTACGTCAACAAAGACGGGTTCGATTACGTCGATTCAAGCGGTGTACGTTCCGGCCGACGACTTGACCGACCCGGCACCTGCGACAACGTTTGCCCACCTCGACGCAAACATTACCCTTTCGCGAAAACTTGCGAGTATGGGACTTTACCCGGCTGTTGATCCGCTCGATTCGACGTCGCAGGCGCTTAAGCCGGAAATCGTTGGAGAAGAGCACTACCAAATCGCGAACTCGGTTCGTTTAACGCTCCAAAAGTACAAGGAACTTCAAGACGTTATTGCGATTCTTGGTATGGACGAGCTTTCCGACGAGGATAAACAAGTTGTTGAGCGCGCTCGAAAGATCCAAAAGTTCTTAACGCAAAACTTCTTCGTTGCCGAGCAATTTACGGGAACGCCGGGAGTCTACATTTCTCGCGATGAGACGATCCGAGGATTCAAGATGATCCTTTCGGGAGAACTTGATCATATCGCTGAGCAACACTTCTACATGGCGGGAACGATCGACGAAGTTCTTGAGCGACACGCAAAGGAGGCGAAATAATATGCAAACATTTCACGCAACTCTACGGACGCCAACGGCGATTCTCTTCGACGGAGAAGTAGAGTCGTTGAAATTGAAGACGGATTTGGGCCGAATGGAAATTCTCCCAAACCACGCAACACTTGTTGGAACAATTCTCTATTCGCGCGTGTTCGTTAAGAGCGCCGGAGATGAAAAAGAGTTCATTATCCGGCAAGGGTCGGTTTCGGTTGACGGTTCGGGAAGTGCCTCTGTTCTTTCCGCAGAAGGTCACGCGGAAGAAACGCTCTCTATCCACGATATCGACGATTACCTTCGTTATATCACCGGGGTCCTTCACGGCGACAAGCCTCTCAACGACTACCAAAAGAAATTCCTCGAAGAGCAACGGTACGCCTTCGAAGAAACGAAAAAAGAAAAGCAACAATAACAAAACCGCCCAATGGGCGGTTTTTGCTAGTTCTTCTTTTTGTCGAGCATGTCGAGTCGAAGTCCTTTAAATCCGAAGTAGACCACTGCGGAGATAATGAGGAAGTTAATTACGATCGAAATAAACTGACCGTACATAATCGGACCGGCGTGAAGCGAGGCGAGTCCTTCCGCAGAGCCGAAGATGTACCCGATTGCTGGTTGAATAATATCTTTCACGAGCGAGGCAACGAGTTGTGAAACGGCACCGCCGAGGATAAACCCGATCGCGAGGCCAATTACTCCCTGTTCCCTAATAAATTCAATGAATCCTTTCATAGTAACCCTAGGGTAGCATATCGTTCTCCACAGCGTAAGTTCGTGGCGTGGATTAGAAATTGGTATACTTTAGACAAATTTATACTATGACAAAACAGGAGGTTCATTCTAAGATCTTTTGGACACTGCTTATCGCGAGTGTCTTCGCCGCGTTTGCGTCTATTCCGTATACGATGGCGCCGGGGGGTGGAAGTAGTCTCGCACTTGGCTTGCCGTTCATGATGGTTGCGCAACTACTCGTGTTTGCGGCAGTTTATGCAGTCCTTATCCAGGTCGGACTTCTTCTTTCTAAGCCGGCGGGACTCGGGACGCCTGCGCTCCAGAAATTGATCGAGGGCAAGCCGTTGAAAAATGTCTTTGCGCCGTTTTTTACGGAGTCGGTGCTTTACGGTTTTGTGACCGCGGTTTCGGTCTTGATTCTCGAGCTCGTCTTCTTCCTTGCCTTTGATATTCGAGTGATCCAAAGTGCAACGGATATAGGAATGGCTGATCGATTTTTTGCCCTATTCACTGGCGCGATCAATGATGAGATCTTCTTCCGACTGTTCTTCATGTCGCTTGTTGCATGGGGACTCGTGAAAATACTTGGTGAAAAGGCATTGAGCCGAGCGCAAATGACGGGTGTCGTAGCGTTTGTAGCGATCGTTGACGCGGCAACCCACCTTCCTTCCGTATTCGCGGTTCTCGAGCCTTCCCCAATGCTTGTTGTGCGTATGCTCGTGGTCGGCGCTCTTTCCGCAACTGTGTTTGGTGTCATGTATGTACGGCACGGAATCCTCTCCGCCATGCTTACACACTTTGCCTTCGAATTCTCACTTTTCATTCTCCTTCCGGCGATTGTCGCAATTAGCTAGAATAAAAAAACACTCCGCGAAAGCGGGGTGTTTTTTTGTTACTACTCCCAGTTGAGATTTCCACCGGTTTGGTATTCAACGACGCGGGTCTCGAAGAAGTTCTTTTCTTTTCGTAGGTCGATCGCTTCCGACATCCATGGGAATGGATTTTGGACGTGGAAAATAGGGGCGAGTCCGACCGCTGAAAGGCGTTTGTCGGCGATGTACTGGATGTATTGGAGGAATCCAGCGGCGTTCATTCCGAAGATTCCGTCAGGGAACACGGTTGACGCGAAGGTGTATTCTAGCGTGACCGCTCGACGAACGAGGTCGGTTGCACGCGCTTGAAACTCCGGCGTCCAAAGCTCCGGTTGCTCAGCCTTAATCGTGTTAATAAGGTTGATTCCGAATTGGAGGTGGGCGCTTTCGTCGCGCATGATGTACTGGATTTGCTCCGCGGATCCGACAAGCTTATTTTGTCGTTGGAATCCAAGCACGACCGCAAAGGACGAGTAGAAGAAGATCCCTTCCATGATGAGCGAGAAAACGATCATGTTTTCGAGAAACTTTTGGTCATTCTCAAGCGTCCCCGTCTTAAAGTTCGGATCGAAAATCCCTTCATTGAACGAGAGGATGAACGAATCCTTATCGTAAATCGCTTTTACCTCGCGATACATGTTAAAGATTTCTCCGTCGTTAAATCCGAGACTTTCGACGATGTGCTGGTAGGCGTGCGTGTGGATTGCTTCCTCGTAGCCCTGACGAAGGAGGTACATTCGCACCTCCGGCGATGTAACGTGCTTGTAGGTCGCAAGAACAACGTTATTTGCGGCGATCGAGTCAGCGGTCGTAAAGAAGCCGAGAACGGTTTTAAACGCCTTCTTCTCGTCTTCCGTAAGGCAGTTCGGATCGCGCCACTGCTCAACATCTTTTTGCATGTTGATTTCCGTTGGAAGCCAGTGGTTCGCGTTTCCGACGTTGTACGCCTCCCATGCGAACAAGTGTCGCATAGGAGAGAGTTGTACAACGTCGCAGTCTGCACCGTTAATCACGCGGCGCTCATTTACGTCTGGTCGGCGTGTTGTGAATTCGATAGGCATATTATTGGCAAGACTCGCAGGTTGGGTCGTCGAGTCGGCAGAGTTTAATTTCAGGAGCCGGTTGCTGTACCGGTGTTACAACGTTTGGATAGATCGGAACGGTTGGGGCGGTTTGAAGAGGGGGTACGACTTGCATAATCGGTTGCGGAGCCGGGGTCGGCGTTGGCGCCGGAGTCGGTTCACTCGCCGGAACCGTGACCGGAATTGGTTGTGGTACGACTTGCTGAACTGGCTCGGGAGTCGGTTCACTTGTAATCGTTACCGTTTCGAGTACCTGCATCGTGATAGTTTGTGTTGGCGCTTGTTGTTCAGGGGCGGGCGCTTGTTCCGGAGTATTTACCGCGACGGAGTTTGTTTCGGTGATTGTTGCGCGATCGACTTGTGACGCTCCGATCGTTCGGAGGTAGTACGTCGTCTTAAGTCCCATCTTCCACGCGTAGGTGTAAACATCGGAGAAAAACTTTCCGCTCGTATTGTCAGCGAAAATATTGATCGATTGGCTTTGGTCAATCCATTTTCCGCGTACAGCCGCGTGCTTCACAACCCATTCCGGATGGATCTCAAATACGGTCTTGTAGATTTGCTTCATGTCTGCCGGAATCTCGTCGATGTTTACAATCGTTCCATCTTGAATCTTCATCTTCTCGATGATGCTTGGCGTCCAAAGTCCTCGCGCCTTGAGGGCGTCCGCTAGGAAGTCATTGATGACAATGAAGTCTCCGCCATGGTTGGCTTTAACGTAGATGTGCTTGTAAATCGGCTCGATCGAAGGCGTACAGCCGGCGATGTTTGAGATCGTTGCGGTTGGCGCAATCGCCATACAATTCGAATTACGCATGCCGTATTTGCGAACGCTGTTACGGACAATTTGCCAATCCATGGTCTCCTCTTTATTAACAGGAATCTCAACGCCACGCTCATGTTCATGCATCTTAAGCGTATCAATAGGGAAGAGGTTGCGATCCCACTTCGAACCCTTGTAGGTCGCGTAAGCACCCTTTTCTTGCGCAAGTTTTGAGGAGTTAAGAATCGCATGATAGGAAATAAATTCCATGTTTTCGTCGGAGAAACGAACAGCTTCTTCCGAATCAAACGGGAGCTTAAGTTTGTAGAGTGCCTCTTGGAGACCCATGACTCCAAGTCCAACTGGACGGTGTCGAAGGTTTGAAACCTTCGATTCTTTTGTCGGATAGAAGTTGAGATCGATTACGTTATCGAGCATGCGCATCGCGACGGCGACGGTTTTCTCGAGCTGTGGTCTATCGAATCCATTTTCAGTCGTATGTCGAAGAAGGTTAATCGAACCAAGGTTGCAGACGGCGGTTTCGTCCTTACTCGTATTAAGCGTAATTTCCGTACAAAGGTTCGAGCTATGGACGACGCCAACGTGATCTTGCGGGGAGCGAACATTGCAAGGATCCTTAAACGTAATCCAGGCGTGACCCGTCGAGAAGAGCATTGTCAGCATTTTTCGCCAAAGTTCTTTCGCCTTCACCTTCTTAAAGAGTCGAATCTCACCCTGCGCAGCCATTTTTTCGTACTGCTCATAGCGAATTTCAAATTCCTTGCCGTAGATGTGGTGGAGTTCTGGGGTTTCGTCTGGTGAGAAAAGGGTCCAGTCTCCGTCATTGATCATGCGCTTCATGAACAAATCTGGAATCCAGTTTGAGGTGTTTACGTCATGCGTTCGTCGGCGCTCGTCACCGGTATTTTTTCGGAGCTCGAGGAAATCTTCGATATCGTAGTGCCATGCTTCAAGGTAGACGCAAGTTGCCCCTCGTCGCTTTCCGCTTCGATTGATCGCGGCGGTTGTTGAGTCGACGATTTTAAGGAATGGAATGACTCCCTGACTAAAGACGTTTGTACTCTTAATAAGAGCGCCGGTTGCACGAATATTCGTCCAATCGTTTGCAACACCTCCCGACCACTTCGAGAGCTGTGCGTTATCCGCATAGTTCTTGAAGATATCAACGAGATCGTCCTCGACCGTTGTAAGGAAGCAAGAGCTCATTTGCGGGTGCGAGGTTCCGGAGTGGAAGAGCGTCGGGGTTGAAGGAACGTAGTAGAGTTGCGACATGGCGTGATAGAACTCGATCGCGCGGTCCTCTTTTTGGAGTTCTTCAAGCGCAAGACCCATCGCGACACGCATCCAGAAATATTGTGGAAGCTCGAGAATTTTTTGGCTATGATCCTTTAGGAAATAGCGGTCGTAGAGTGTTTGTGCGCCAAGGTACTTAAAGAGACGATCGCGTTGCGGTTGAATCGCCGCCGAAATTTTCGCGATATCGAAATGACCAAGTCGTGGATCGAGCCGTCCTGCCTCGATTCCTTTCTTAAGTTGCACGGCAAACGTTGTTCGGTACTTTTCTTCAAAGGTCTCGTCTTGATCGCCTGTTTTTAAAATGCCCTTGTACAAGTTGTTGAACATGTAGCGGGCGGCAATATTTGAATACGCCGGGTACTGATCCATTCTTCCGCGAAGTGCCATGATAATTGCATCTGTAATCTCTTCGGTCGGCATCTTGTCATACAAGTTCACGAGAACATCGTTCAAGAGTTCTTGGATGTTGATTTGTTGCGAGTGGTCGGCAGTGAGATAGCGAAGCGAGCGTTCGATTTTTCCGAGATCGAACGGCTGGATATCCCCGTGGCGCTTTGTAACGTAGGAAATGGTCATAGACGAGTTTGAAGAATAAAAAACCTTCACGCTTTCGGCACGACGACGAGCCGTAAGCTGTAAGAACAAGTATACAAAGGGTCGGGAAAAATAGCCCGTCTCAAGGTGTGGACAAAACATTATCTAGTGCCAAACCATCCACAGCGATACTATATGTTGTAAAAGAAACGAGCGCCGACTCCTTGTTGGAATCGACGCTCGGAAGAGGCGGCGTGGGAACGATGATCGCCTATTGCTTTTTGGCCCGCAAAAGGCGCTTCAGGACCCGCTTGAACCACTTCTCGACGGTCAGGCCCTTGCTGTTGAGGACGAGATCGAAGACGAAGTGGACAAAGGTCGGCAAGCTGACGCGGTCAAGGCTCAAGTCGAGTGGGTTCACGACGCGATGCGTCGTGGGTGCGATCTTGAGTCCGAGCGCCGCGAGTCGCTCGACTACGATCTCGAAGGCGGCGAGCATCATGCCGGTGTTGATGGCGACGACGTCGGCTCCTTCCGGAATCACGATCCCGCCCCAGACTCTCCGCTTCATGCCGCGACGCGGCAGGAAGAGTTCGAGATCTCTGACGACGGGGAGTACGGTGAGGACGTTGATGTCTTCGTGCTTCGCGGAGCGTACCGAGCCGGGCTTGACGTTCGGGTACTTGTCGAGGGCCGGGTAGTAGATCGCACGGAACACCGTCTCGGCGCCGTAGATCGCATTCGTGAGCAGGCCTCGTTCGAGCTTGAGGAAGACCTCGAAGCACGCGAGAACGCGCTCGCTGACCGCGATCGTTTGGCGCAGGTACTCAAGCGCGAGATCCTTGAACTCAGACACTTCCTTCGGGAAGATGTTCGGACCGTACACCCAGTTCGCGGGATTCAGGGGGTTGCGCTCATCGCGCACCATCCAGAATTCCTTGAGATCGGGGCAGTCACTACTTGCTGCGATCTCGCTTCCGTACTCGGCGAAACCGCGTTGCCTCAAGCCATCGAGGGCGATGTACTGCATCAGGGTGAGGCGCGGAAGCGCCATGACTTTGCGAAAGGCCCTCTCGGTATCGTTGATCAGGGTACGGTCGATCTTGTGGTTTTCTACCAGGAGGAATCCATCCTGGCACACGGCACGGACGACCTGTTCACATCGCTCTTCGTTTCCAGGCGCCCACGGGTCGTCGGGAAGGTTGACGACCTGAATTTCGTGTTGGAATACGGCGTTTGCTCGGGGAGCGACCAAGTAACACCTCTCGGCTAGGGTTAAAGGAACCGGGCAAAGTCTATCAAATGGGGATAAAATCCGCCAGGAGGAAGGAAAGTCGCTATACTGATTCTATGCAGTTCCCAACCTTTCAAGAAGAGCTCACACTTATCGCCTCGGGTTACCGAGCGATTGCTGGGGTTGACGAAGCGGGGTGCGGGGCGCTCGCGGGTCCGGTTGTCGCTGGAGCGGTTATTTTGCCAATGGATTTACAAATTGATCGGCTTCGTGATTCGAAGATGGTTCCCGAGCACGAGCGCGAGCTTCTTTACGCGATGATTACCGAAAAAGCGGAGGCATGGGCGGTTGGGATAGCACACGTTGAGGAGATAGAGGCGATAAATGTCCGCCAAGCGACTTTTCTTGCGATGCGTCGCGCGCTCGAGCAAATCAAGCCAGACTTTGCCCTTGTTGATGCTTGGACGATACCTGGAATCGCGCACCCACAAAAGGGAATTATTCGAGGGGATGCGCAGGTCATGTCCATTTCCGCCGCTGCGATTATCGCAAAGGTGAGCCGTGACCGTTTTATGCGCAAGATCCATGACCTTTACCCGGAGTATGGGTTTATTGACCATAAAGGCTACGGCACACAAAAACACCGTGACGCCATCTCGCGCCATGGTCTTACCGCAATCCACCGACCGAGTTTTTGCCGAAATATCGAATAACAAAAAGCCCCCGCGAAAGCGAGGGGTTTTTGGAGCCACAGTCGGGAATTGAACCCGAGACCTCATCCTTACCATGGATGCGCTCTACCAACTGAGCTACTGCGGCGGATTGAAAACGGGGCTATCTTATCCACTTTTTGGACGGCCGTCAACCCGCTGAAATGCTATACTTGAGGATATGGAACATGATGAAGAAGCGTTTGGAGCAATGCTCGCCCTCCTTGTTGCGGGATCAGATTTTACCGATGAGCAAAAAGAGGCGTGGGCGACGGTTATTCCGTACATGGAAATCGAGAGCATGGAAAAGCTCGCGACTTTTCTTGCGATGAAAATGAACGAAAAGCTCGAGGCAGAGCTCTCGGGGGCGAAGGAAGAGATCGAGGCGATGGTAACGAGGAGCGCCAATGAACAGAAAAAGATTAACGAAGCCTTCTTGTCCGGGCTCGCAACTTTAGAAAAAGAACTCGTTTAGTATGGTGAAAAAAAATTCGCGTGTTAATCAAAATAAACCGGTATCAACGAATGCTTCCGGTGCCGATTCCGAAGATCGCCGAGCGCGAGCACGCAAGCTTCTCGAGGAACTCGCTGAAAACAATCGAAAGGCATTTAATGATCAGTTAAAAAAACGTTCTGAATTAGATAAAGCCGTTGGGCGAACGTTGATCGACCCCTCTGCAAGCCTGGAGGTTCCAAAGATTGATGAGCCTGATCCGATTGAGGTTCAAGCACTCGATGTTCCAAGTATTTCTGCGACGCCGGAGAATTTGCGTAACGTTGATTTGCCTGTTGAAACGGTGAGCGTAGAGTACGATGACGAAGCGACCGAAGTGGATGCAGGTAGCGAAGGAGCACATGATCCAATAGTTCGCATGCCACCAGTTGCGGAACCGGTGCCAGATTATGAATACACGGCAAATCGAGATATTAAGTTTTCGTCTACCCCGATAGATCAGTGGAAGGATGTGATGCAAGCGGGCGCCTCAGACGGGGTGCCGGTCAGTCAGTCCACGAAAGATAGTGTGAAAATGCGGGAGCGAACAAAGCCCGTAACGCCGGCGCCTCCCGCGCCCGGTACGAAAAAACCATTTGAGCGTGCAAATAAAACCGTCTCTCCCGAGGACGACGGTGTTGCGATTGAGTTGCCGGAAGATCCCGACGAAGCCAAGGGAGTGGATAGCGGGGTTGAACGCCGTGACACTTGGGAGCAGCCAAAAACGGTTGATGTTTCTTGGACGGAAAAAGAATCAGCGAGGGCTGGCCTATTCGACCGAATTCGTAAAAGCGAATTCTGGAGGTACACGGTCCGAGGTGAGGTGATAGAGGATGCGGTAAAAGTTGGAGCCGATGTTCGTGCCGTTGAAAAAACGGTACTAGTTTCGAAATTGTTCGATTTTGTAGGAACTGTGAGCGGTTCCCGCATCCTTGTCTCAGGCCTCGCGGCACTGTATCAAAAAGGCCTGGTTTCGGAAGAGCAACGCCGTATCATTGAGGCGACGACAGCTGATGCTCGCGTAGAACTCGATGGGGGTGAGGCGTTATTTGACGATGATGTTATTCACGAGCGGGCGGAGCGTATTGGGGAGCGGATCGCGCAATCGAAATATTTAACGGCTGATAAAAAGCGACTTCTCGAACTTAAGCTTAAACAACTTGTCGATGCACGAGATTCGGCTCTTACAAATCTCGAACAGGGAAAAATTAATGAAGAAATCGTCGACATTATTTCGCGGACACTTAAGGCAAGGGAAGATATCACCACGGTTTCACGCGATGCGATTAACTTTACACTCCAGTATACGGGGTTGTTTGCGTTGCGGCTTGCCGGTTACGGTCTCGCGACCTCATACAAGGCTGTGCGTCGCTGGGAG
The DNA here is from genome assembly GCA_964401485.1 of uncultured Gammaproteobacteria bacterium. Classification (GTDB taxonomy): domain Bacteria; phylum Patescibacteriota; class Patescibacteriia; order UBA9934; family UBA9934; genus CAYFMS01. The sequence continues at coordinate 71,865 of CAYNYL010000003.1, forward strand.
GGTGAAGCGAAACTTGGGCTCGCGGAAAGTAAAGGGGCGGCTGCGGCGAAAGAGTTTACCAGCTGGTGGAACAAGCTTCGAGGTAAGGACGAGGGGCGACGTTTGAAAGGGATGGCGGAAGCGGTTTTGACTGCGCTCCCGACAGTTGGCGTTGTCTATCAAGCGAGTGATTGGTCGAATCTTTCCGAGATGGAGTTGGTTCGGAAGCTTATGAGTAAGATTCGGGTTGAAGAGGTTCCGGAGGTCACGCTGCACGGTGTTGCATATTCGAGTGACACGGCGCATGCGTTGAATCAGGGCGAGGATGCTTGGAGTGGAAATGGCGCTTTTGATAGTGAAGCGCCGGAACCGGAAATTGAATCGTCGCAAGCTGTGACTGATTTGGATGTACAGTCGCAGATTGAGGTTCCGGGTGTCGAACTTGAGCAGGTTCCTGAGATCGCAACTGTTCGTTCGGGTGATGGTGTAACGTGGATTTTGATGCGTCAGTTTAAAGATCGAGCGGATGAGCTTGGGTATGATGCGACGAAAGATGGGGATGTGCATGAATGGGCACGTCAAAAGGCGCTCGCGCTTGCAAGAGCAAAAGGGTATCTCGATGAGCATGGATTTGAAACACGGATTAAAGGTGATGCAGTAGGGTCGATCGGCCTTGTGTTGAATGAGGAAGGAGACGGGTTCACAATCGTACAGAAAACCGGTGAATTGATGAGCGCAGGTCAGCGAGGTCGATTCTTTGAAGACGTCGAGGTTCCGGCGGCCTCTACGCCCGAATTATCCACAACGTCCGAGGAGGTGGAATTACCGGTAGATATCGGTACGGAAGCGCCGGACGACGTCGAGCTTCCGGAGCCTGAGCCAGAGGTCGAGCAAGTTACTCAAGCCCCCGAGGTTGAGGCGCCGACCGGTGTTGCAGAAATTCGCGTCGACTCATATGGAAAAATGAAGGCTTTTGAGACGATCGACGGTCGTTATACACTCGATCTTTCGAAGTTTGAAGTTCGACGAAGACACTTGGAAATGATGCGAGAATTAGCGATTTCTCCCGACGATATCGATACACCGGAGGAGCGCGCCTTCTTCCAAAAACTATTCGCCTACGCGTATACGCTCGACGAGATGCGAAAGCAGGGAGAGGAGGGTGGTCGAGTCTATACCGGACTCGCAAAAGAGGCTAATCGGCTATTTGTTATGTCCTATTCTAGAATGGGGGTCGAGGTGAACCCGGGTAACCCGCTTATCCTCCCACTCCTTAAGCCGGAATACCGAATCCGCTAGCTTGTTGCAAAAACGGGGAAATGCTACACTTTTACCGTTAATTCATTAACTAACTATTGCTATGGAAAAGCGATTAAGCAAGTCACAACTCGTAGCCGCTATGGCGGAAACATGGGGAGTGTCAAAAAAAGAGGCCGGAGAATACTATGATGCATTCATCGGACTCGTTTACAAAGAAGTAAAGCGAGCCGGAGAGATCATGCTCCCAGGCCTTGGCAAATTCGCAAAGAAGCGCCGAGATGCGCGAACTGGACGAAACCCACTTACGGGTGCAACGATCCAAATTCCTGCAAAGACGGTCGTGAAGTTCACGGTCAACAAGGCTGCTAAGGACGCGCTCCTTAAATAGTCACCTTGAACCAAAGTCGAAAATCCCCACCTGGGGATTTTTGCGTTGTCGCCCCCTGTTCAGAATTTGAAAATGGGTATAGTTTAAGAAATTAGGTTTATGTCAAAACTCCGGATAGCCCTTATCGCTCTTCTTGTCAGTATCGCCGGTTTGGTTGTTGTCCTTCTCGCAACTTCCTATCTCATGGGAGACGACAGTGCTCTGCAAAAAGATTCAACCGTCGATGAGTTAATTCTTGAGGTCACCCAGCGTCGCCTCCTTGAAGAAGAGGGCGGAGTTGATTTTGGCACTGAGAAAGAGATCAATGTTCTTCTCATAGGACTAGACCAGCGTAAGGATTGGGATAATCCGCATTGCGATGCAATTCACATGTTTACGCTTGATCTGGAAAACTGGACAATGGAAATTACGTCGGTTCCTCGAGGAACGTACGCGTACATTCCGCGCTCGCTTCCGGAGACGGAGTACTATCTTGCTAATACTTGCTCCTACGAAGGGCTCGACTATGGAATTAAGCAAATGGAAAAGATCATTGGTCGACGGGCGGATTACTATGCGACGGTGAACTTTTCGCAAGTGATTGGGATCATGCGCATGCTTGATCTTCCGACAACAGAGTCGCTTCAATGGCTTCGGCATCGCCAGAGTTACGCTATTGGAGATCCGCAACGAAGTCATAACCAGGCCGTATTCATGAAGGACTTGATTCTGTCTCAATTTCATCGGTTCGAGGGTGATTTTAGTCTTCCGGTGATGTATGCGATGTTTCAGTTTATCGATACGGACATGAGCTTCACGACGGCAAAATCGCTTGTCCGCGGATATCTTGAGTCGAAAATTTATGAGCGTCCGGAGGATATTGTGCTTTCGATGAAGCCGTACCATGAAACGGTTGATTATCATTTCGATCTTGAGAACCCCGATGCTCAAATTGAGGCACTGCTTCGTCGGATTCGGCCCTATTTGTCGGATGATGACTTGTCGGACCGTTCACTTGAGGAGGTGCAGGCGGAGCTCGTTGCCTATCTTCAAGAGCAGTTAGAGGGCGATGCGCTGGTAGACTCGATTGTTGCAAGGTCGCTTTGGATGCAAATTGAAGATGAGGCTGTACGTAATGACCTGCATTATCGCTACGTTGAGGAATACGTATATTCGCTCATTGAGCGTGATCGAAAAGAGGATGCGATTGAATACCTAACCTCTTATATTATCGAGGTTGAAGCATTCGGGCTCGATTCATATGCGACGCGAGGGCGTGGGCTCATGCAGTACATCGCACAGTAGGGTATACTTTCGGTATATGGAGGTTGTAAAAAATGATGGGGAGCGGGAGGCTTATTCCGAGGAGAAGGTGATACGGAGCATTGTACATACGGGGGCGGATGCAAAAACGGCCGGCGATGTGCTTGCGCGCGTGACGCCTAGGGTGACTGACGGGATGACGACGCGGGAGTTGTACGCGATTGTGCGCGAGGAGCTTAAGAAGACGAACGTGTGTTTTGGGTGTCGCTATGATTTGCGCGAAGCGATTATTCGACTTGGACCAACTGGATTCCCGTTTGAGCGCTACTTCTCGGCGATTTTGCGCGAGGAGGGATACGATGCGGAGGTTCCTGAGGGCGAGATTCCCGGAGCCTGTGTCATGCATGAAGTGGATGGACTCGCAAAGAAAGATGGAAAGCTCCATTTTATCGAGTGTAAGTTTCGGCAAGACGCAACCGACTACGTCGATCTGAAGAATGCGATGGCGACATGGGCTCGCTTCCTCGATCTTGTTGACGGCTATGCTTCCGGAAAAAATCCGTACCCGATCACTGATCCGTGGCTTGTAACGAACGCTGCGTTTTCAGATCGAGCGGAGCGGTTTGGACGTTGTAAGGGGATTCGGCTCATTGGTTGGCATCTTCCAAAGGAACGGCCACTCTCGCAAATCGTAAAGGAGCGACGTATGTGGCCAATCACGATTCTCAATGAGCTGACTCCAAAGGAGATGGAGGCATTCAGTCGCCATGAAATTATGCTCTGTTCAGAGCTTGCGGGTTATGACCCTGACGATCTCGCGGAGCGACTCGACCTGTCTCTTGCTCGGGCCGAGGCGCTTATCCGTCACGCGGGGGAAATTATTGGAGAATGAAGCTCCGAGGCCTTACGGCCTCGGTATCTTCTTACAAAACAAGCTTCGCTTGTCCGCTCTCCTCCTTGCCTTGGTGTTCTATGTAGGCCTTGATTTGTCGTTCATTTACTCCGACCGTCGACAGGAAGTAGCCGTCACTCCAGAAGGCGATTTTCTTGCCATACATCGTCTCTACCGCAGGAAACTTCTTTTGCATCACACGGGAGCTATTTGACTTAAGGATGTTAACGGCTTTCGAGATACTCCACTTTGGTGGGATAGACATGAGGAGGTGAACATGATCTACATCCGTGTTTGCCTCAAGGAGCATAAGGTCAGGATAGTTTTTGCAGATGCGGTGGAAGATCCCAATGCAGTACGCTCCCATGTGATGTTTTAGTACGTGGCGTCGATACTTCGTGACGAACACAAGGTGGTAGCGAGTGTAGTAAACAGCCTGAGCCTGGCGACGATATTCCATACACCTTGGAGCCTAGCACGAAAGACAAGGCGCGTCGTCGAGCGGAGAAGAGGAAGACACGAGGCCTTACGGCCTCGGTTTTCTTGTAAATAAAAAGCACCGCCTTTCGGCGGTGTTTTCTTAGACCATGAGGAGGGTTCGGAGGTCGAAGACCTTTCCGTCCTTCTGCCATTTTGCGAGAGTTCGCATTCCACGTGTCGAGATCATCACGGTTTCCATGATTCCCGTAGCAGGATTCATCATCCGCTTTTTGTGGAGGTTTGGCATCTGTCGGCGCTTCACCTTGCGGTTTGAGTGGCTGACGTGGTTGCCGGTAAGTGGCGTTTTTCCAGTTAGTTTGCAAATTTTTGACATAAAAATCGTTCGGGGGAAGTGTACGGGATTTCTTATATTTCGTCAAGGTTCAGGGAAAAGAGAGCACCCCCGCTCATTCGAGACGGGGGTGCGAGACGTGGGAAGCGAACCTCTAGATCAAAACGGTTGCGTGACCGTAGAAGTCCCGGCGATTGTCGTACGCTGTGTCAGTAAGGGTCACCATTGCGTCTTTACGTCCCGTAACCAGGACGGGTACGTGGTCGTGTGGCATGGGGCTCGTTCCTGCGGGAAACAGGACTCCAAGTAGCGGGATCGATGGGGCATCTGCCTCTCGACGCCAGTGAATCCATTCCGGGTGCTGTGAAGCGGCGTATAGCACCTCGAGCCAACTGTGTAGCGTGGGGTTGAGCGCGAGGTCGCCGATTTGTGTCCGGTGGGAGGTGTTTCCAAAGCACACTTTCCGAATCGAGAGGGTGTTTGGCACGAACCTCGATTCGGGCATGCTTGGGTTGAGAGCGAGGTCTTCACTCCTCTGCCAAGGATCTCGGGTGTGAAGTAGACTCGGGTACGTTTCGAGAAACGATTCCCCCCAGCACTTTGAGATCAGGCCAACCGCATATCGATACGTCTCGGTGAGCGTACCGAGCGTCCGAACGATTACCGGAGTCGCGCACTTCTCGTCGCATTCACCGGTGATCGAAATGCGTGAAGCGGCAAACTGGTATCGATCGCGCATCCGATCAATGTCCTCGCCCCCTACTCCTTCGTAGTTCCGGACGGTTTGGATAAGATCGTCAAGCGGAGTCCAGCGTCCGTGGACGGCGCGAAACGAGGGTATGGTTCTCGTGAGCTTGAACATGCGTTCCGCAATGTCAGCTCTATTTGCGATGAGACCGACCATATCGCCGTCGAAGCCCGCGGCCTCGAGTTTGCGTTCGAATTGGTCCCAAGTACCTTTCGGCACCTCTGCGAATCGGCGGGCCATGGCGGCGGGCCTCCCTCTGTTGTCACGGGCGGGCATTCTTTACAGCACTATGCTGATTGAACGCGGGCCTAATTGGCGTGACGGAAAAATCATCCTTGGAAAATGGTAAAAAGTCAATATAAACAAAAGCCCCGACCAATCGAGCTGTCTCGAAGGTCGGGGACGGGTAGGGGGCGGGCGGGCCGGCTCTAGGGGATCACCCACCTTGAGCTACGCTGGTTCCCGATCTGGACGACGATCCCGCGCGATTCGAGCTCACGAAGGATGGCCAGTGTCTCCGGGTACGGGTGGTCGATCGTTTTCGCGATGGCCGATCCCGAAAGCCCGAGGGCGTCTTTGATCAAGAGATCGACGATCTGTGTTTCGTGGTCGGGGGGCTTGACCTTGAGGACGAACTTTTCGCGAATCGCGAAGAAGCTCTGCCGTCCCTCGATCGTATCGAACTGGCCGCGACCCGAGGCCTTGATCGCCTCTTGGATCGCGGTTCGCGCGATGAAGATGTCGAGCGCTTCTCGCACGTCTTCCTCAAGCGCGTTCGTCAGCTGATTCTGCGCGTTCATGCACAGAAGGTCGTCGAGAACCGGGAACAGCCTTGCGACGAACTCGTCAAGAAGGCAGGCCTTCTTGACCGTCGTCCTGACAAAGAGCGCACGAAGCGCTCCATCAGCAACCATTCTACGAAGGACGGCAGCTGATTGTGGGAATGCTGTGAGAGCAATCCCGCAAACGCCGTCGACCGTATGGGCGTTGTGAATCATTGATTCCTCCTGTCCAAAAGGGACCAGATAAACTACCATAAATCACCGAAAAAGTCAATGTTTACGAGGTGTGGTAAAATCGAGCTACATGAAAGAGTACGTATTACAGCCAAGCGCTCCAAAGAACCTAAAGATTGATTATGAGCGGGAGCTCAACGCTGAGCAATTTGCCGTTGTGCGAGACGGGGACGGAATGGCTCTTGTTCTTGCTGGGGCGGGGTCGGGGAAGACGAGGACAATTGTCTACCGAGTTGCCTGGCTTCTCGAGCACGGGGTAGCGCCAAGCGAAATCCTGCTTTTGACGTTTACGAACCGTGCAGCGCACGAAATGGTTGAGCGGGTTGAAGCGCTTCTTGGGTTTTATCCGGAAGGGCTTTGGGCGGGAACATACCATTCGATCGCAAATCGTCTCCTTCGACGGTATGCCGACGCGATTGGGTTTCAATCGAATTTTTCGATTCTTGACCAAGAGGATGCTCGGGACTTGATTGCGATGTGCGTAAAAGAATGTGGCGTTGATACGACGGGAAAGCGATTCCCGAAATCGACCGTACTTCAATCGATCATTTCCTATTCGCGCAATAGTCGCGCGGGGATCTCGGATACGCTTGAGAAAATGCATCCGAAATTCCTTCCGATTCGAAGTGAAATCGAACGGGTGGCGGATCGGTATCGCGACCAAAAGCGTCTCCAAAACGCGATGGATTTTGACGACCTTCTCGTCCTTCTTCTTGAGCTCTTAACAACAAATCCTGGAATCGCGGAGGTGCTTTCAACGGGATTTCGCTATATTCTCGTCGATGAGTTCCAGGATACGAATAGCATTCAGGCGGATATCGTAAAGATTTTGGCGCGGGTCCATGAAAATCTTCTCGTGGTTGGCGATGATGCTCAAAGCATCTATTCATTCCGAGCGGCGGATATTGCGAATATCCTTGATTTTCCAAAACAGTACGAGCATGTGGCCGTTTATCGTCTTACGATGAATTACCGTTCGACTCCGCAGATTCTTTCGATTGCTAACTCGGTTATTGCAAATAATACGAAGCAGTTTGAAAAAGAGTTACAATCTATGGCTGGGGGTGGGGCAAAGCCTGAGATGATCCCGACCTCAAGTAGTCGACAAGAGGCGGAGTTTATTGCGCAAAAGATTTTGGATCTTCGTAACGGCGGGGTTGAGTTAAACGAGATTGCCGTTCTTTTCCGCGCGACCTACCATTCACAATCACTCGAATTTGAACTCCTAAAGCGCGACATCCCGTACGATTATCGAGGCGGGCTTCGTTTCTTTGAGCGGTCGCATATTAAAGACGCGGTGGCGCATGTTCGTATCGCGGAGAACATGAAGGATTTGACCGCCTGGTCGCGTATTCTTCGTATCCACCCTGGGCTCGGGCTTGCTGGCTCGGTAAAGATTGCCGAAGAGGCATCTCGTTACGATTCGCTTCCAGAGTTTTTTGCGCTCTACGCCCCGAAGGGAAAGCGTGCACAGGCGGGTTTTGCGGGCGCAAAACGGATTTGCGAGAAAATGCTTCTCGCGGGCGGGACGCCAAGCGAGCGAATTCGGGCGATCGCTTCAAGCGACGATTACCGCGCCTACCTTGAAATGACCTTCCCGAATTTCGAGGAGCGAATCGAGGATATCGAGCAATTCGCCCTTTTTGCGGAACAATTTACCGATGCCGAAACATTCCTTGCGACGATCTCGCTTACCGATGAATGGGGTGCCGGGTCGCAAAAGCCGGCCTTTGAAGAGGCGCGTGTCGTTCTTTCGACCATCCACCAGGCGAAGGGTCTCGAGTGGCGGGCAGTCTTTGTTATGCATCTTGCCGAGGGGATGTTCCCACACTCACGCGCCTACGAAGACGAAGCGCAGATGGAGGAGGAGCGTCGACTCTTTTACGTCGCGGTGACGCGCGCTCGCGAGAATCTCTATTTAAGTTATCCGGTCACGGCGGGAATGGATCGTGTCGAAATTTGTCAGCCGTCGACGTTTCTCGAAGAGATTCCTTCGCGCCAGATTGAAGAAGTTCGGCTTAAATCGGCGCCAAGTTACCAATCGCCGTATAAATCCTTCCACAAGCCAACAACCGATTCTTGGGAGGAGCCTGTGATCGTCCTAAATGAATTAGGTGATAAAATGGAAGAGCGCCCTATGCCTAAATCATTTTTACGGGGCGGTGACGATTTCTAACTATGCGCTATATTACAAGCCATCGACAGGTAAAGCGTGCACGGTTTCAAACATATGCAGTGCTTAGTATTGTCGTTTCAGCGTTCGCGATCGTTGTCGTAACGGCACTGCTCTTTAAAAGTTTGCGAGGCGGGGATAGCGCGGACGCGATTGTGGCGGACCCGGCGGACGAGACCGAGAACGAAGTCGCGACGACGGTGGCGGTGGCGGAAGAGCCTGTTCCCGAGGTCGTCGTGGCGGAAAAACCCTTCGAAGAAATTACGCTTGGTCCGGCGCCGAGCTATGACGGATTTTCGGGAATTGCACGACGCGGGAGGGAAGGGGATCTTTATACGCACGTCATTGTTGCGTCCCTTCCTCCAATCGATTCTGCCACGAGCTACTATGAGGCTTGGCTTGTAAAGCCGGGTGTGACCGGATTTTTATCGGCGGGCGATTTTTTTCCAAGGCAGGATGGAAAATGGGGTCTTCTTTTTGAACAAACGGTTGCGGAGGCTCCGATTGATATTGATGAGTATACGAATGTCATCGTGACGATTGAGGCGCGAGACGAGAATCCGGCACCGTCCCCAACACACGTCCTTCGGGGGAGCTTCTAAAACAAAACGCGGGAACATCTTTCGATGTCCCCGCAGACGCCTGCCCCGGCTTCTATTCGCGCCGGTAGCGGACGTACTCCGCATCCGCGAGTCTGTCATCCGGCACGAATCTCGTTCCGGTGATGTGGTTCATGGCATCGAGTACGTCATTGATCTCGACGTTGGCCTCGAGTTTCAGCTTGTCGTCGTGACCGTGCCAGAGCACGGTGTCGTAGGTGCCGGCTTCGTTTCGCCGACTCATCGACACGAGATTGCGTTTCGGTTCGAATGTGATCAACCGGACGTTGGTCAGCCCCTCCGCCATGGTTTCTAGCAACTCGTCGAGCATCTAGCCCCCTGTAGTCGATTCGCGATCGACCGGGAACTCTACCAAATCTACGGAAAAAGTCAATAATAATGGCTGTATCTCGACAAAAAACGGAAATCCGGCTATCCTCCCCTCTATGAAACCGCATTTTTCCGTACAGTCACGGACAGGAGAGGCGCGCCAAGCGATCCTCAAGACACGACACGGCGAGCTAAAAACGCCGTTTTTTATGCCGATTGCGACGCAGGGGGCGGTGAAAACCTTGTCGGCGCGGGACATGGCGCGACTCGGGGCAACGATCCTTCTTTCAAATACGTATCATCTTTTACTCCGGCTTGGGTTTGACGGGATGCGCAGGCTCGGCGGGCTCCATAAGTTCATGAAATGGGATGGACCGATGCTGACCGATTCTGGCGGGTATCAGGTGTTTTCGCTTTCCAAGATGAATAAGACGGACGAGGATGGAGTTGCGTTTCGATCGCACATCGACGGACGTCGTGTAAAGCTCACGCCGGAAGGGTCGATGGCCATGCAGGGGGCGATTGGCGCGGACATGATTATGCAGTTTGACGATGTCGCTTCTGGAAACTCGACACGCGAGCGCTACGAGGAGGCGATGGAGCGTAGTTTGCGTTGGGCGAAGCGGTGCAAGGAAAGCTATGACGAGAAACAACTTCTTTTTGGGATCGTTCAAGGGGGGACGCATGCTGATCTTCGTAAACGAAGCGCTGACGGACTAAAAGACATCGGATTTGACGGGTACGCGATTGGCGGACTTTCCGTTGGAGAGGAACGTAATGCGACTTACGAGATGGCAAAGTATACCGCGAGTCTTCTTCCGGAAGATGCCCCGCGCTATTTTATGGGTGGGGGAATGCCAGAAGAGATTGTGTACTACGTGAGCGTTGGAATTGACATGTTTGATTGTGTCCTTCCGTCTCGCAATGCGCGCCACGGAACGCTCTTTTTGTGGAAGGAGGATCCGGCGGTCGCGGTAAAGAAGGCGTTTGAGCTCGCGCAGGGCGGGGCGATGCCAGAGGAAATTCAGGCGGTTCTTTACGAGAAAGTCCAGATTTCAAACGCGAAGTTTGCGTTTGACGAGACGCCAATCGATCCTTTCTCTCGTGATGAGGAATTAACGGGGAATACGAAGGCGTACCTCCACCACCTGTTCCGCATTGAAGAGTCGCTAGGTGCGCGAATCGGAAGTTTACAAAATATCCAGTTTTACCTTCGACTGATGGAAGAGTTGCGTGCTATACTTGGTGTATAAACGCACCATGCTTGCCATCCGTTATTTTTTCTTCGGACTCCTTGAGGCGACCTATAAAATCCCGCTTTGGTGGTATGGGGAGAATTTAGCGTCTCTCGCTCGCCAGCTCCTCTCAACGCTACGAGAATATGGGGCGTCGCTTTCGCTTCGAGTGTGGGTGAAAAATTTGTTTGTCCCGATGTACGGGCTTTCCGATGTCCAGAGTCGGATCATTAGTTTCTTTGTTCGGTTATTTCAGATTTTAGGGAGGGGTTTTTTATTTGGGATTTGGTCACTCCTCTTGCTTGTTGCGCTCATAGGATACCTTTTACTTCCGGTTCTTCTTGTTTTTGTAGCCGTTTATGAGATTGCGTTGTTATTAGGACTATGATTGGCGTATTTATCGGTAAAACGTTTTATCATTTTGCACGGCGCATCGATCAGGCGTCGCTTCTTGATCGTGAGGCACGTAAGACGGCCCGTAAGGCGCATACGCTTCTTTCTGGGCTTCTTGCAGGGCTTGGAATTTTGGGCGGGGTACTTTTCCTCTTCCTTGTTGAAAGGGCGTGGGAGCTTGGTGAGCCATCGTTTGGGACGCTTCTTGTTGCGCTTGGGCTCGGTGCTCTTCTTGATACGCTTTATTTCCTTCGTGAGACCGGTGGAAAGAAGCGAATTCCTATCGGGGAAGTGGACGAGCTCGCGGTCATCCCTTCGCTTGACGTGATCGACCGAGCGGAGGACGCGTCGCTGTATTTTACGCAGGATGCGCTTTTGGCGCTCGAGCGCGCGTATCGGTTTGCGGTTACAAGCGGGCATGCGGAAGTGAGCCCACTGCATATTTTCGTTGCGACGTTTGAGGATCGTGGGGTGCGGGTGGCCTTTATGCGACTTGGTATTCACGTTGAGGATCTCGAAGCGGCGATTAAACGACAAATGGGAATCAAGGAGCGCGGGATGACCCTTTTTCACGAGGAAGCGGAGGAGATTGCGATGATGGCGTTTCGCGCTTCGGCGGTCGAGGGACGAAAAACCGTCTCGCCTGTAGAGCTCTTCTCGGCTTGTTTTGAAAAAGATGCATTTATCAAGGAGCTCGTGTACTCGCTCGGGATCGAGGAGGAGGAATTTTTCCATGTGATCGCTTGGGCTCGAATTAACGAAGAGCTCCGTGAGCGTTACAAGACATTCCGCCGTTCCGCAACGTTTAAGCCGACGGGAGCAATGAACCGAGCCTATACATCGGTTGCAACCCCGTTTCTCGACAGGGTTGGCGAGGATTTGACGACTGCGGGTGTTCGCGGAGGTCTTTCATTACTCGTTGGGCGCAAGGACGAAATGTCCTCGCTTCTTCGGGCGATTGAGGGTGGACGTCAAAGTGTAGTACTTGTTGGTCCGCAGGGAAGTGGAAAGGAAGCCATGATTGAGGGATTGGCAGAACGGATGATTAATGAAGATGTTCCAAAGTCGCTTCGCGATAAACGACTTGTTCGTCTGTCCCTTCCACATATTTTACAATCTGGTCTTGCGACCGAGAGACTTCTTGCGGTCTTTGGCGAGTGTGCACGAAGTCGCAATATTATCCTCGTTATCGAAAACGTCCACGAACTCGCATCATCGGGCGTCGCTGGCGTCGATCTTGCGACACTTGTCGCAACGGAGCTTGAAAAAGGCTATACGTTTATTATCTCAACGACTACACCTCAATCGTACACGCAATTTATTGAGACCTCGTCGCTTGCCGGAAAGCTCCAACGGATTCCGATTGAAGAACCTGATCTTTCGCTCGCGATCCGTATTCTTGAGTCAAAAGTTGGCGGAATCGAAAATGAACATAAGGTTGTCTTTACGTTTGAGGCGATTAAATCGGTTGTTGAATTTTCTTCTCGCTACCTCCACGAAGTGGCGCTTCCCGAGAGTGCGATTGTTCTCGCTCGCGAGGTTGGGCTCTTTGTCGCGCAAAAACGGGTTGAATGGCAACGGGTAACGAAGGAAGATGTTGCAACCGTCGTTTCGCAAAAAGTGCGTGTACCGGTGACGCAAGTTTCACGCGAAGAAAAAGAGGCGCTCCTTAATCTCGAGGAGCGAATGCATGCGCGGATGGTCGGGCAGGACGAGGCCGTTCGAGCGGTCGCCTCTTCGCTTCGACGCGCTCGCGCCGAACTTCGAAGTGGAAAACGGCCGATCGCGAACTTCTTATTCTTGGGGCCAACCGGAGTTGGAAAAACGGAGCTCGCGAAAACGACGGCGGAAGTGTACTTCGGTAATGAAAATGCCATGTTACGATTTGATATGTCCGAGTATCAAGATTCGCTTTCGTCGGCAAAACTCATTGGTGTATCCGGGGCGCCTGGCCTTCTTACCGAAGCCGTTCGCCGAAATCCGTTCGCGCTTGTGCTTCTTGATGAACTTGAAAAAGCGCACCCGGATATTCTCAATCTCTTCCTCCAAGTGATGGACGACGGTCGTCTAACCGACGGGCTCGGACGAACGATTGATTTTACCAATGTCATTTTAATCGCTACCTCGAACGCGGGCACACAGTTTATTCAGGACGAAACCGCAAAGGGAGCGCCACTTACAGAAATTAAAACAGCTCTCCTTGAAGAGGAATTGAAGACGGTCTATCGTCCAGAATTCCTCAACCGATTCGATGGAATCATCGTTTTCACCCCGCTCACGATCGAGGACGTGACAGCGATCGCCTACCTTCTTATGAAGGGGGTTGAGGCGCGACTTGAAGAGAAGGGGATTTACTTTATGGCAACGGACAAGGCGGTGCATGACCTCGCGAAAATGGGCTATGATCCAAAGTTTGGAGCACGTCCACTTCGTCGAGTTGTTCAGGAGCAGGTCGACGACGCGATCGCCGAGCTCCTTCTTAAGGATGGCGCTGGACGTCGCGATACGATTGTTCTTGAGGCTCCGGGAATGGTACGGGTTGAAAAAGCTCGAGATTTGTAGTGAAATAAAGGCCTGTGGAATTTTGGTGGATTTACCCGATTTTTGGAGCGATGGCGCTTTCCTCGCTTTTAACCGTTGTTGTTCGGTTTGTCGCAGTTCGATTTGGGGTCGTTGACCGGCCAAACGAGGCGCGGAAGAAGCAGGGGTCGCCGGTCGCACTTCTTGGAGGAGTTCCAATCATCACCTCTCTGATTGTTGTCGTTTCGCTTCTTTTACTTTTTTCGGACCATTTTACGTCGGGCGAAATGACCCTCACGCATTTCCTCGGAATTGGAATTGCCGGGCTTCTTCTACTTGTGATTGGAATCCTTGACGATGTATTGCAACTCCGCCCAAGAACAACGCTTCCGATTGTCTTTCTTGCGGTGCTCGTTGCTGTTCTATTCGGGCTTGGTATCGAAAAAGTCACAAACCCGCTCGGAGGATCGGTTGTGATCCCATCGGTTCTTTCCTCGATCATCACGTATATCTGGATCGTTTTTCTTATTTATAGCACCAAACTTCAGGACGGCGTTGACGGGCTCGTAACCGGAACGACGGTGATCGCCTGTATCGTAATCGCCTGCCTAGCGCTTACCGCGGCGTTTTATCAACCCGATGTTGCTCTTCTCGCGTTAATCACGGGCGGGGCTTTCCTTGGCTTCCTTCCCTCGAATCTTCCTCCTGCGGTTCAGTACCTTGGCGAGTCGGGAAGTACGTTTGCCGGATTTTCGATCGCGGTGCTTGCGGTGATTTCAGGTAGCAAGGTGCTTACCGCGCTTCTTGTTCTTGGGCTTCCGTCGCTTGATATGATCCTTGTGATCATTGACCGCTACCTGGCTGGGGACTCGCTTGTTCGCGGGGATAGACGGCATCTTCATTTTCGACTTCGAGATAGCGGATGGACCGCAAATGCAGTGCTTGCCTTTTACTATATCGCAAGCCTTCTCTTTGGGTTGTCGGCGCTTCTTCTCACATCTTGGCAAAAGGTGTTTGCGCTCCTCCTCCTCTTTACGCTCACCCTTCTTGCGTGGTATTCACTTAAAAAACGTGTATGAACGATAAGAAATCTCTCCTAATCATAGTTACTTCGATTGTGATCGCCCTGCTATTTATCGGAGTCGGATATCTCCTCAACGATAAGCGTACGGTCACGATCGGGAACGAATATTCGTTCCTTGTTGCGAATAATCCCTACGAGTGGCGACGAGGACTTTCGGGGAAAACCTCGGAAACGATGGATGCGCTTGGGATGCTCTTTGTCTTTCCTCGCGAACGTGAACGCTCTTTCTGGATGAAGGACATGAAATTTAATCTTGATATCATTTGGATTAAGGAAGGCCGAATTATGAAAATTGACCGAAATGTCCCGGCGCCGGAAAACGGCGAGGCACCAGCGGTTGTTGATTCTCGCCCATTTGAGGTTGATGCTGTTTTGGAGGTTCCTGCGGGGGGAGCGGATTATTTACAATTATTCGTCGGCCAGGTGTACGAGGATCTAAAATAGCAAAATGACCCACGCGAACGTTCGCGTGGGTCTTTGGTCTAGCTCTTCGCCGCCTTGTGTCGCGACTTGCGACTCATGCGGGCGAGCCAGCCGTCCCCGTAGGTGTCCCACCAGTGGTAGAGGACGAAGAACCGATCGGTGATCCACCGGAAGAGTCCGGGTCGATCGGGAAGGTTGTGGGTGTTCACCTCGATGCCGTGAGCGGCCTTGAACGTGTGCTCGATCCGCATCGCGTGGAGTCGCTCTGAGACGACGATGTTCAGCGTCGTTTTCGGGTCAATCCCGTTCTCCCCAAGCGCCTTGATCGAGAATGCGATGTTTTCGTAGGTATCGACGCTCTCGCCCTCAACGATGATGTCGCTGAGCGGAACGCCGTGGTCTGCGAGCCAATCCTCCATGAGACTGCCCGCTGTACGGGTTTGTTCGTGGCGCGGAGCGAACCGACCCCCACTTACGACGATGACCCCTTCGCTATCGAACTTATTGTATAGTCTCATTCCTTCGTACAGACGGGTGATACAGATGTGGCTCAGCGCGTTCACGCCGAATTCGGGGGCGAAGCCCTCGGCCGGAATGAAGATGATGAACTGTGGACGTTTCAACGCTCACCTCGGGCTGCGGGTGTAAGGTGCGATGGCGCATCGTGCCATAATTATCAGGTGTTGTCGAGGGGTATGGGTGTAAAGTTGACTAAATTTAGGGTTTTTGATAGGATACCACCGTTATTCTTAATGCTCGCAACGGGTCAAAAATGCCGATTGGCTACCCTCGCGGCGTTTAATCTATGAAATACGCAGTAATTGAAACGGGAGGAAAGCAGTACCTTGTCCACGAAGGACAGGAACTCAAGGTAGAAAAGCTCGAGCTTGCGGACGGTGAAAAGATCACCTTCGACGCACTTCTCTTGAGTGAGGATGGAACAACCGCAGTGATCGGAGCCCCTGTTGTAAAGGGATCAAAAGTCACAGCGACGATTCTTAAAACCGCGCTCGGCGAGAAAATCTCGATCGTAAAATACAAGCGAAAGGTTCGCTATCGACGACACACGGGTCACCGTCAACCATTCACGGCGATCAAGATCGATTCGATCACGGCCTAACAAAAATCCAGCTCTACGGGGCTGGTTTTTGTTTTGTTGACAGTGGAGCGTGCAGTGCTATCCTTAAGTTGAACCTTAACGAGGGAGGTGGTCGTGGGACGTTTATATCGGCGCGTGAAGCTCACGGCGCTTCCAAACGGGATCGAGGAGGGGAAGTACGAGCAGACGATTGAGCGTGCGAGGCAAGGGGCTCCGCAGGCGCTCGGTCGTCTCTATGGGCTGATGCGGGATCGCGGAGTCGAAAGCATCCCGATCGGATCGAGTCTTGAATGGAAAGAGGAAGAGGTTTTCACTGCGCTTTCCAATGCGATGCGTGATCACGTGATTGCGCTCGCGAAAGAGGCGGTCAACTCTGCCGAGGCTCTGATGATCTGTGCGATTTTCCTCGAAATCGGAAAGCTTCTTGTGGGGTTTCCGGAACATGTCGAGGCGGTGCTTCAGCAGGTTCCTATGTATGCTGTGATCCCACTTGCTCGCGAATACCAAGAGAGTCGCGAGAACGGTGATTTCGAACAGGGGGTCGAATACCTTGTCGAGATCAAGAATCTTATCGGTCACAGGCCGGATTTTGAACGGGAGTTCGCTCGGCACGTTCTTCCGGACTATGCCTCGATGATCGATCGGCGTTGACGGCCCCTGTTTCACGAACGCGTGGAGCGGGGTCGTTTTATGTTTCGCGACGGCCAAGGAGCGCGTCGCCAAGCGTTACTTCGTCCATGTATTCGATATCGGCGCCGATTGGGAGGCCGCGCGCGAGACGAGTTGTTTTCACCCCCTTTTCTTTAAGGGCGCGGGTTAAATAGAGCATAGTTGTTTCGCCGTGGACGTCTGGAGAAAACCCGAAAATCGCTTCCCGAATCGAGGGCTCACGTTCAAGGCGAGAGAGGAGATCGGCGACATGAAGATTTTCCGGACGGATTCCTTCGATCGGATTAAGCGTCCCGCCTAGAACAAAATAAAGCCCTTTAAATACCCCCGTTGCTTCAATTGTCGAGACGTCTCGGGAGTCGGCGACGATACAAAGAACGGCCTTGTCTCGCGCCGGGTCGCCACAAATTTCACAGACGCTCGCCTCCGAAAAACGAAAACAGCGCGTACACGTTTCAATTCGCGCTAAATCAAGAACCGCCCTCGCAAGACGCTCACGCTCAAGGGCTGGAAGCCGAAGGAGCGCAAACACATAGCGAAGAGCGGTTTTTGGTCCAACCCCAGGAAGTTTCGTAAGTGACGAAACGAGATTGTGAATTGGGGCTGGAAACCGTCGCATACATTAGCCACCGAGAAGATCCTTGAAGGCGTCGAGGCCGCCCATATCGCGCATCTTCACCGCGAGCTCTTTTTGCAATTTTTTCGAGGCGTCGTTAAATGCATCCTTAACTCCGGATTCAATCGCGGATTTATCAAGACCATCGACAATCTGAACGCCCTGTACCGTTTGGGTTCCGTCGATTGTGACCATGATCCCGTTGCGTGCTGTTCCAACGACCATGATTTCCGCAAGTTGTTCTTGCATTTGTTTTGCGCTCGAACGAAGGTCCCGGATCTGCTTGAGTTTATTGAACATAGTGTTGGTATTCTAGCCTGGTGGGACTCCTGGCGCAAGTCCAATATTGGATTTTTTCGGGCCGGTGTCCTCGGTTGGTTCTTGGTGTCCGCCATGTCGCGTGTCGAAGTTTCGGAAGGAGGCATGCTGGGCATTCCAGAAGAGTTTTACGACTCCCGTTGGTCCGTTACGGTGTTTAGCGATATGGACTTCGGCGGTGATTTTATCTTCCGCGGAAAGCTCTTCCGGCGTGTAGTTACGGTCGGCGCTTTTACGATAGAGGAAGACGACAACGTCGGCGTCCTGCTCGATCGATCCTGATTCACGAAGGTGGGAAAGTTTCGGAATTGCTGGCTTGGACATTTCAACGGCACGAGAAAGCTGGGCGAGCGCAACGACTGGGACGGAGAGCTCGCGGGCGATTTGTTTTAATCCTCGTGAGATTTCCGCAACTTCATTCGTACGGTTTTCGCTTTTATTTGTTCGTCCTTCCATGAGCTGGAGGTAGTCGATAACGATAAGGCCCAGGTCATGTTCCGCTTTAAGTCGACGGCACTTGGTACGAATTGACATGATGTTTGCGGAGGCGGAGTCGTCAATATAGATCGGCGCTTCGGCAAGGGTTGAAATCGCTTGCCCGATTCGCGGGAAGTCGTCGTCGCGCTCCGAAAGGCGTCCCGTTCGAAGTTTCCACAAATCGATATTTCCTTCCGCACAAATCATGCGGTCAACAAGCTGTTCCTTTGACATTTCGAGCGAGAAAAATCCAACTGGCTTCTTCGTTTTAAGCGCAACGTTGCGAAGCATGTCGAGCGAGAAGCTCGTTTTTCCAACCGACGGCCGCGCGGCGAGGATGATCAAATCCGACTTTTGAAGACCTCCGAGGAGGTTGTCGAGCCCGTTAAAACCCGTTGGCACTCCACGGAGTTTTCCTTTTTCGCGGTGGAGTTCGTCGATACGATCAAACGCCTCGGTCAAAATGCTCCGCATCGGAACGAAGCTCGTCTTAATAAAGTTCGTTGAAACGTTAAAGAGTTTTTTCTCGGCACTATCAATGACAATATCCAAATCTTCATTTTCATCGTGCGCAAGTTCCGCAATTTCGCCCGCGGCCGAAAGAAGACGACGAAGGGTCGCTTTCTTCTGGATAATGTTTGCGTAGTTAACGATGTGTGCCGAAGTCGTAATCGTATTTGTCATCTCAACAAGCGACGAGCGACCACCAACATCTTGAAGTTGGCCCTTTTCGTCGAGACGGTTCCCGAGTGTTAAAAGGTCGATCGGTTCGTGGCGCTCAAAAAGATCAACAATCGCCTCAAAGATAAGACGATGGGAGTGACGGTAGAAATCCTCCGCGCGAACGACGTCGGCGATTTTTGTAAGCGAGTCTTGGTCAATCAAAATCGCCGCAAGGAGCGATTGCTCGGCTTCGAGGCTGTGGGGAGGGATTCGCTCTGCCATATGCCCGTATCTTAAACCCCTCTGAAGCTATGCACAAACGGGATCGGGGGAGAACATGTTAAAATAGTGGGGATATGAAAACCTCTTCGTTTTTCACGGCGCACCAACTTCTTATCGGGGCGACGATTGGCGTTGGCGTATTTGGCTTACCCTACGTTTTTTCGCAGGCCGGGGTAACCGCAGGGCTTCTTAACCTCCTTATCGTCCTCGCGCTTAACTGCACGCTTCTTCTTCTCTTTGCGCAACTCATTATCCATACGAAGGGGACGCGTCGCCTTCCGGGCTATGCGCATAAGTATCTCGGCCCAATCGGGGGTGCTCTCGGGGCTGTTTCTGTTGTTGGCTCGGGGTGGGGAGCGATGCTTGCGTATATCGTCGCGGGAGGGTCATTTCTCGCGTCACTTCTTCTTCCGATTCTTGGCGGGGAAGTTATCTTTTACCAGCTCGCGTTTTTCGCTGTCGGGTCGCTTGTGATTCTTGGGGGTCTTGGGTTTATCTCGCGAATCGAGGCGATTCTCTCAACGATTCTCGTCGCCCTTATCCTCCTTCTGATTTCAGCTCTCACACCGTCTGTTGAACTCCGCTATCTCGTAGATCCGATGCATCCAACGATTTTTCTCCCCTTTGGTGTCCTGCTCTTTGCTTTTTGCTCGCTCCCGGTTCTTCCAGAGGTTGTCGAGCTTCTCGGTCGTGATTCCGGGAAGACAACGCGCGCGATTATTTCCGCGAACCTTCTCGTCGCGGCCCTCTACGCGGGATTTGCAATTGTTGTCGACGGTGTAACGGGGTACTTTCCGGCAAGCCTTGCGCTCTCAACGATTTTTGAGTCAGTCTCGACGCCGGTGGCTGTGATCGGATCGGCGATCGGAGTATTCGCGACCCTTACAAGTTTCATCATTCTTGGGATGAATGTGTTTGAAGTGGCGATGATTGATTATCGTCAACGCTATCTTCCAAGTTGGGCCATTGCGGTTATCCCACCGCTCATCCTCTTTTTGATTGGTGCACGGGATTTTATTGATGTTATTCGTGTGACCGGCGCCATCTTTACGGCGGGGATGTTCATTATTGTTATGTTCTCCTACCAACAAGCAAAAAAGCATGTCGCACTGACACGCTTTCTTACTTTTCCTACAATCTTTGTCGGCCTCCTTCTTGTAGTTCTTGTTGCCGGCTCTATCGCTACGCTTCTTTTTTAACGCGCGTCTTGGGTTGCATATCAACCGCCCGCAAAACGTTGTTCATCAAGTATGCGACGGTTAATGGTCCAACGCCTCCCGGTACTGGACTAATAAACGCGGCGTGATCGCGAACGTCCGCGTGCGCGTCTCCAATAACCGAACCATCAGGCGTTTTATTCGCGCCAACGTCGATAACGATCGCTCCCGGCTTTACCATATCCTTCTCGAGGAACTGTTCGCGCCCAATCGCGATAACGATAATGTCCGCGCTTCGTGTTGTTGCGTCGAGGGCCTCGGCGTCCGGGTGCATGTAATGACCGCTTACTCCGACCTCTTCCATGAGTTTTAAAATCGGTTCGGCAAAAATCGGGTTGTTACTCATGATCACGGCATGCTTTCCAGAGACCGGTTGGTGCGTCGCTTCGATAAGCTTCATCACCGCAAGCGCAACCGGAGGTACGAGCGACGGCTCGCCATTTGCAAGCCGATCACGATTCTTTTGATGGAACCCGTCGACGTCTTTCTCGGGCTTAATCGCGTCGATAATTTTATCTTCATTTTGCGTCGGGAGGGGAAGTTGCAAAAGAATTCCGTGAATATCATTTCGCTTGTTGAGCTCGCGCACGGTTGTCAAAATCTCTTTTTCGCTCGCGTTCTCGTCAAACTCGTGAAGCTCAAAATAGATCCCGATTTGTTTTGCTGCGCGTTCTTTAAGTTTTACGTAAAGCTTGCTCGCCGGATCACTCCCGACAAGAATTGCCGCCATCCCCGGCGTCTTTTTCATTTTCGACACCTTGTCCGCGACTTTTTCCAAAATCGCATCCGCCAACTTCTTCCCATGAATGGGTTCGCTCATATGGGCAAGATGATACTCCGGTTAGCGAATTTTTTCAAATATCATTGGCTCCATGTCCTGACCAAAAAAGGTTATTAATCCGTCTTTTGTTTCGTAAGAGTGAACGTTGTTAAGCATGCCCAGGTACTCCTGCTCTAGATCATTGCCATCGCACCCAACTTCTGTAGAGCCAACCGAAAGATGAATCGTTGATCGTTCACGACCATTCCCATCGAAATGGTCGATAATGTAGTAGGATGGCACCTCGGCAGCTAAGGAGTTACAAATCATGTGCCCCTGGAGGCTTCGTCGAGAAGTCGTAAGGGTAAAGCGATTGTCATTTTTCCATTGCCACTCGCCGTCCGGAAGAGATGTTGTAGAATTGAAGGCACGACTTGAAGCGCTACATGGCGCAAAGTTCTTTACATCGTTTGCCCAAATAGAATATGTTGTTCCGTCTTCAATGTCTGGTAGTGCGATCGAGGAATTATTTACAACAAGACAGATCGCCTTATTGAATCCAAATCCGTACTTCTGCGTTTTACCGGGGAGAACGGTAAAGTTGTGCGACTGATAGATTTCGCCGTTATCGTGATTTAGATTGATGAATGAAATGACAATAGGTTCATCGCTCGTGTTAAGGAAAGCGATTTTTTCCTCTGGAAAGAGCGAGAGAAGAAATGAAATAAGAAGTGCAAGTCCGATTAAACAGAGAATCCCTAGGCCGGCGATTCCGGCTAATCGCAATGCGATTTTTACAAACAAACGTGCGCTATTATTCATATTTACTAACCT
>CAYNYL010000004.1:0-54674 GCA_964401485.1 uncultured Gammaproteobacteria bacterium
TTTCATAGTTTTAAATTTTAAGGATTAAAAGGATGCCACCGTAGCACCCCAACAAGTTCAAGAGAGGGTGTTGGAATGAGGTGGTCTAGAGAGGAAATTACACAAAAAAATTTTAAATTGTTGGAACTATTTATTATATTTGTGCGTAAAAAATAAAAAAAAAATAATTTTATGGAAACTAAAGAATGTAATACTTGTTTTGTACAATTACCTATTATTCATTTTGAAATAGTCGGTAAAAATCAAAAAAGAAGAGGAAAATGTAAATCATGTAGAAAAGGTAAAACTATCAACATTAAAGATGCTAACGGATATAGTACCCAGTCAATTGATGAATTCTTGAATTTTCCAATAAAAAATGTAAGAAATAGAATTTATAAATATAAAACAATTCCTATAAAAATTCAAAAGTGTTTAATTTTACAAGATAGAAAATGTGCAATATGTAAAAGAGAATTTGAAAATACTTATGAAATGTGTATAGATCATTGTCATAATACATTAGAAGTAAGAGGATTACTTTGTTCTTCATGTAATAAAGGAATAGGAAATCTAAAAGATAATATTGAAAATTTAAAAAACGCCATTGATTACTTAATAAATAATCCGTTTAAACAAATTGAAGAGGAAGAACAAAATAAAAAACATCTTCCTATTATTTATGTGAAGCCTCCTAAAAAAGAGTATTATGTTAAAATAAGGAAGCCTTATAAACTAGAAATATTTAATAAAGAAAACCAACTTATTAATACTTTTTATTCGTCTAATGAAGCTCAGAAAATTTTAAATGTAGATAGATTCGCAATTAGCGATGCTGCTAGATCTGGAAATAAAAGAAGGTTAATTCATGGAAAATATTGGATTAAAAAAACAATTCTTTAAAATATTTCTTTATCTTTGTCTTATGAGCTACATAACCCAAACAGTATCAAGATCAGGATCACATTTTATTCTAGAACAATTAGAATCTTATGATATCAAATGTTATAAGTTTGAAAATCAATCTTCTGACTATAATATCAAAGCTAAATGCAAATCCTATAATATTCCAGAAAATACTCCTAGAATCATAATTTACAGAGATTACATCAACTGGTTAGCCTCTGCTATTAAGTACGTAGTTGAAAGAGAGAATCCTGAAAATATCTACGATAGGATTCAATACTATATAGATCATTGGATGTATTTAGCTAAACAAATAGAAGCTAATAATTTCTATCTAGCTATTGACTATCAAACATTTAAACAGTCCAGACCTTATAGAGAAAATATTTGCTATAAACTAAAAGGTTCATACACAGAAGAAAAGCTATTACATGTTCCAGAAGCAGGTGGTGGATCTTCTTTTACAGCTTTAGAATTTAATAATAAAGCTGATCAAATGAATACTAACAACAGATGGACGGAAGTTCAATCTTTATATCCAAAATTATTCAATCAATTTGTTCAGGAGAAATATTTAAATCAGGAAATAAATACCAGAAAAAATTTGTTTTCTCTGTAACCTTTTTATAAATTTGTAATCATGGAACCAGAAGTAAAAATATCAGGTGGATTAATGGAACAGATAAGAGAGTCAAATACAAGTGTTTATAAAACAATAGGTGTTGAAGAACTAAAACTATCTCTTGATAAATTAGACCTTAGTAAATTTGCTAGTAAATGGAAGGGTATGACTTCTCCTAGTCATTTAAGTAGTTTATGGGCAATGGGAATAGATCCAATATTCACATCCCCTAAATCAGAATCAACTCCAGTTATAGAACCTCAATGGCAATCAACTGAATATCCAGTATCTAGATTAATTAAAGAAAAAATATTAAATAAATGAACATAACACAACAACCCCATTCTAACAATGATTTTAAAAATCACGAAGAAACTTTAGAATTTACAGGATTTAAAGATTTTTGGAACTATCTTCTAGATCTAGGAGAAGTAGTTCATCCAGATGAAATCAACAATATTAACGTCTTGATGAGTCAAGAAGAATTAGATGAACTTAATACTGAATTAGGAAGTGACATAAAGTGGGGTAAAGAACTAATTCTTATTAGTAATGTCATAGTAACAATTAATAAGTTATGAACATAACACAGGAATCAGAAGATCAATATACAGATCTTAAAAAACTTAAATTAGTTGAATTAAGAGCCTTACAAGATTTAATATATGGGGATTGTATGAGAGATGATAGAACTCTTAAAGATGTTGTTCAATATATCAGCATTATGAGAGTAGCTTTTAATATTAAAGAACAAAGACAGGGTACAATGAACACAACAGAAACAGAATATTAATTATGGAAAATCTAATCAACCACAAGAAAAGACTATTTAAAAGATACATTACTAATAAAGGTAAAGAGATGATGTTCATTGGAACTCTCTCATATGTAGACTGTACCACATTAACAGTAGAAGAGCAAGAAGAATTCGTTAAAGTTAATTTCCCTGAATGTGAAGTAGTTATTAATTTATCTGAAACTATGGAGGATGAAAAAAGCTCAGAATTACTCTGAGCTTTAATCCAAATCTTTAAAAATCAACCTTATGAAAACAAATCTATACAAAGATACAAAAAGTTATCAAAAGGTTGCATCAAACCTTAAAATATTTTAAAAATATTTAGTCTAACTTCTATAACCTAATCCAGGTTTAGTACATATAAAGGATATGTATATTCACAAAAGCTATCCCATTCCTTTATATGGATCTAAAAAATGTAGAGTCCATGTAGTAATCTCAGATTCAAAGAATTGGGATAAAATGGTAGCTACATTAAACCTATTCTCAGATAATGAAGAACAAGAGCCTTACAAATACAAAGATGTATCTGCATTTTTTACTCAAACAGAATTAAAAGGAATAGCTAACTTCTGGATCATTTTTAAGAATACTAGAAAATCTTTATCTATAAATACAATGTCACATGAAGTAACTCATGCAGCAAATGCTATTTTAAACTCCAGAGGAATTAAGCCTTCGTTCAGTAATGATGAAGCTCAAGCTTATCTTACAGGATGGGTTAGTGAAGTGACTTACAAGACAATAAAAAAATACATGAAATAAATTTGAACTTTATACGTTTATATACGTATATTTGCAAATACTCTTAGGATTGAGTCATACCCCTTCAAGAAAATAAATGAAATGAAAAGGGGCTACTAGGTCTTCAATTTCCGTATACAAATCTGACCCTCAGATTAAAAAGGTATGGGGGAATTCAACTGTTAAGACACTCCCCTCCCCACAGCACCTGCTAACGCAGGGTGTTTAAAAAGTCAGTTTCATCAAAGTAGTTTAACTGGTTAAAACATTCTATCTCAAGAATATTCAGGTTTGAATCCTGACTTTATGAAACTTTTTTCAAAAATCTAACGTAAAAAGTTGCAGAGTATAAGAAGAGCTATTATATTTGCACTAAAGATGGAAAAGAGAATTCCCCTCAAAACAGATAGACATCTGTTTTATAAACAGTTACTACAACTACTTAATCCTATCCTTAAGTTAAGGAAGAATGAGTTAGTAACTCTTGCAGAAATCATGCAGCTGAATAACACATTAATCAATGTACCTAGAGAGCATAGGATTCAGCTGCTTCTCAACACTCAAAATAGAAAAGATCTTAGAACCAAACTAAAGTTTACTGAAGCTAACTTTAATAATAATTTATCTTCTTTAAAGAAGAAAGGTTATATTACTGACTTTGGATTGAAACAATTTCTGGATATTCCGTATAATCCCTCATTGAAACTTATTTTTGAATTTAATAGCAATGAGCAATAATATTGATACACTTTACGAGCTAGGAGATTTACTCTTAGTAGTATTCCCGGACATAGTTTCCACTAATCAGATTTTAATGGTATATAAATCATATGACTCCGACCTTAATCAAGCCAGAGGATACACATTAGATAAAGATGGTAGAGCACAAAGAATAGTAGATAACGATGAATCTTATACAGGAATTTATAGAAAAGAAACTTTATGTATTCCTAATTTTGATAAATGTACAGTTACAATAATCGAGAATCCTTATATACTTTTAGATTCAGCACAACAATATTACTACAATGAAATACAGTCCAGAATTCCATGAGTATCCTTACGAAGATTTGCTACTGGCATTATCTGAAAAAGAAAAATTGGAAACCATGTTATCCATTAACAGAATGCCAGAAGAATTTTTCACTGAGCTTTTGGTCACATCAAATAATTATATAATTAGAGTTATATACTATGCAGAAAAAGACTAAGAAAATAATCAATCAACTGGCTAAAGAAAACAATCTGGATCCTAAAGATGTAGAATTTGCTATCAGATCTTACTATACTGAAGTAAGAAGGTTATTAGAAGAAGGAGATCTTACAAATTTTAAATCTATGAATTTGGTAAATATATATGGATTTACTAGATTTGTACCAAGAACTAAACGAATAAGAGAACATAATGAGCGAAGAAAAGAACAGTACGAATATTTCCTTCAGGGAATATCAAATCCAGGAGAGAACTTTACGGTTGTACAATACTAATGTACCTCAAAGACTGGAAGAAGAGACTTATGAAGAGTATA
This sequence comes from uncultured Gammaproteobacteria bacterium, assembly GCA_964401485.1. Lineage (GTDB taxonomy): Bacteria > Patescibacteriota > Patescibacteriia > UBA9934 > UBA9934 > CAYFMS01. The sequence continues at coordinate 4,580 of CAYNYL010000004.1, forward strand.
AAACAAGACAAAAGTTTAATAAGATTGTAGAGAAACAAAAGAAACAAGGACACCTTTATTGGAATTCTTATTATTATGGAGAAGCTACTCCAGAAAAAATTAAAGCTGCAATTGAACAATTAATGTTAGAAGAACTTAAAAAAACACAAAATGGAGACTAAAGAAATTAATTTAGAAACAGTAACTTTACCAACACCAGTAAATCGTTATTTACTTTGTAAAAATCCTGTACCTGTAAAAGATGTAAAATCAAAGTCGGGGATTATTACAGCAATTACAAAAGAGAAAGAGCATGAACTTTTAATGGAAAAAGTTAAAGAAAAACTAAATGAAAAATTTCCTGATGGAACTATGCGATATGAAGTAGTTTCTAAAGCTGATGATTGTACTCTAGCTGTAAAGTCTGGGCAATTTATTATTCTATCCTACTCAGGTAAATCCCGTCCACATGAATATGTATTAGATGGAGATTATATGTTAATTTCAGAAGGTGACGTAGCAGCATATCAAAATTATGAAACTAGGACAAATATATAATAAAGAAGTAATTAAGAAGTATCATTCAGAGTTTAAACCCCATACTGAGTACAGATATGGGGTAACTCTGGATAAGAAATTCTTCATCAAATTTGGAGTATTTGAATTCTGGGAAACAGAAGTAGATCATGAATTTACATGTACCAGAAATGAAGAAGAAGGAGAACTACACGCTAAACCTGAATCTAATATGGGTAGAGCTATAAAATTAAAAGATAATACTGCTTCTAAACGTTACTACGAAAGAGACAATAAAGCATCCAGAGATGCTAGAAAATGGGGATATAAACCTAATGGATAATATAATATACAAAAACCTATGATATTGTATAATTTTATTTACATTATACAAGCATATATAAATGATTTGTTATACAGGATGAAATTAAAAGATAGACCAGAGTGGAGACAAAGAAGAGCTATATGTTCATCCTGTACTACAAATATCAGAGGAGTATGTTCTAAAAAGGTATGTGAAATTATTAATAATAGACGTACATGTGGCTGCGGATGTTTAATAGAGAAGAGAATTAAATCAGATAAAAAGTGCCCAAAGGGTAAATGGTGATATGAATCTATTTGAATTAAAGAATAATAAACTGGTAATATCTCCTGAATCTTTAGCTTTAAAACCTTTTAAAGAATTGTGGGAAAGAGATACTACAAAGGATAAATCTAAAGCTATTGCTGAGATTTCCCTAGTTTATTATATGTCTGATTATAAATCAGATTTTCAAAACATATTAGATGAGAAACAAAGGTTCGCAGTAGTACAACAAGTTCTTGATTTAAAAGATTGGAAACCTGACGCTACTATTATAGATGCTATGCAGCTATATAAAGAACTTCAGGAAACTCCTTCCATGAAGATTTTAGCGTCTGCTAAAAATGCATTATCTAAATTACAGAATTTCTTTAATATAATTGATCTTGGAGCTACAGATAAATCAGGTAAGCCTAAATATAATCCTAAGCAACTAGCAGATACCGTAGCAGTACTTCCTAAACTTATTGCAGGATTAAACTCATTAGAAGATCAGGTTAAAAAAGAAGTAGAAGCTAAAAATAATAAACTCAGAGGTGGAAGAGACAAAGGGAATTTCGCAGATTGATTTTGAAAGAATTAATCCTAAATACTTAACACACTTAGAAGAACAGACTGATAAAATCAGAGCTGATGTAATGGAGCTGGTTACTAGTATCCCATTCATATATAACCTTGTCAAAAAAGATAGACACACTACTAAAACAGTTCCTAAAGATTCTAATGGAAAAGTAATTGTAAATATCACAGAACCTCATATTCTTGAGAATACAGATTACTTTAGAGAACGTGCTTTATATTTTCAAAAGCATGGTACATATACAGATATTTACCCATCATCACATCCTAATTCAGAATGGATGAAATTCTGGACAGAAGAATCCAGAAGATGCTTAGAAGGTTATGTAAGAGAAGATGGAGAATGGATTACTGGGGAACATTACTGGTATTTGAATTACTGTCCTATTATTAAAGCAGAAGTAGCTAATGATGAAGATACTGGAGAAAATATTACAGCAATCAGAACAGAGAACTTTCCTGATTTCTGGGATGGGGATTATTTATATTTCCATTACAGACATCAAGCAAGACAAAAAGGATTACACTGCTGTTTATTAAAAACCAGACGTAGAGGTTACTCATTTAAAGGAGCATCAGTAGTGACTCTTCCTTTCTATCATATGAGAAATCAAAAATGTTATGCATTTGCTTTTGAAGGTGAGTTCTTATATACAGATGGTATTTTAAATGATAAGACATGGAATATGATGTCTTTCATAGACAGTAATACTCCTTGGATACAACCTAGAGAATATAAAGATACAGATGAACATAAAAGGGCTTCTTATAAAGATCCTGAATTAAAGATTGAAAAGGGTAGAAAGAATGACATTATAGGACTTACCTTAAAAAATAATTTACAGAAAGCCAGAGGTAAAGCTGGATATAATGTTCTTTGGGAAGAGTTTGGAGTAGCTCCAGAAGGATTAACTCCTTGGGTTATTGCACTTGGATCCATGAAGCAAGGTAGAAAAGTCTTTGGATTAATGTCTGCTTTTGGTACAGGTGGTACTGCTGGTGAAGCTTTCTTTGCAATGGAATCTCTATTCTACAGAGGAGATAGTTACAGCATCTATACATTACCAAATGTTTTTGATAAAGGTGCTCAAAGTTCTACATGTGGATTATATATAGGAGAATATCTCAACAGAGAATTCTGTTATGACAAAATAGGTAATTCAGATCCTATTAAAGCTTTAATAGAAATTGTTAAAGAATGGAAACAACAAGATGCTTCATCTATTGTACAATATAAGGCAGACTTCTCAATTACCCCTCAAGATGCATGTTTAAGAAAAGAAGGTTCTTTATTTCCAGTAACAGATCTAAAAGAAATAGCTTCTGAGATAATGCCTAATTACAGATCCTTTATATCAAATCACTTAGTAGGATCTTTAGTTTTGAATACATCAGGATCAGTAGAATGGTCAATTAATACCAATGACTACCCAATACATGATTTCCCTTTAAAAGACAATAAAAATAAAAAAGGATGTATTGAGATTTTCCAACCTCCTGTAACATTGAGTAATGGGCAAATTCCACATGGAAGATATATCGCAGGTACTGACCCTTATGACGATGATTCTTCAACAACTACTTCATTAGGATCCACATTTATCATGGATTTATTTACTGATGAAATAGTTGCAGAATATACAGGAAGACCTGCTACAGCTCATGAATATTATGAAAATGTCTACAGACTTTTAAAATACTACAATGCTACATGCATGTACGAATCTTTCAACAAAGGTCTATTTGCATATATGGATAAGAAACATTCGCTATATCTTTTAGCAGATAATCCTAAGATTCTCAAGCAGATGGATTACATTAAAGGAGATTCATATGGTAACAAGGCACACCCTTATTCAGAGTATGTTTATACTCCCGCAGGTAAAAAACAATGGAAAGATATTAAAGTAGGAGATTCTCTGTTTTCAGAAAAAGGAGAAATTACTAAAGTGATAGATATTCCATTTGATAATAAAACAGACATTTATAAAATAACCTTGTGGGATGGAAGAATAATAATGGCATCAGAAAACCATTTATGGAAAATAAAACATTATAATCAAAAAGAAGAAAAAACTCTATCAACTAAAGAAATATCTGAAATATATAAAAGAGAAAAAGTTATTTATAAAAGAAATAAGATATATATAGAATATAATTGTGCGATTCCATGTGGAGATAAAGTGGAATTCACTAAATCTTCAATACCAATAGATGCATATACATTAGGATTACTAATTGGAGACGGTACATTTAGTGAGAAAAGTAAACCTATAACAGGTGCTCAATTCGCATCATGTCCTGAAGACATGGAAGAGTATAAAAAATATATTCCATACGAAGTAAAAAACACTAAAGAACATGATCATTTTAAAATAATGATTCCAAATTTAAGAAATCATTTAAAAAAATTAAATCTTTGGAATATTCTAAGCGGTAAAAAATTTATCCCCGATATTTACAAATACAATGACAGTAACACAAGAATGAATATTCTCAGAGGATTGTTAGATACTGACGGACACGTAGAAATAAATGGATTTCCTAAATTTTCAACTATATCAAATCAATTAGCGGAAGATGTAATGTTCATCGCTAGAAGTCTTGGTTATAATTGTAAAAAATATAAATCCAAAGCAGGATATAAAAAAGAGGGAATTTATCACCAATGTAATGATGTGTATAATGTTGTAATATGGACAAATGAGTCCGTATTCAGACTTCCTAGAAAATTAAATAAGCTTACAAATTTCAAAAGTTCAAAAAGTAGATCACATAGAGATAAAATGTTCATAACAAACATAGAATATTCTCATCAAGAAAACGCTAAATGCGTTACTGTAGATAACCCTACTCATTTATATATGATTAATGAGTTTGTAGTAACCCATAATTCCAAAGGCTATCCTCCTAGTAAACAGGTAAATGGGTGGGCTAGAAGATTAATAGCAGATTGGTTAATTACCCCTCCTTTAATAAAGTTAGAAAACAAACCTGACATAGCAAACATGCATAAACTCAGATCAATAGGACTTATAAAAGAGTTAATCCATTGGAACTCAGATGGTAACTTTGACAGAGTTTCTGCGTTACAGGCATTGATGATCTATCGTGAAGAAAAACAGAAGTATCCATATGTTCAAGAAGAGCAAATAGATACTGATGACTACTTCTTTAGAAACTACAAACCAAACAAACAACAAGCTATTCTAGAACGCTTAAATAAGTATAAGAACAATGTTTAATCAAATTGATGAATTTCCATCTCAGAAAAAACCTCACAGTAAGAAAAATGCTGAATGGAGAAAAACCTGTATAGATGCAGCAGAAGCTGTAGCAATTTATAATGATCCAATCATTAGAAAAAGCAGAGTAAGAAAAAGAATAAACTATGACTTATACTCTAATATTCTACATCAAGAAGATGTAGATAGAATCTGTAATCCTTTTAAATTAAAAGATAATACATCACCTGCTAAGATTCAGAACTACCCACTAATCAACCCTAAAATAGATTTACTTGTAGGGGAAGAAGAGCGTAGGGTATTTGAATGGTCAGTAAGAGTAATTAATGAAGATGCTATTTCCAGTAAAGAAGAAGGAAGAAAACAAGAAGCTTACAATTTATTACTAGGGTTAATTACAAGAAATGAGCAGGATCCAGAGAAATTAAAACAATTAATGGCTGAAGCTCAACGTAAGTTAATCTATGAATATCAAGACATTAGAGAGTTAAGAGCAACCAGAGTTTTAAAACATCTTTGGGAATCAAATAGATTAGACAGATTATTTAATAAAGGATTTAAAGATGCTCTTATTGTAGCAGAAGAAATTTATGAATGGGATGTTATAGGTAATGAACCTGTATGCCGTAGATTAAATCCAAAGCAATTATTTACTGCCAGAACTGGTGGATCTCCATATATTGAAGATGCTGATATTATCGTTTATGAAGAGTACCTTTCTCCAGGACAATTAGTAGACATGTACTATGATTTTCTTAAACCTGAAGAAATAGATTATATAGAAAGTTACTTTCAAACACCTGTGAAAGCAGGAGCTACAGCAGTTACTTCTCCAGTACCTTATCATGATGGACTTACATTAAAATTTGATAAGCTGGAAGAGTTTATGAATGACCTAACTTATGGATCTTCTAATTCCTATTCACCAGCAATAGATTCAGATGGTAATATCAGACATGTTAAAGCTAAATGGGCTTCTTTCAGAAAGATGAAAGAAGTTACTTACTTTAATAATTTAGGAGAAGAAACTACAGATATATTTGATGAAAATTATAGAATAGATAAATCTAAAGGAGAAACTGAAAAGATTATTTGGATCAAAGAATGGTGGGAAGGTTCTAAAATTGGTGGATACCATACAACAGAATCTATCTATTTAAAAATGCGCCCAAGACCTGTGCAATTCAGAAAGATGGATAACTTATCCAAATGCCTTCCCGGAACTGTAGGTACTATTTATAATACAAATGATAATGGAGCAATATCATTAATGGATAAAGGTATTTCATACCAATACCTATATAATATGATACATTCCAATTTGGAATTACTTATTGCTGCCAACTGGGGTAATATTGTGAAAATTCCAATGCATGAGATTCCAGATGGATGGGATGTAGACATGTGGTTACACTACGCTAAGAATATGAAAGCTGTTCCTTATGATGCTTTTAAAGAAGGTAAAAAAGGCGCAGCTACTGGAAAGATTGCAGGTAACATGAATGTTCAGGAATCTGTAATTAAAGCAGAACATGGTAATACAATTCAAATGTATGTAATGTTCCTTGAATTTATTACCAGACAAATAGACATGATTACAGGAATTACTCCTCAAAGACAAGGAGCTATTCAGTCCAGAGAAACAGTTGGCGGAGTAGAAAGATCTGTAACTCAATCCAGTATGACTACTGAATATTGGTTTGCTGAACATGATTTCTTAAAGAAGCGTGTACTAGAACAAGGTTTAGAAACTGCTAAACAAGCATGGAAAGGAAATAAATCTAAAAAGATTAGTTATGTACTAGATGACCTTACCACGGCTACATTTGATTTAGATATTCAAGATTATGTAGAACAGGATTACGATATTAAAATCACTAATTCATATAACGATAAAGCTGCTATTCAGAAGATTAAGGATAAAGCAGAACTTGGATTACAAGCAGGTACTGTAACTATCGGAGAACTTTTAGATCTTTACACACTTGATTCTGTGTCTGCTATGCGTAGAAAGTTCCAATTTAATGAACAAACTAAAAAAGATTATGAAGCTGAGAAACTTAAGATGCAACAAGAGCAGCAGAATCAAATGTTACAACAACAAGCTGAACTTGAACAAAAGGCTAAAGAGTTCGAGCTTTTAAAGATGGATAAACAATTCCAACATGATTATACACTTGAAGAATTAAAAGCTAGAATTGCAATGCTCACTAAATCAGAGGATAAAGATAAAGATGGTATTCCTGATCAACTTGAAAGAGAAAAAATGATGATTGATAAAGAACTTAAGGAGAAAGAGCTGAAACTTAAGGAAAAAGAGATCAATGTTAAGGCTCAACAAAAGAAAGTAGGTTAAAAGCGCTATAGAGAACCTAACAAAGTTTATTATAAACCCTAACAAATAGAAACAAATAATCGTTAAAACCCTAAAAGAGAGAAGAGATGAATTTAAATGGAGAAAACAACCAAGAAGAATTGGATGACATAGATTCTATGTTTCCAAGTTCTGACAGTCTTGAAAAAGACATGTTCTTTGATAATGATGATGACAACGCAGGTAAACCTAAAATTCCTGTAACTATTGACCTAGAAAAAGAGCTAGGAGACTTACAAACAGATATAGATGATACTGAAGGTAACAACACTGATGATAAACCTTCTCTTGAGGGGGACTCTTCTCTATCTTTAGTCTCTCCACTAGCTCTATCCCTTCGAGAGAAAGGTATTTTACAAAGTCTTACAGAAGATCAGATTAAGGAATTAAAAGATGTTGATCAGTTGCTAGATGCAATTGTTGAAGACAGAAATAAACACCTTAAACATAATCTGAATGAGACTCAATTAAAATACCTTGAGGCATTAGAAAAAGGAATACCTGAAGAAGAAGTTAAACAGGACTTAACAGCTGAAGATGCATACAATTCTTTAACAGATGAAGATGTAGCAGCTGAACCTAAACTTCAACAACAATTAGTTTACAATGATCTTATTTCTAAAGGTATTGGTAAAGAAAAAGCAGTAAGAGCTGTAAATTCTTTTGTTAAAGCAGGTACTCTAGAAGAAGAAGCTAAAGACTCTTTAAAATCTTTACAAAAAAATTCTAAAGAGGCACTTACTTTAAAAATAGCTCAAGCTAAAGAAAAAGAAGCTAAAGAAATTGAAAGTAAACAAAAAGAAGTTGCTGATTTAAAATCTTCTATTTTAACTGCTGACGAAATCATCAAAGGTTATAAACTTAATGATACTTTAAAAAACAAAGTATTTGAATCTATGACTAAGGTTGTAGAAGTTGAAGGTAAAAGACCTTTAAATGTGATTGAAGTTGAAAGAAAGAAAAATCCAGTTGAATTTGATAAAAAACTACATTTATTGTGGCACTTAACAGAAGGATTCTCTAACTTTCAAAATATAAACGATAAACAAAAGACATCTGCTGTGAATGACCTAAAAACCAAACTTGAAAGAGGTGGTACATTAGGTAAAGGAGCTAAAGTTCCTCTCAGTTCAGATACACAAGAATTCCTTTCAGCATTAAGATCTGAAGGATTCAAATAACAAACGCTAAAACAATAATTAAATATGCAAATTTCTCACTTACAAACAATAGATGCTAAGGCTTGGAAAGGTCTTACAACTGAAAATCACTTGGGAGCTATCTGGAATGAAGAACCTCAACGCGCTTCTGAAATGATTACCCGCATCCAATCCAAACACTATGGTATGGATATTAAAGGATTCTTATCTAAATATCCTACTAAGAAACTTTCTAAAGATACTGATTTCACATGGGAATTAGAATCTGTAGGAGTAGACAACATCGCATTGGTTGAATGTCGTATTGATGGTACTGCTATCACTGCTGCTGATCAAGCTGGTATTAACAACACTGAGTTTGAATTAGTATTCCCAAGAGATTGGTTCTCTCAAACCGAATTTATCGTAGGTCATAAAAATGAACGCTACCCAATTCGTATTAAAGAAGCTGGTCGTCCAGAAGGTACTAACACAGTTTATGTGTGTGAACTTTACGGTGGAGACTATAATGACTTTATTCCTTACGAAGAATTAGTATCAGGAAAAATCTTTTCTAGAGAATATGCTTTGGTTGAACGTACATTAGGTCAAGGTGGACGTACTATTCAACATAAGTCAAATATCATGATGAGAAACTCTTTCTCTCAAATCATGATTCAGAAGGAAACTCCTGGAAATATGTTGAAGAAGAACTTAGTTATTCAAATGACTACTGCTTCTGGTAAGAAATTTTATACTTGGACTCAGTACGAAGCTTATCAATTTGATATTGAATTCCGTAATGACATTAACCGTTTGTTAATGTTTGGTAAATCAAACAGAACTCCACAAGGTCATTATACTCAAAAAGGACTTTCTGGATACCATTTATCATCTGGAGCTGGATTACGTGAACAATGTGAAACTTCAAACTACTCTACTTATACAACTTTTGATATTGAAGATCTAGCAGATCGTTTAATGGATATGTCAGAAGATAAATTAGGTATGGATGAGCGTTCCTTTGTAATGTGTACTGGTCAGCGTGGTGCTTATCAATTCCATAAAGCATTAGAACAATATTCTCAATTATTTACACCTAATCAATACGCTGAGCGTATTTACAAAGCTGCTCAAGCTGGTGTAGGAATGCCTTTAGGTTACGGTGGACAATTTGTTGAATTTACTGCTTTCAATGGTATTAAATTGAACTTGTCTATCATGTCTATGTACGATGACAAAGATCGTAACAAAGAAATTCACCCTGATGGTGGAGTAACTGAATCTTATCGTTATGATATTTATGACTTTGGTACTTCTAATGGTGAAGCTAATATCCAGATGGTAGAAGAAGAAGGAAACTCTGAAATCCATGCATATGTGCCAGGATTAGTAGATCCTTTCTCTCCAAGTGGTTCTAGACCTAAATTAGTAGTTAATCCTAAGCATGGTTGGTCAGAACATAAATTCTGGAAAGGCGGAGTAATGGTAAAAGATCCAACAAAATCTGCTACCTTTGCATACAGCGCATAATATTAATTTAAAATAAAAAAGATGGAAGAAGTAAAATTAGAGCAAACGGAGAAAACAAGAGAGTTCACATTACCTAAAAAGAAAATCACTTTGAAACCTGTCTTAGACAGAACCAGAGGAATGATCAAAGATCCTAATCATGCTGCGGCATTTTTAGTAGGAAGATCAAACAGACAGGTAGGACTCCCAAGATTAGAGAGAAGTCATTCACTTGATTTCCCTCTGACAGATGAAGAAAAAGCGTTCTTTGAAAATAAGGCAAAATCAGGTCTTCACTTTGAAGTCGGAGACCTGAGTCCTTTTACTAAAATCTTTAAAAGAGATGGAAGTAAAGGTGGAAATTTATCATGGTGGGAAACTAAAGGAGCTAAAATTACTTTAGCAAAAGATCCAATTAATTTTGATCTTTCTCAACCAATGGATTATTTACGTTACAAAATTCTTCTTAAAGTGAAGAAATGGGTAGCAAGAAATCCAGATGAATTAAAATATAATCCTGATGCATTGTATGTATTTGAAGAAATTGCAGATACTACCAGAACTAAAGCTACTAAGATTGCTAAGAAAAAAGCAGCTTATAAAGCATTAGACTCTATTGATAAGAATCAAGGCAAGATGATTGATATTCTTACAGTATTGGGTAAACGGGTAGCTGCAAATCAAGATTTAAATTTCTTACAAGCTGCAATTGGTGAGATTATTGAAGAAGACGTAGATAAGTTCTTAAATGTATATGAAGATGAATATTTTGATGAAAAAGTATTAATCGGAAGATTACTAAGAGCTAAGATGATTGAACGTAAAAATAGTCGTTATTACTTAAAAGATGGTTCTCCTATGTGTGAACGTAATGAAGAAGCATTTATTGAAAATGCATGTTCATTTTTAAGAAGTAATGAAAATACAGAATTAAGAGCCAAAATGGAATCTGACTTAGAGAAAACTTTAAAACAAGCAGGTAAAGGATAATGGATGCTAATGCTATGGCATACGAGTTTAATGTGCTTTTAGATAGAATTGTCACAGGAGGAAACCCCGGTTATACTGATAAGGAAACTGGGGTAATCCTTACTAAGGCACAACAGATCTATCTTCAAGAGATATTTGATCCGTATAATTCCTTTGAAGAAACAGAGAAAAGAAGAAAAGACTTTGGACTTATAAAATATAATTTTACAGGTTCAGTTTCTGCAACTCAAACAGGAGTTCATTCTAATGGTTATTTGTTCGATTTACCTACAGATTGTTTGTATGTTGTTCAAGAAGAAGTAGTAATAGATTCTGAAGATGAATGTTATGATGGTGATACTATTAAAGTAAAACCTGTAACAGAAGATGAATATAACTTAAATAAGAATAATCCGTATAAAAAACCACATCCTAAGCATCTTGCATGGAGAATGGATTTTAATAATCCTGGATCCTTACAAACGCCTAGACATGAAATTATAACTGATGGAACTTTTACAATTACTACTTATAAAGGTAGATATTTAAAATACCCTCAAGATATAGTGCCTTATACACCAGATGGTTCTACCACAGCGCTTCAAAACTGTGAACTTCCAAATATAACTCATAGAGCTATAATTGAAAGAGCAGTAAGAATTGCTACAGCAAGTACAAACCCACCTGAATATCAGGTAAAATTAAATGAACAAAAAACTAACGAATAATAATTATTCAAATGACTGAATTAGAAAAATTAAAAGTAAGAGATGTAAATTTCTTACCTTCACAAAACGCAGGACGCTTTAATGTAAAATCAAAGCAGTTCAATAAATTCATTGATGCATTAGCTGATGGAACTTTATCATTAGATGTTGAAGATCTTGATGTAGATGATGATTTAACTGTAGGCGGCGATGCTGCTGTTACAGGAAAAGTAACTGCAACTGCGGGTATTTCTCAAGGAACTGCAAATGTAACTGAATATACAGTGCTGACTACTCTTACAGCAACTCAGATTGTAGGTACATCTGCTGGAGACATTGGACATGCCGATGGAGCTATATTAGTTGCAGCACCCAGCTCTGACTATGCGTTAGAATTTGTATCAGCAGTATTAGTATTCGACTATGCAACAGCTGCTTATACAGGCGGTGCTGATGACGCAGTAATTAGAGTAGGAACAGTTGCTCATACAGCAGCATTAACTGACGCTAATTACATTAAAGGAGCTGGAGATAAAGTGTATGTTGTAAGAGCATTGAATACAGCAGAATTAAGTTTACCAGTTGGATCCACTATTAATTTAGCTGGAACAGCATTTACACAACCAGGAACAGCTGCTGGAGTATTAAGAGTATATACAACTTATAGAATAATTACAACAGGATTATAAAATTGAAACCCAATTAAATTACAAAATATTAATTAAAAACAAAACAAAATGTTATCACAAAATCAAGTTCAACAATTGTTGATCGGAAAAAGCTCAGTAAACCTTACAGCCGTAGGTACAGTAGGTTTAAAACCTCAGAATATGACTGCTGGAGAAATTGGAGCATTTACTAAAGGTGGAGCTAAATATGTAGAAGCTTCTGCTGCTACTGGTGAAGCTAATGCTGCTACTGGAGCAGATTTTATTCTATATAAAAAAGCTGCTGATGGATCAGTGTTTCGTTCTGAAACATTGAACAAATCAATGATTGAAAAAGTAATTCGTAAAGATACTTCTGCTGCTGCTGAGAAAGTTGAATCATTTGGATACAATGGTACTGATAGTACCATTGAAACATTAGATGAAACTATGTATCGTATCAACATTATGTATAAAGAAGGATTTACAAATAATGATCATGGAGTAGGTTACTATAAACATGCTATCTATAAATCCGATGCTTCTGCAACTCAAGCTGAAATTGCAATTGGATTAGCAGGGTCAGGCGCTTCTAACTTTGCAAGAGAACCTAAAAATTCTTCTGGAGACGCTCCTATTAGATTTAAAGCTATTTGCAATGTAGCCGCTTCTGCAACTAATGATTTAACAAATGCTGCAACTATTACTAAAGGATCTAAAGTTTTCTCAGTAGCTACCGCACTTACTTATAATGGTACAGCATCTACTTTAGCTGTTGGAGATTTTTTACGTATTGCTGCAAATGCTTCTGTAACAGATTTAGCAACTAACAACTCTACTACTAGAGCTTATGCTGTTTATAAAGTAACTGCAATTAATTCTCTTGCAGTAACAGTAGATCGTCCTATTGATCATATGACTGCTAATATCACAGTTTTAGCTGATGCTGATGATGCTATTCAAGTTATCCCAGCTGCTACAGGTATTGCTGCTGATTGGGGAGTAGTTCTTTATGGTTCTGAACAAGATTTTACAGTAGGTAAAAAAGCATACAAAAAAGTAGATTGGGAATCTTCTATTGAGGGTACTGATAATACTACTAAAACTTCTATTACAGCTGTATCTGCTGGTATCAACGTATATGAACAAATTGCAGAGATGGAATGGTTTTTACAAGGTAATGAAGGAAATTTCTATCGCGCATCTTATCCAGTAATGGAAAATCCACGTGCTGAAGTTGAAGATACTGGATATGAAACCATTGAAATTATTTACAATACTACTGTACCAGGACTTATTAATACTACTCCTAATCGTAAAGTATTAACTATTGCATTACCTACTTCTAATCCAGGTTTCTGGACTAATGGTACTGATGGTTTAGCTGATGTACTTGAGGTATTGCTTACAGGTGTTCCTATCTATGGTGGTTTAGTAACCGCTTCTGGAGGAGCCCTAGCTGCTGGTGATTTGAACTAATCCCAAATAATTTAAAGGGGAGTTTTATCTCCCCTTTTATTTTCTCAATTTAATTCTATCTATCTAAAATGCCATACGTTCCTCAGTTAGAAATATGTATGCGTGGTAAATGTGGAGAAATCCATGTTACAGAAACAAGAGGCGCATATCATGTTACAAATAATCCTACAGGTTGGGGTACTCCCAATATTCAAGGTTCAGATGTAGATGAAGCTACACTGACCATTTTATATCCAGATGGATCAGAAACTGATCATGACTTATTAAGTCAAATTCCTTCTACAGTATCAGGTGATATTGTCTTTGATGAAATAGAAGGAGATTATGAAGATGGAATTTACACATTTACATTTACATTAATAGCGGGATCCACTACAGTAACAAAAGTTGTTAAGAAACTTTTTTTGTGTAATGCTCAGTGCTGTGTAGATAAGATGTGGGCTAAAATTCCTGTATACATTTATACAAAAAATGAAAAATTCTTAGCTAATTATATAGATCAAGTTCACTATGTTCAAGGTTTAATTAATGGAGCACATGGAGCAGGAGGATGTTTAAACACTACTGCTGTTAATGCTATCATTGAAAAAATAGAACGTATTTGCGACTTTAATACTTGTCAAACCTGTCATTAAAAAATAAATAAATGAGCTGTAGCGATTGCTGTGATTCCAGAGACCTTACATTACCAGAAGCATCTGATGGTGTAGGCATCTCATCAATAACTTTAAATGGAAGTAATCAATTTGTAATTACATATACAAATGGAACTTCTGTTACAACCTCTGCTGTTACTATTACAGCTACAGGTACTAATATTCTACATAATGATACAACTGCACAGACTGAAACCATTACTTCAGGAGCTGCTAGTACAGCATTAGGAACTTTCAGTTACACATTACCTCTTGCAACAGTTACAACTAACGGATCTAAAATAATTGCAACTGCTTGGTTTGGAATAGAAACTACTGCAACACAAGTAACAGAATTAAGGTATCAAATAGGAATAGATGGAGCTTGGTTTCCTACAACTTCTACTGATGGTTTAAGTATAGTTGGAGATGTGCGTCCTCATTATGTTAAAGTAATTTTAGAAATAACAAGAGTTTCTAATACAACTGTTTTTTGTGAGATTAGTTGGACAGGATATTCTGATAGTCCTCAATTGATGGTTCCTTATTGTACTCAAAATTTTGAACTTACTCCAGGTGGATTAGGAGCTATTGATTTTACTGCTAATAATATTATATTGGCTCCATATGTAAAATATACTAATGGAGGCGGAGGTACATTAGATGTTAAATGTTATAAATTTACAGTTGAACATTATAGAAAAGCATAATTATGAAAGATCAGTCACTATATAAACAACAAATAGTAGCAGCTGGAGGAACAATAACAATTCCAGTTTCAGATGCTATAGAAGTAATAGAATGTTATACATCAGGAGCTGTTGTATTAGTAGCTAACGTAAATTTAACTTATTCAGGTACTCCCAGAGCAGGTCAAACCATGTGGGTATTATTGAACACTACTAATCTTACTATAGGTGCAAATACCGTAACAGTTTTTGGAGAAGTAATAGATAGTACTTTAATTGAAGATTTAGATTATTTATGGATAAAAGCTATATATTCTACAGCATCAGGTAAATTCATTGTAACTGTATTTCCTAATTTTGATGGAACTACTTTTATACAATCTTCTCACATCAAAAATGAAAATGTAACTACTGCAAAAATAAAAGACGCTAATGTTACTCATGCAAAATTACAGGCTTTTACAGCAAGAGGCTACCTTTTAAGAGGAGGAGCAGCAGGAACACCTGAAGAATTTAATGCTGTTACTTCAGGACAACTTGTAATGGGTAATGGTACTGATGTAACTTCTATAGCTATGTCAGGAGATGTTACTATTAATGGTTCTGGTGTAACAACTATTGGAGCAGGTAAAGTAACTCCTTCAATGCTATCCTTTTCTTTAGAATCTTACTTATACACTTCTCTCAGCTTAACATCTGTTCAAATTCTTGCTTTAAATACTACTCCTCAAACTATAATTGCAGCACCTGGATCAGGTAAATGGATTGAAATTATTTCAGCGACTACTGATATGAATTTTGATACTGCTGCTTACGCTACTAATACAACTCTTCAAATTATAAACGAAGGTTCAGCAGTAGCGCAATTACAAGATACTTCCGCATTAATTGCAACAGTAGATAAAGTAACTAAATTTCAAGATGTTACTCCAGCAACAGCTGGTCAAACTCAAATTACTAAAAATAGTGCTGTACAATTAAAAGTTGCTACAGGAGATCCTACAGCAGGATCTGGAACATTAACAGTTCATGTAATATATAGAATAGTTGAAGCATAATGATTATAGCAGAAGACAATATAACTACTTGGATTAGATGGTTACAATGTCAAATGGGAACATTTGCAAATACCACTGCTAATGCATTTGCTTATAGAAAGAAAAACAAAGAATGTTTGAAAGAAGATCTTATTTTATTAGACAATATAATAAGAATTCTTTATAATTATGAATCTTTTACTTCTGAACCTACTTATGCATATTCTTTTGAATTTATAAGAAATTCTTCTACTGCTGATACTATTACTTTAACTATTGGAGCACAAACATTTAACTATGCTGTAACTACAGAAGATGGTGAAGATATTGCAAATTATTATGAATCTATTTTAATTCCTTCAGGGACTAATCCAGATTTATATGCTGAAAGAGATGGGAATATTCTCTATGTATGGAGTCTAGATACATCCTTAAATTATTCTTCAACATCAACAGTTACTGATCTTAACTCAACTGTCTCAAGTACAGTAGCTTCATTAGAAGATAATCTACAAGAAATATTAGATTTATGGAATTGTATAACAAATGAAGAACTTTGTTCTTTAATTTCCGTAGTATCAAATATTAACAATGATTGCGACTGCTAATTAAAAATAAAATATTATGGGTGAACACGATGGTTCAAAAAAAGCAAAAATAAGAGTAGGTAGAAAAACTGGATACTCAGAGGTAATACTCACATTAGATACGAATGCTTATATAGCAGGAGATGTTCTTTCAGATACTGCCATTATATACGACGCTTTAGATGAAGAAGAAGGAACAGCTACTATTCATTCAGTAACTTTATTAGATAAAGATGATCAAGCAGGAGCATTAGATTTAGTATTCTTTAGAACAAATGTTTCTTTAGGAACTAAAAATGATGCTGTATCTATTTCTGATACTAATGCTGATGAAATATTAGGAGTACTTGAAATAACTGCTTCTGATTATGTGGATTTAGTAAATTCTCAAATAGTTACTAAAACTAATCTTGGAATTGGAATAAGAGGAGATAAAAATCAAGGTACTAAAATTTACGTTGCTGCTATTTCAAGAGATACTAAGACTTACTCTGCATCAGGAATTACTTTAAAAATAACTACATTACAAGATTAATGCCTAATCCAATATATAGAAGAAGAAGAATATTTGCTGCTGCTGCTCCATTATCAGGATTAACAAATCCTGCCGCAATAAATTATTACTACAATGCATTAGTAGTAGCTAATGGAGGTAATGATATTGATTCTCAGACTATTTATAATATACCTCTCTTGACTTTTCAAACTGCTTTAAACGATGCTTTTGAAGAATTAATAGCAACAGGACTTTCTACTAAAATAAAAAGATGGACACCTAGAATAGGAAATACCGCTGCTACACAACAAATTAATGCTATTAATCCAGGTACTTATGATGGAACATTTTCTGGAGATGTTACTTACGATGCAACCGGGGTTACTTTTGGAGGTACAAATGGAAAAGAGGCTACTGGATTTATGGTTTCTGATTATTCAGGAATAAATAATATAGGAGTATCTTTTAGATTTGTTTCAGGATCACCTGATACTTATGACCAAATAATAGCAGATTCAGAAGGAGCTATGAAATTTTCCGTATGGAAAGATGGATTAAATAGATTCTTAGGATACATAAATACTGTAAATTATGATGCTGCTTCTGTTACAGTAGGAAGTTTTTACAGTTTTAACAGAACTACTAACAATATAGCATATAAAGATGGAGTAATATTCGGAGGAGGTACTGTTGTAACAGATAGTTTATCAATAGACGCTTCTGAATTATTTATAGGAGGAGGTAATCCTAACTTATATTATCTTAATGGTACTTTAAGACATGAAATAATTCACGACGCTTTAACAACACAAGAGTCTTTAACTCTTTTTAATATTATAAACACACTAGATACAGCATTAAACAGATAATCATGAAAGATTTACAAAATTTAACCGACAGAGAGATTCTCTTACTAACAGCTCAAGAACTTAAAAGAGTTAAAACTGACTTAAGAGAACATCGTTCAAAGACTGAGCAAGAAATGGAAAAAATTAATAATATTGTAGTTAAACATGAGAAATTTAAAAATACTCTTATAGGTGCAATGAGTGTATCACTTGCTGCTTCTATAAGTGCATTTTGGAAAACATTAACAGGACATTAATATGAAAACAGGATTTAAAGAAAGATATTCAGATATTTGGAAAGTAATCAGTGATTCAATGATTACATTGAGTACTACTATTACAGGATTTGCAATATATGAAAAAATAGATTGGTTAGGATACGCAGCATTAGGAGCTATGGCTTTAGGAAAAGTAGGACTTAATATTGCTGAATATTATGCTAAAAAAGAAAAATCTAATTAAAAATCAATGAGTCAGGAAGCTGAATATACTAAAAAACTTTTAGAAAAATTTACTAGAGTAGAATTCCCTTTATGTACAGGATACCAACAATTAACTGTAGCAGGAACTGCTGTTCAATTAACTATTCCAGAAGATTCCAATAGAGCTATTATTATAGTAGAATCTACTATTAATGCTCCATCATTTGCTATTAGATTTTTAGAAGATGGTACTCCAACAAGTTTATCAGGTATGCCTAGATGCACAGGAGAAGCTTTTGAGATTACTGGAGCACAAAATTTAGCTAAATTTAAAGCTATTCAAGTTGCTGCTGGTACACATAAACTGAATATACAGTATTATAAATAATGTTAAAAAGAAAAATATATACAACCGCAGGAGCTACTGATTTAACTACTGTTAATTCAAGATTAACTGTGCTTGAAAATAATACTTATGAAATCACATACTTTGAAGAATTCAGTGCCACTACTGGACAAGTTACAGTCCCAACGGGAGGAACTATTGCACTCAACCAATTCTCAGGAGGAGTTGATGCCTTCGTCTCCACAGTTAGTTCATCTCAACCAACAGGTATCTTTCCTCAGACATCTGGTGGAGTTACAGTGGATGTCTCCAGTTTTGATGCGAGTGGGAATTTTACTCTCTCTGGCACTCCATCTGCTTACCCTATTGCTATAATCTATGTTTTTAGAATTACAGGATTAAATTTATCTAATATAAATAATGATAATGTTGTAAATATTAAGGATACAAATTTTCAACCATTGGATTCTGACCTAACTTCCATTGCAGGGTTATCACCAACAAACGATGATATTATTCAGCGCAAATCAGGAGCATGGACTAATAGAACAATAACTCAGTTAGGGGCTGATTTATCAGTGATAAATGGTACTGGACTATATATATTCATGACATCAGGAGATCAGACCACAACATCTGATTCATTGGGAAATATTACTGAATTAGTTACGCCAACGCTTGAAGCAAATTCGAGATATATTATAAATGGGTTTATTCATTTTGGATGCAACAATACTGGTGGCGTATTCTTAGCTGTTGACTTCCCTGCTTCTTCAACAATGTTTTTAGGAGTTAAAGGAAAAGGTACAAGTGGAACATCTTACTTGGATCAGGCATTGCAAAACGACGGAACATCCTTTTCAACAGCGTATAACAGATTAAATTCGGCAACTGGAAGTTGGACAATTCAGGGTGAGTTAAAAACAGATGCTACTACTGGAGTTGCTCAGTTTACATTTGCCTCTGCAACCGCAGGACAAATATCTACAATTTATCAGTTAGGAACGTGGATATTTATAAAGAAAATAGCATGATAAAAGTAAAAAACATACAATGTAAACCTGAAAGTAAGCCTGAAACGTACAATGGTGTTCATAATGATGATAACTTCTTTTACTTTTTTGAAAGTTCGGAAGAACATCAACTATTTATTGCATCATTACCTAAACAGGAATTAAAGCAAGAACGAGAAGTCGCATCATGGAAAGTTCGGGCTATCTTAAAAACAATGGGGTTAATCGAAACAATTGAAACAGCAATAAACTCATTGGAAGAACCGACTAAAAGTATTGCACAGATAGCTTGGGAATATTCGTCCACGATAAACCAATTCAGCCCAACAGTTAAGTTAATTCAACAATCCTGCTATCTCACAAATGAGCAGATTCAGCAGATTTTTGATGACGCGGAAAAAATAAATATCTAAAATTAATAATAATGTCTGTTGAAAAACCAACTGATTCTGAAAAAAAGAAAATATTTGAGAACAAACTTGTTACTCCAGCATCTTCTATTAATCAAATCAATGGTTTACAAAAGACTCAACTAGTAGATTCTTCAAATGAAGAAGTAGATTTTAGTCTTTTAAATGTAACTATTCCTGATTCTTTATTACTGGATGGATTCGGTAATTTAAAAACTTCTCAAGAAGCAGGATGTTATCAAAAATCAGACATAGAATTTTATAGATTTAGTGATAAAGTACGTGCAATAGTAAAAGGAGAAAAAGAATGGGAACTTGCTTATACAGCAACTACTGGATGTTTTATTATAGATACTATTAATGGAGTTGCTCCTATTAGTAATTCAGATCTTTATACCAAATTAACCACTTTAATAGCTTAACATGCAAAGAAAAGATTTTATATACTTATTCATTATATTCATTATAATGATATTTTTGATGAATAGATGCGGAGACAACTCTCTTCCTAAATCATCGTATACAATGTATAACACAAAAGATACAACAATTGTTACAAGAATTGACACTATACCTTTCTATACACCTACTCCAATTACTGTTCAGGTTCCTGTATATACTCCGATTTATGATACTCTGGGTAAGTCGTTTATTTATGATAATCCTGTAGAAGATTCATTAATCTCCGGAAACATCAAAACAACCTTTATGGATTGTCAGATGATTAAACAGCAACTTATTTATGTGCCAAAATTTCCAAAATATATTTACAGAACAGATTCTGTTACTATCCATGATTCTACTTATGTAGAAAAGATTATATATCAACAACCTAAGACTAAAATAGGGATAGGATTTACAGGATTGATTTCTGATAGATCAACTTTATTTGGAAATATTTTGTTGAAAACAAAAAAAGATGATATATTTGCCATCGGATATGATCCTTTTTATAAATCATTTTTGATAACTTATAATAAAATATTAACTTTTAAAAAAATAAAATGGGTGAAATAAAAAATAAAAGGAGATTTCAAGGAACTCCTAAAACAACAGATTATATAAAAATAGATGTTAACGGTAAAGATGTAAGAATTCCTTTATCTGATTTATTTCCTCCAAGAATGACAAAAGTTCAAAGAGAGGCTATTATTTCACCCACTACTGGATTATTAGTTGAACAGACAAATGAAATTGAAGGATTTTATAGATTCAATGGAGTAACATGGAAAAAATTAATTGATTCTGCACCTTACAAATCGTATGTAGCAATACTTGAACAGTCAGGGACAAGTGCCCCTACTGTTAATGTATTAGAAAACACATTAGGAGGCATTCCTGTTTGGTCTTATTCATCACAGGGTAATTATGATTGTACATTATCTGGTGCATTTACTCAAAATAAAATAATATTTTTCACATCGCAATATCCTGATGTAAAAATAAATGTTCAACAAATTTCTACTAATGTTATTAGAGTTGTTTCATGTGATACATCTGGAGGTTCAGAGTTTCCATTCGACGGACTAATGGATAATATTTCATTAGAGATTAGAGTTTACGAGTAATTAATTTAAAATATGATTCAATCAGATTTAACATATAATAAGATAAAATGAGAAACATCAAATATTTAGTAGCACATTGTACAGCCTCAGCTCCAACGGCTACTGTTGAAAAAATACAAAATTACTGGAAAGAACATCTTGGTTGGAAAAATCCAGGATACCACATTTTAATAGGAAGAAAAGGAGAAATACACAGATTACTTCCTGATGAAGGAATTTCTAATGGAGTTGGTGGAGGATATAATACTCCATCTTTAAATGTATCTTATATTGGAGGAATTGATGCTAATGGTAAAGCTATTGATAATAGAACTCCTGAACAAAAAGAAGCTTTAATTAAAGTATTAACTGAATGGAAAACTAAATATCCTGATGCTGAAATATTAGGACATAGAGATTTTTGGTTCAAGTATAAATATAAAGGAGCAAGAAAAGCCTGTCCTTGCTTTGATGCAATAGAAGAATATAAAGATATAACTAATCCAAACTAAATGACTAGAGAAGAAATTGTAGCTAAATTTGTGGAGAAGCCTAGTAGAATGACTACAGGAGTAGAAAAACTTTCCAAGCAATTCAAAGTATCTGTTGCAGATATTAAAATAGCCAAAAAAGAAGCTAAGATTATTTTAGATATTAAATCTATTACATCTTCTGAGTACGAAAATAAATTAAACTCATTAGGTATTAAGCCTGAAGATGTTAAAAAAGTAAAATTCTGGGATAATATGGCGGGGGAACAAAGGTTCTCTATTACTACAAAAGATGAATGGTATAAATCTGAAGATAAAGAGAAATACTATAATGAACTAAAAGAGTATTTAGCTAAGGCTGTAAAACCAGTTAAAATAGTAAAAACTAGAGCCAATGAAAAATCTTTACATATTCATACATCAGACAAACATGTAGGATCCTCAGTAACTAATTCAATCTACGATAATACATATAATAAAGAAACTGTTCAGGAAAGAATGAATTCTGTTCTTGATGAAGCTAAGTACCTCACTTCTATTTATGGTAAATTTGATAAGATATACTTTAATGATCTTGGAGATGCTTTAGATGGTTACAATGGACAGACTACAAGAGGCGGACATAAATTACCTCAGAACATGTCTAATCAAGAGCAATTTGATACATTTGTTAAAACTACATGCGATTTCTTTGATCAGATTATAAATCTTGGATTAGCTAACTCTTATGCATATAATGCTGTAACTAATGATAATCATAGCGGAGATTTTGCGTATTGTGCAAATAGAGCTATTCAAATCTACTTAAATACCAGATACCCAGAAGTAGAAGTTAAGATTCTTACTAAATTCATAGAACATTACACTTATGGTAATCATACATTTATGTTGACTCATGGTAAAGATAAAGAAGATATGAAGCATGGATTACCTTTACATATGAATTCCAAAGTGGAAAATTTCATACTTCAATATATTGAATATCACAATCTTACTGGTAATTTACATTTTATTAAAGGAGATTTACACAATTCAACATCAGCATTACTCCGTAAATTTAGATATGTAAATGTACTAAGTCTCTTTGGAGCAAGTAAATGGATCCATAATAATTTTGGAAATAGTAACTCTGGATGCTCTTTTGACGTAGTAGAGAAGTTTACTTCAAGAGTAATGGAACATAAATTGGTTTTTTAATTATGACTTTTGATGAAGCTGTATATAAAATTTGGGAAGATCTAAGACCAAATTTGTCGGATGACGATGATATTGACTACAGATTGGTAGCCAAAGAGTTACATACTCAAAGAGCATTATTCATCAGAAATGAATTAAATAAACAAAGATCAATTGATCCTTTTATTATTCAGTCATTGGGTTGTGTAGAAATGCAACCTGTGGATAGAGCTGAATGCTGCGATGTAACTATTGATTGCTCAATTCTTAGAAGTGTACAAAAAATACCATCAACCGTAGAATTACATTTTACAACTCCTTTATGGATTACTCCAGTAGATTCTTTAGAAAAGAGCTTTTCCTTGGTAGACTATGAAAGAGTTAAATGGATTAAAGGTAATAGATTTACTTCCAGACAAATATATGCATTTATTCTAAACAATTATGTTTATTTAGTGTCTGAAGATGATACTCATGCTCAAATTACTCATATCTCAGTAAAAGGAGTATTTGAAAATCCAGAAGAAGTTGGAGATTTTAATACATGTGATGGAGATGCATGTTTTACAGGAAGTTCAATATATCCAATTAAAGAATGGATGTTTGCTTATGTTAAAGCAGAAGCAGCTAAAAATTTATTACCTAAATTAAAATATCCTACAGATACCAGTAATAATGCTAAGTCTGATCCAAAACCTATAGCATGAGTTTCAAGCATTCTAAACTAACTAATTACAATAATTTCGATACTCTTGCATCACAAGATGCAAGAAAATTCTTTTATCAATATAGAAGAGATGTAAAGAAAGAAAAGGGTAAGTTAATTGAAAGAAAAATATTTAAAAAGCTAATAGTTGATTTTCATCAATTGCTTTTTGAAGAAATGTGTGATGGATTTGAATTTAGAATGTTTAGCAGATTAGGTACATTCTCTATAAAGAAATCCAGAAATGAAGGACTTTTTACTGATAAAGGGGGATTTAAAAGACATGTGAATTGGAAAGAAACTGTAAAAATATGGAAAGAAAACCCAGAGAAAAAAGGTAAAGCTTTTATCTATCATCCATATACAGAATATAGTTTTATGATGACATGGAGTAGAAGAATAGCACAATTTAAAAACATGCACTTTTATTCTACCAGATTTAACAACGATTTAAAAATGAAACTTAGACATAGAATATTAAATAATCCAAACTTTGATGCTTATGAATCCTGAAATATCAAAATATCCAGAACCTACTACTATAGAATTTAGTAAAAGAATTTCTATTAAGGGTGGTGGTTCTAAGAATGTAACTATTGAGAAATGTGAAAATGGTTTTATTACTACAATCTGCATGGACATTAAAAAAGAAAATGGAGATTGGGAATACACAAATAAAAAATATATCTCAGCTACAAACCCTTTGAAAAAAGAAAACTCTGTACTGAGCTTAAAAGAATTCTTAAAAGAATCAATGTAATGTTAAACGGGAACTTTGTAAAGTTAGAAAGAGTTATGACTGGAATCTATAGAGATTTTGGACATAGCTCAGAAATTGATTGGATAGAATGTGTAGAATGGATTGGTGAATGCCTTTCATTATTAGGTACAGCTGGTCAATATATAGAAAAAGTAACTGATGGTAATGCTGATCTTTATCATGCAGATGCTATTACTATTGAAAACTACAGAGGTAAATTACCTTCTGATATTGTTTATATATTACAAGCCTGGAACTGTGAAACTAATAATCCTATGTCCTACAGTACAGATTCTTTTCATACTGCATACTATTGTGAAGGATTTACTAAATGTTGTCCAGGATGTAAAGATACTTATAAACTAAATGATGGTTATATTTTTACTTCCTTTGAAGAAGGTACAGTAAAGTTAGCATATAGAGCTTTTCCTACTGATGAAGATGGATTACCATTAATACCAGATAACCCTGCTTTTATTGAAGCATGTAAATGGTATGTAATGGAGAAATTAGCATTCAGATTACTGACAAGAGAAAAGATGAACTTTAATGTTTATAATCTCTATGATCAAAATAAAGCATGGTACATAGGTAAAGCACAAGTACAGGCTGTAATGCCTAACTATGATAAAATGGAAAATCTCCAGGCTATGTTCTTAAGGTTAATTCCACAATTACAAGAAAATAGAAATAGATATAAAGGTATTGGTAAATTAGAACAAAGATTTCATCATAATTTAAATAGATAATGGCTCAAAGTCGCGTTACATATTCTAAAGGATTAAATCAAGATGATTCAAGAAGTAAATATTCTCCTGAAAATTATTATTATTTATTAAATGGTAAAGTAATTACTGAAACAGGACTATCTTCTGGAAGTGTTACTAATGAAAAAGGAAATACTTTAAGTTTTACTATTCCTTCTACAGCACCTGTATATGAAATTACAATAGCAGATGGCTATACAGCTCCATCACAATTGAATGTAACTACATCATCAGGATCATATTTAGTAGCGTTATCTGGAACCACTCTACTTGAAATTTTTGATAATATCACTGATGACGTAAATATACAAGCAGATATTACAGCAGGTAATTTTAACGTTTACTTGAATTCAGGGAGAATAGTAATAGTAGGATTAGATGATCTTATTTCTGTTACACAGCCTTTTGGAACTGTAACATTAACTCAAACATGTGCTGCTCAAACAGGTTTAAAAATCTGTGGTTGGGGCACATTAGAAAATAATATAATTGTATTTACTACAGAAAGTACAGATGATGCGCCGATTAATACACCGTCTCAAATATGGGAATTGGAATTTGATGAATCCACAGAAACCATTACTGGTTTATCTGGTAATAGCCTGGTTCCTTCTATACATCTTAAATACAATAATATCCTCAATCTTTCTTTGGCAAATAGGTTAGGAGAAGTAATTGGAAGATATGAAAATACTAAAATACGTTCTGTATATTTCACAGATGACTATAATTTCCTAAGATCATTTAATATAGCTAATCCTGATTGTCTTGCATTAGCTCCACAGGACTTAGATGTAAGAGCAGATTTTACTTTGTCTGTTCCTGTTTATAAATCTATAGGAACAGGTTCTTTACCTATAGGAAGTACAGTACAAGTTGGTTACAGATTAAAAACTATTAATGGAACAAATACAATTATTTCTCCATTTAGTCCTCCACTACCATTAGGTACAGATCCAATGTCAGGAAACTATGAAGATCAAAAAGGAGCTGCGTTTAATACTTCAGGATCTAGATCTGTTACATACACTATTGATAATATAGATACATCTTATGGATTTATAGAACATATTGCTATTCTTTATCAAAACTTAGATGTTCCTGAAGTTTATATTTTTAAAGAAGAAAAGGTTCCTTTAAATGGAACTTTAACTGTAACACACGATTACACTGAAGAACTTCTTCCTCTTACATTAACTGAACTTAACGTTATTAATCATCCGTTTATTTGTAAAACAATTACATCTAAAAGAAATAAATTGGTTGCTGCTAATATTAAATATAAAAAAGTAAAAATAGACTATGATGCAAGAGCTTTCAGATTTTTACAAAATGGCACTTGTGAATTATACACTAAACAAGGAGTTACAGATTCTAATATTGGAGTTATAACTCCAGCAAACTTAAGCGCAATTTCTATAAACGAAGAAGCAGATTGTATAAATCCTTTTAATGATGAATCAGGCACTATTTTTGGTACTGCTGTTGGAGATCCTACAACATGGGAGTCTACTTATCAGTACAAGTATCAATCAGATGGAACTACTCTTGGAGGAGAAGGTAAAAATGTAAGTTATATTTTTACTGATAAAGCAGTAAGAGGATTTAATAATGTTCCAGGAGGCGCACCTCCTTTTAATTCTGTATCCAGAGATAACGCAACTGTATTATTTGATATTACAGACGGATTACAAACTACTAATGATGGAATGTATGCAGATTTTAAATCTCCTCTAAGATCTGCTTATTTTAAAGGATATAAAAGAGGAGAAGTTTACAGATTTGGAATTGTATTCTTTGATAAAAAAGGAACACCTTCAATGGTTAATTGGATTGGAGACATTAGATTCCCGGAAGTTCACGAATTTAATTTAGGTTCAGGAGCAGTTGCATCTTTCAACACAAATACATTAGGAATAGAATTTACTGTAGACATATCTTCTGTACAAAATCAAATATCAGGATTCTCTATAGTTAGACTAGAAAGAGAAGAAGAAGATAAAACAAAATTAGGAACTTCTTTACATATTGGTTTTACTAACAATACAACAGATGACGCATCTGGATTAGATGGAATATTTAATCATGATGTTACAGATGATATTGAAATTAATGGAACTGTTAATGGGGCTTCTTACTTTTTACAAGATAATCCTAGTTTAGGAGAGGCTAATGACTTTAATACAATTTTTGGATTAATATTCCCTAAACATCAATATAATACTCTTCAATTTAAAAATGGAGATTATTTAAAAGAAATTGGAGATTATTCAACACGTGCTTTTTGTACTTATTTTGATCCTACTGATGGATATACATTAGGAGCTTTTTACAGAGGTTACGCTTATAATTCTTTACCTGTCTATAATAGATTTCTACTAGATGAGATTAAAACAATAGATTATTTAGGACATTTTCCAGCTACAGATTTTAATGCGTTATCTGGAGATATAAATACTTTTATAAATACTTCCTATGCTAAGGATAATGGATTTTTTAGTCCAGATGATTATACCCCTATAGGATTAGGTAATAAAAAATTAGTATGTGTTATTGATGGAACGCCTCCTACAGGATTCTCAGGAAATATAAAATCTAATTGGGGAGGGGGGTGGTTTTCTGCTGGAACTTCTATTCCAGCTGTAGGAGGTCTTATGGGAAGTATTTTTAGAATTAAACCTTTAGATTATTGTAGATTTCTCACTACTCAATACGGAGGTTCTTCTTATGAATCAAGAGCTTCCAATACTTACATTTCTACAGGACATTATCAATCTGTAGATAATACTTCATCTACTACTCAAACAGCAACTGTTTATGGTGGAGATATATTCACATTATACAATACAGATGAATATATCACAATGCATTGGGAAGCTACTGGTAATTCAGGAGATTTTAATTCAGAACCTACAAATCATAAACTTTCATGTGCAGTAGGATTTCCTTGTGAAACTGATTTAAATTTAGCATTCAGGCATGATAATACATGGAATGATGATCAAGATTTTTCAGGTACATGGACTAAAACTCCTTATTCCTATCATACAGCATATAGTCAAAATCCAAATGCTGTGCAACAATATGTTTCTCCAGCAATCATAGATACTGATGTAGACGAACATTCACATCAAATTATTGCATCAGAAGAAAAAATTGATGGTGAGGCTTTTGATGCTTGGAGAATTTTTAAAACTAATGATCTTATTGAGGTAGATGGTATTCACGGAGAAATAAATAAAATAATTACTTTTAAAGACAAAGTATTTTTCTATCAATCCAGAGCCATAGGGCAAGTATCTATTCAAGATAGAGCTATTACTCAAGATACTACAGGTGTAGAAGTTATATTAGGTACAGGACAAGTACTGGATTATTATGCATATATTACTACCACTACAGGAACTGTACATCAGTTTTCTGTTGTAGCTACAGGTTCAGGGATATATCACATAGATGCTCTTTCTAAAAAGGCAGGATTACTTTCAGATAATCCAACTCCTTTATCTACAATAAAAGGACTCTCTGCATTATTTGCAGAAAAATTAGATGGTATTATCAGAGTTACTGATCAACCTTTATGGTATAATCCTTCAGTTACTATTGACTCAGGAGAACCAGCGTTAGGTGTACATGGAGTCTATGACAAGAGAAATAGTAGAGTCATCTGGACTATTTTAGATGGAAGAGTTCTTACTCTTGGACAAGGTACTAAATTAAATCCTTATTATACAACATGGGAAGAAAACAACACTACAATTACTTACAATGAGTTAATACAGTCTTTTGAGTCTTTTAAATCTTTTGTTCCAAAACTTTATCTAGAGCATCCTAATAGATTTTTGTCTACGGATCCAGATAATATGGAAGATGCTTATATTCATAATACAGGAGACAGATGTGTATTCTATGGAACTACATATGATTTCAAAATTACAGTAGTTATTAATTCAGCACCTGAATTAATAAAAACTTTAGACAATATAGAATTTTTATTAGATTTAAAAACCTCTGCTGGAGTAGATATTCCACTAGAAACTTTTAACTCGATTAGAGTATATAACTCATATCAAGATACTGGAACACTGACACTTACACCACAAGCAAATATCATCCGTACATTTAGAAAATGGAGAATGAATGTTCTTAGAGATGCTAGTACTAATAATCCAAGACTAAGAGACTATCACTTTTTCTTAGAACTTACGTATAACAACAATAGTAACAAAGAACTAATTTTACATGATATAATGTACACAATTAGATCTTCTAACTATTAATGTTATATGAATAAAAAGAAAAAGAAAATACCTGGTTATCAACCAAATCAATATCCATTCGGAGGATTAATTAATCAAGGAGTTACTGGCATTGCAAAAGCGTTAGGAGCTAATGATAAAAATGCTCAAATCTGGGGATCTGCTGTATCAACAGCTACAGGATTCATACCTGGGATGCAAGATAATTTCCTTCAAGCTGGAGATTTAATTGGAGATACTGCACAATTATCCAAAAATAAAGATGTGCAAATGGCTGGAGATCTAATTAGGACAGGGACTAATGTTGCTTCTATGTTTATTGATCCTTCTGCATTAGCAGGTGAAACTGCGGCAAAAGGATTAGGTAGTATGTTAGGAAACATTCAAATGGCTGACGGCGGAGATCTTATCAAAGTCAAGTATAATAGATTAGCAGATAAAACTAGTGGAGATCTTCAAGTATCAAAAGAAGATTTAAAATATCTTAAAAAATACAATGAAGCTGTAAAAGAAATTCAAGCAAAGCATCCTGAAATTTTTGGTACTAAAAAAGCAAAAGCTAGTTATCAAGCAGAAGATCAAATTGATCAGACAGCAGGAATACAATCAGGAGGAGCTAATGCTGATTATGTAGTAAACAGAGCTTTAACAGATTTAAAAGATGATTCTGAACTTGCTCAATATAGTCCTTATTTATATGATGCTGGATATACTACTATAAAAGATCAAAAAGATTTATTAGATAATGTTTATCGTATTTTAGGAAAGGATATAATCTCCAATGATTATAGAGCTGGATTAAGGCACATGGTTACATTTGATTATGAAGAACCTGAGATTCCTAAAAAAGTAGAAGAAACTCTTAATCCCTCTGGACAACAAAATACATATTCTCAAAATTTAGCAAAAACTTTTACTACTGATATAGATGCCGAAGGGATAGACTTAGGAACTGCTAAAGGAAGAACAGAGGCAGCCAAAAGGAAGAAATCTAATGTAGTTACTGAAGAAGGTAAAACAATGGGAAGAAGAAATGAATCTCAAGTTTTAAATCCTAATTGGACAGGAGAATTTACAACTAATCCACAAGGGACTACAAACACAGTAAATATAGAAGATCCCGAATTAAATGTATTAAAAAAAGAACAAAAAGCTTTAGGAGGAAAATTAAAATATATTTATGCTATGGGTGGAGAGCCTATTTTTAAATTTGAAGATGTAAATGATGCTCCAATTTTAAACAGTAATACTGGATTATTTAATACTCCAGAAGATAAAGCTAAAGCTGAGAAAATGGGATATAAATTAGATAATCTTTTATTATACCATCAAGATCCTAATAATTTAAAATCAGTTACAATGGATCCCTATAATAATCCAGAACAATTAGAATCTGCTCAAAATAAATTAATCAATAAAGTATTTTCAGCAGGAAAACCAATTCAATATAAATATGCAATGGGTGGAGATTTAACTAATGAAATTATACATGCTCCAGAATTAGGAGGGTACTTTAAAAAGAAGAATTAATATGAAACATAAAACAAAAAGCGGAGTTTATTGTATTATTAATAAAATTAATAATAAAATTTATATTGGCAGCAGTATAAATATACAAGAAAGGATTTATAATCACAAAACTCATTTAAATAAAAACATACATTGTAATAAATATTTACAAAGTTCTTATAATAAATATGGTAAAGATAATTTTGAATTTGACATATTAGATCTTTGTTCTCCTGATATTATGCACAGTATTGAAAAATACTGGATAAATATAACAAATTCCTGTAATAAAAACTTTGGTTATAACTTATGTCCTAATCCTACAAAAGGTACATTAGGATATAAATACACAGAACAACAGAAAGAAAATATAAAGAATTCAATAAAAGGAAAAAGAAAAGGAATTTTAAATCCTAATTATGGAAAAAAATCTCCAAAACATGTAATAGAGGCATCAATAAACGCTACAGCAAAAGCAGTAGCTCAAATAAATAAAAATACTGATGAAGTAATAAAAATATTTAGAAGTATTGAAGAAGCAGAAAGATTTATTGGTAAATCAAGTACTCATATATCAGCAGTTTGTAATAATAAAAAGAATCGTAATAATTATCCAATGCTAACTGCTTATGGATATAAATGGAAATTTATTTAAAAATTATGGAAAAATATAATAAGTATATAAATAATCCTGAATATCAATTTGTTC
The DNA here is from genome assembly GCA_964401485.1 of uncultured Gammaproteobacteria bacterium. Lineage (GTDB taxonomy): Bacteria > Patescibacteriota > Patescibacteriia > UBA9934 > UBA9934 > CAYFMS01. Next base: position 36,719 of record CAYNYL010000004.1, read on the forward strand.
CGTACTCTAAACAATCCTATGGAGACGGGGGATTTGTCGAATTTAATAACGGAGGCACTCATGAAGAAAACCCTCATGGTGGAATTCCTTTAGGGCAAAATGCTTTAGTCGAAGAAGGAGAAACTCGTCATCAAAATTATATTTATTCTGATAGAATTAAATTACCTTGGAATAAAAAACGTACATTTGCAGAAGAATCAAAAAGAATTAACAATAAGTATAAAGACAGACCAGATGATGCTATTGCTAATAAATCAAAAGAGCTTGAATTATCTAAACTTAAAGATGCTCAGGAATTGATGAAACAACAAATGGTACAGAAAGCTAATACAATGATGAAAGATGCAGGTATGCATCAAATGCCTGATGGTTCTATGATGGCTAATAATCAAATGGGTATTGGAGGAACCTTAATGAAACCATTGGGAGAAGCAGTAGGAGATTTATCTCCAGAAAAACAACAACAATTTGGAAATGTTGTTAATGGTATAATGAATGTTGCTAAATTTATTCCTGGTGTTGGTCAAATTACATCTCCAATTCAAAATATGATAAATTCTCAGTTACCTCAAAATAATCTTCAAATGGCTTATGGCGGTAAAATTAAATATGATGGTGGAGGAACTTTTACAATATCTAATGAAGATCCTTATGGTTATACGCCTCAAACATTTGATGATTTGACAGCAAATCAAAATATTCCTTTTGCAAATGAACTTTCTGCTGCTGATTTAAAATATATGCAGATGTTAAAGAATGGTCAAGCAGGAAATACAAATAGAGATTTAATTACTGATGCTAATAATCCTACAGACATAGATATTAATTACAGTGTATTTCCAGAACAAATACCTATATTTGACAACTTAACTCCTAATAATAATTTAAATGAATTTGGAACCAGAATGGGACAAGCAAGTGTTGGAAGCAATTCTGCTACTGGCTCTAATACTAACAACACTTTTAATGATGAATTAACAACTGCTGAGAAATTAATTCCTTTTGCTCCAGTATTAGGACAAGCTGCTACTTTAATTGGTGGAGCTGAGAAAACTAAATATCAAAGAGCAGATGCTAATCTAATTGATTTAGAAGAACAACGCAGACAAGCTAAAAAACAAGCTGCTGTTGCTAGATTAACTGCTGGACAGAATATTAGAAACACTGCTGGTAACACTGGGAGAGGACTTACAAATACTGTTACATCAAATGCAGCAATCTATGATTCTTTATCTAATCAATTAGGTCAAAGTTATATGAATGAGCAAAATGCTAATGCTGGAATATTAAATCAAACTAATCAATTTAATACTCAAATTGCTAATGCAGAAAATGATGCTAATGCAATGAACAGAGCTAAATTCAGAGATACTGCTGTAATGACATTAGCTAATTTAGCTGGTACTTACACAGGTATTAATAAAGATCAGAAAGCTTATAGATCTCAGAATTTATATAATACTACAGCAGCTGGTGCTATAGGTACTGAAGATTATGGGGCTGTTCTAGGTTATACAAAAGACGGTATGCCTATTTATGATATGAAATATAAAACTAAGTAAAAATGCTTAACAGATACGATAATCCAATTCAATTAAACTACCAAAGTCAATTTGTACCTACACAAATTCCTTGGGAATTATTACAAGGTAAAGCCGAGAGACTGCAAAACAAACAAGATAATTTAAAAATTTCTGAAGCTAAACTTGGAGATTTACAAGCTGTAGGTAAAGATTATATTACAGATCATTTCGGTAATACAAGAGAACTAGGAGATTACTCAGCTTCTTATCAGGAAGTAAATCAACTTAATGAGAAACTAAACAATCTCGCAACTAAGTATGCAAAATCAGAAAGAGGATCCCAAGATTACTGGAATGAGTTTACTTCTCTAAATAAAGAATATAATGCTATTAAACAAAAAAATGCTTTAAGAGAAAAACGCTCTGCCGCTATAGATGAGCTTTATAAAAATAGAGAAAAAAACAAAATTAATGCTGGAGATATTAGAGGTATTTATGATCAATATGAAATTGATAAAATGATCTCTGATAAATCAGGAACATATACTCCTACATTAGGAGCTTATCAAGATGTGTTAGATGAAAATAAATTTGTTAATGATGTATTAGCAAATACTAACTCAGAAGTTTTAGCTGACTTTGCGAAAAACAAAGGATTGTATATTGAAGAATATAAAAGAACTGGAATACTTCCTAAAAAAATTACAGATGCATTTTTCGGAGCTTTTGAAACAAGCGCAGAATTAAAAACAGTGATTGAAAATGAAGCATTAACATTAGCATATCAAAATGGAGCAAATGTTAATGACACTATAAAATTGCAAGATGGGACTGAGACTACATATTTAGAATATGTTAAAAATAAAAAATATAATCAAATGCTTCAGCACTCTCTGAAAGGTGTTAAATCAGATGTTACTCATAATTTATCATCTGATGCCAGTGCTATTTATGAAGATAAAAAAAGACAGGAGACTATGCCAGTTACTGCTTTAAATCTTACAAATGTAAAATCGGATTTTGAAATTGCAGCTAATACATCTATAAAATATGATAACTATAGTAAAGGAGAAAAAAGATTATTTGAGATCAATGCTAAATTAGCTAAGTTTAAAAATGGAGTTTCAATAAATAACGCTTCTGAATATGATGCCTTAATGAAAGAAAAAGAAATTTTAATGAATCAGAAAGCTTCATTTGAAGGGACTATGAATAATGTTATTAATAGTAATATTAATAAATTTAAAGAATCTCTATATAAAGATACAGAATTAAAAATATCTGAAGCACAGTCAGTTATTGATATGTATAACAATCCAACTGTTACTAGAGATGGCAGAACTAATAAACCTTCCCAAGAATCATACAATCAAGCTAGAAAAGATCTTGAAACGCTAAATAGAAATAAAGAAGCTATAAGAAATGCTAAATCTAGAGAATCTATTGAGAGTTTAATAGCTGGGACTTCTGTTGAAAATACTTATAACTCTTTGGTGTTTGATGCTATGAAAGCAAATGAAAAACAACAGGAATATACTGGTTATATTATTCAGGATAAAAACGATATTAAAGCACTTCACGGATTACTCAGACTGGCAAACATAGATTATGAAGGATTAAATGGAGAAATGGTTTCTTTTAGTGGTAAATTTGAGAACAGTGCCCAAATAGGATTTACTCCTGATGGTAAACCATTTGTAACTATAGTGGAAGATGAGGGAAATTTTGGAATCTCAAATCCTAAAACTAAAACAGTAGTATTAGATCCTAGAAATAAAACAGTTGAAGCTATACTTAGAAAAAATGTAAATAATGCTGCTCAAGCTTATTATGCGTCTGGAGGTACTGATGTTCAAGCTAAAAGTGTAATGGATAGAGGAATAGTTTCTTTAAGTTCGTTAGAACCAATTGTGGCTAATTCAAAAGATATGCCGCAAACATTAGGAAGTTGGCAAAAAAATGTTGTAAATTCGCAACCAGGACAATTGAACTATATGACTATAAAAGATATTCCTGTTGATGGAGAATTACAAGATCTTGTATTTGTAGCTTCTAATAATGAAGATGGCACTGTTAAAGTTAATGTAGCTAAAAAAACAAATGAAAATACATTACTGTATTTCGATCCTTTTATAGGAACTAAGCAAGAAGGAAGACAAAATTTTGAAGATATTTATCAAGCTATTTCAAAAATAACAAATGGAGAATAATAAAGATTTTAAACCTGTATTAATAGATTTTAGTAATGTAGCTAAAAAAGCTACATCAACTCAAAATCCAGAAGAGCAAAAAAGAAAAGAACTTATTAAATTAGCAAAAGAAGGAGCTTCTGAATTAACCTCATATGATTATGATAAGTCTATTCAAGATTACATGGGTTCTGAATTTAAACCTAATTTTGGTAATGTAATTCAAAAATACGATCTTTTAAAAAAACAAGAAAATGATAGAAAAGCTGATGAGCAATCTTGGTATGGTAATACTTTAAGAGGAGCTTCTAGATTTGTAACTACTCTAGTATCAGAAGTAGCAAGTATGCCAGGTTATATTGGAGGATTAGTAGAAGCAGCTTTTACAGAAGCTACTATTGGAGAAGCAATGGATAACTTCTGGTTAAATGGAATTGAAGCTATAAAAGAAGATATTCAAGGTTCTAATTTATTAAAAACTTATATTCCTTCAGATGTACAAAATGGAGGTATATGGGATAAAATGACATCTGGTTCTTATTGGGCAACATCAGTAGCTGATGTTGGAGCTATGGCAGTAAGTTTCTTTGTACCTGGTCAAGTATTTAAAGGACTTTCATTAGGTTCAAGAGCATTAGGTACTACAGGTAAATTAGGTAAAGCAGGTAAGGCTATTGATAATGTTACAGCTGCTGGATTTAATGCTGTATTAGAATCTTCTATGGAAGCTAGAGAAAATTTTAAAAATACCTATGCTCAACTACAACCTAAAATAAAATCAGGAGAACTAACAGATGAAGAAGCTAGAAAAATAGCTGGTGAATCTGCTGCTAATGTATTTAAGCACAATGCGATATTATTAACATTTACTAACTTTATAGATCAAGCATGGTTATTCGGTAAAACAAATAAAATTGCAGGAAGAGTAAATGCTGATATGACAATTTCTCCTGTAAGTAATTGGAGTAAAACTTGGGGATATGGAAGTAAGATTGCAGGAAGTATTTTAAAAGAAGGGTATTTAGAAGAAGGTACTCAATATGCAATTCAAAAATACAATACCTCCAAAGCATTAGGAGAAGATGAATTTGAATCTGTATGGGATACTTATATAAAATCTATGGATGATTCTGAATTTAAAGAGTCAGTATTCTTAGGTGGATTAATAGGTGTTGGATTTGGAGTGTCAGGTCAAATATCAGATAATAAACAAACAAGAAGATTGCTAGAAGGAGATGCAGGATATAAACCTACATCTAAACTAGGAAAAGTATTTAGAGCTGAAAGAGAAGCTACAAAAGGTATTCAAGGATTCTTACAAGATAATTACATTAAAAAGTATGGAAGTCTGCAAGATCTTTGGAAAAAAGATGAAAATGGACAACCCATTTTAGACAAGAATGGCAAAAATGTAATGGACGATAAGAAGTACGCTGAGTTTGTAACTGAACTTGCCAAACAAGACATACTTAGATACCAATTACATAATCTTCATAGTTTAAAAGCTAATCCAGAATTTGCATCTGAATCAGCATTAAAAGCTGAAATTAACTTTAATGAAAACATTTTAAAGTTTAATTTACTTCAAGGATTTATGACTATTCCTGAAGGAAGACAAATTTTAGAAAAAGTATTACCTACTATTATACAACAAGAAGCTGAAATTAGAAAAAAATTAAATAACGAAGAATTAAATGTAGAGCAATTTAAATCAGACTTACTTTCTAAGTTTGATAAATATCAAGCAATGCATGAAGTAATCTCTTCTAAGAAGGGTTCTAAAATACATTTATCTGAAGAGTCATTAAAAACTGTTCCTGAGTTCAAGAAAGAATTAGAAGGAATGAAATTAATGTCTATGTTTAATGAAGAGTATTATAATGATATTATAAATGATCTGGATAAACAAATAGCAAAGTTGAATTCTGTTGGATTTTCTCAACATGAAGGTAGAATCAAAGAATTAGAAAAAGAAAAAGAATCTGCTTTAAAAGAAAAAGAATATATTGTACTTGAAGGTAAGTCTTTATATACAAAAGGAGGGCAACAAAGAATTTATGATAAATACAAAAAACAATCCGAAGCCAGAAGTAATGCAGTAAGAGAAGCTAAATCTGAATCCACTGTAGAAACAGAAGCTTCATCATTAAAAAATCCAACACATGCTGACTTATACAGCCAACTTACTCAAGTAAATAATATTGATGGTAAGATTTCTAAATCAACAGGAGCTATTGAAGTAATCTTTGAAGATCAAAAAGAAGGTACTGCAAATAAAGTTTATGAATTTGTAGATGTAAATGCCGATGGTAATGTAGTAGTTAGAGATTTAATTACAAATAAAAATACTATTCTTAAAGAAGATAATACCATTGATGGTAGATTAATTAAAGAATATAAGATTGCTTATAAAGGAGAAAAAGTAACTAAAGAAGATGTTGCTAAAAAAGAAGCTGATAATAAAAAAGCTAAAACATCTACAGATGAAAGTACAGCTCAGAGTACTGATATAGACACTGTTTATAGTAAAAAGAATGATGAGGAATTAGAAAAAGATTGGAAAGAAAGTAATCCTCATCCAGTATTTGATTCTTTAGAATTAACAATGTTCCAGAGAACAACTGGAGAGCATGAATTTTATGCAAAAAATCCTACAGTATTCAGACAGTTTTTAAATCTTTACGACTTAGTAACAGATATTCAAAATGCTAAAAGTCCTTCTAAAGAACTTAGAAAATATACTGTAAAAGCATTTAGAAAAGATAATTTACCTGCTGAAGTAAATAGAGAAACTATTACTTCAGATGCTATTGTATTAGTTGTATATAAAGGAGATAAAATCTATTTATCTCCTGAAAATAATCAACCTGCTATTTCTTTTTTACCAGATCCTAATAGAAAACCAGATATAGATAAATATACTTTTAAATCTGATAAAACTATAGAAAATGTTGAAAAAGAAAGATTGTTAAGAAAAGCTATTGAAGATTTTGAACCTACCAGACAAGCTATTTTAAATTCAACTGAACCTCCTACATTTTCTTTAATTGGAATTACAAATGGATTTGCTGAACGTAGTTCTGAAGCTACATCTCTATCAGGAACTGTAGTAAAAGAAGGTGATGAATCTAAAGTTAAACTTAAGATAGTTCAAGAAGGTAAAGACAAAGGTATGGTTAAAGTAGACTATAGAGGAAGATTATCTTCTGTAGAGCTAAAGAACTTAAGAGATACTAAAGAATCTCAAAGAGTTTTAAGATTACTTCAGCATATTGCAGCAATGCCTCCAAGTCCTGAAAGAGTAGAACTTTATAAATACTTAAACAGTATTATAGGAATCTACAAATCAGGTAAAAGAAATAAGTTTTCTTTCTCTATTAAAGTAGATCAGGATAAAAACATATTAGGATTTGATTACGGAGAAACTGAATTTATTTCTAAAGAAGACATCATTGAAGGTAAATTTGGAAAGTTTGAAACATTTGTAGGAAATAAAAAACATAATGTTGATAAAAACTATTTAGGTAAAAACAGCTCATACATTGTTTATGATGTTAAAGACGGAGAATTAATTGAAGTATCAAAGTATAAAAACTATACTGAGTATCTAGTTAAAAATGATTATGTAAAAAGCCATTGGACTTCTATAGATTCTCCACAAGTATTAAACTCAGGATTTAAATTAGAAGTACCTTTAGTAAATCCTCCTAAACCTGAAGTTAAAGATTTATCTTCAGAAGCTCCATCACAAGAATTCTTAGATACTTTACCTATATTTGAAGATACAGCTACAGATACAAAAGATGTAAAAGTTGATACTCCTATGGAAAATCAACCTGTAGAAACTCCTGAAGTTAAACCTCAGACTCCTGAAATATCTGAAGAAAAAGTTGATGCTTACTGGAATGCTAATAAAAAATTAAGACCTAAACTTACAAGAGAACAAGCTAGACTTGAATATATAAATAAATTAGGTAAGAATAAATTATACACAGGTTATCATGATTCAATGAGTCCTGAAGCTTTAGCTTGGTTTAAAAATAAATTTATAGGATTTGATCCTGAATTTGTACAAGAAGCTTTAATTGATGGAGTATCATTAGGTAGAGTAACTGCGAGCATGAGAGTTATGTTTTCTCAAAAAGCAGATGACAGAACTGTTTTTCATGAAGCATTTCACGTAGTATTTAACTTTTTTACAAATAAAAGACAGCGTAATTGGTTATTTGAAGAAGTAAGAAGCAGAACTGGTAAAATATATTCTAATGAACAAGCTGAAGAATTTCTAGCTGAAGAATTTGAAGAATTCAGATTAAACCCAAAAGAATATAAATTTAATAAAGGTGAAGAAGCTAAACAAAGTGTATTCAAAAGAATCTTCAGAGCAATAGTTCAATTCTTTAATAATCTTGTAGGAATTAAAACTATTGAAGATTATTTTAATATGATTGAGAATGAATCTTTTAATAAAGAAAATGCTCAATTTAATCCTGAGTTTGACGGAGTTAAGAATAAAATAAAAGATTTTACAGAAAGCAGAAGTAAATTAATTGTAGAACATTTAAATTCTAAATTCTTTGATGTACTTATTGGAGTAGAAAATGGAAATTTGCTACCTAATATTTTATTAGAATTAAGTGAAACTAATATTAACGATATTTATGATGTAGTTAAGGTAGAATTAGAATTAGGAAGCAGTGTTGCTGATAGATTAACTCATGCTTATTTTGAAGATGCTGTAAAAGAACATAAAGAGTTTTTGAAAGAGTATGGTGTAGAAACTGAATTATCTTTAGATGAAGATCAAAGAACCAGAGATAATGCTCAGTTCATGGATGCTATGTCTGTAGATACAATTACTCAATTACCTCATGCTATTAAATTATTAATTGCTTCATTACCTCAGAAACAAGGATTAGGATGGAGAACAGATGAAGGATTTACTAAAAATATTTCATTTAAGAATGCTGTAAGAACTTTACAAAGTGAACTTGCTAATTACCCTACAGAGAAATTACTATATAAGAAGCTACATGATATGGGTGAAAATCATCCAGAGTTTAATATCTTTGCCAAACGTTTAGGATTAAAATCAGATGGTGATACTTATATTCCAGATTATTCCTTAGAATATGGTAAAGAACTTTCTCAATTAAGAACCTCTTTCTTCACATGGGTTGTAGGTACAGCTAAAAATGTAGTGCAAGTAGATTTAAGAAGCAGTACTAAAACTTCCTTACAAGCTCCTGTTCAAAACACTAAAGTTGAAAAACTTACTGAAATTTGGAAACAGAATTTAACTAATAAATATAATGTTAAATCAAAAGAAAACTTCTTTAATTTAAGAAAAGGAGAATACTACCTCAACCAAGATGCTGAGTTTGATTTATCTAAATCTATTCAATTAGAAGGTAAAGTAATCACTAAAATTAAATTAGGTGAATTATATAAACTATCTTCTGATCAGATTAGAACTACATTTGATTCTTCTAAAAATGCTAAAAGATTTTTAGATATTTTTGGAATGACTTTAGATGAAAGAGTTCCTGTAGAACTAATGCAGGACTTTATTATATGGTCTAAAGATGTAATCAGATATGCAACTACTGCAAATGATATTTTCAATTCTAATATTGTTAAATTAGATAAAGAAATTAGAGCATTAGCAGAAGCTCAATCAGAATTTCAAATGGAAGGTATTCCATCACAGTATAGAGCTGGAGATGGTACAATGAATAATATCATTACATTACCTAATTACTTTGAAACTACTATAAATAAAATTAGAAATAATGATCTTGATACATATACACCTTTTAATCCTGCAACAGGAGTAGGTAATGTTCAAACTTATTATTCTCAATGGTTAAATAACAAAGAAGTTATAAACCATGCTTTAATTAAAGATGCTAAACCTGCTAATAAACCAGGAATTAATTTCGATGAATTGTCTAAAGGAGACATGTTCAATGCTCACTTTAATGCTATTTTCTTTGGTATATCTCCCGTAATTCCATCTGCCGGTAGAAAATTAGATTATGCAATTAAATATGAAACTTCAAAAGGATTAAACAGAAATTTAACTACGAATGAAATGGTATCAGAGTTAAAAAATTATGTTAAGAATGAAGTTTTAACTACAATTGCTCAGAATAATAATCCTAATTACAAAAGACTTTCTAAAATACAAAGACATAAAGGACTTGCAATATTCTCTGGAATAGACAGTTTAAATAAAGCTGTAAAAGAAATTAAAGATCTCTCTCCTACTGAATATATAAAAGCAGTAGAAGATTTAATGAGAATACATAATTCTGATATTGAGAAATACTTAAAAAAATTAAGTGATGGAATGACTAAAGATACCATGAGATTAATTGAAGAGTTTAAAATCTTCGTTAAATCTGGTCAAGATTGGGAAAATTTAGGATTTAATACTGGTATTGCTGCTTCTATGTTTGGAGAAAAAGTTAAAGTTATTCCTCAACATAGTCTAGAAGCACTAGCAAGAAACTTTGCTTACAGATACTTTACAAATGCTTTAGAAGCTACCAAATTTGAAATGGGGGATATTAAAGTATTTAATAAATTAAAAGGTGATAAGATTGTAACTGAACTTTTCAAAAGAGCTACAATGTCAATGTCTACTAAGAAAGCATTACATGGTAGTGAAACTAAAACTGAAGAAATGAATATGTACCACCCTAGATTTGATGGTAAAGCTCATACTTCAAATATGAAATTCATTACTATTCAAGATATTGAAGTATCTTCACCTATTGCACCATTCCTTAAGAATATTACAGGATTAAATAAGTACGTAGGAATGAATGAGTATGATGCTGCTGGATTCTCTACAATGGATGGTTATAGAGCTTATCTACTCAGAGCTGGAAAATTAACTAAAGGAATGGATAAAACCATTCAATATGAAATGCAGCATTGGTTATTAGGAACAGTAGCTAAAGATCCTAAAAAGTTAGCTTTACTGGGAATGACCAAAGAAGAACTTGAATCAAGATTTTCTGAACATCTTCCTGATGGTTGGAAAGGTGTTGCAATGTATGAAGGAGAAGTAATTAAAGATCAGGAAAGATTTGATAATCCTATAGCTCCTACAAAACCTCAAGGTGTAGGGCATATTATGAATCCTGAATTAGTAGATATGGGAACTATTGCAAATATTAAACTTGCCTTATTCCCTCCCATGCCTCATGAGTTCATTGGTACAGAATTAGAAACTCTGATGCTTACTTCAATGAAACATGGAATAGATTTTATCTTCCCTTCTACATCTCAAAAGGGAGAAACAGTAGGAAATTTAAAAGGTGAACTTACTCCTATCTATGATAAGGATGGATCTGTAAAAAATATGGATACAATTGTTAATGAAGGATATGGAATTACTGAATTTAAATGGAATGACTTTGGAGATCAATTAGATATTGATCCTTCAGGTAAAACTAGAATTGTAAATCCTACACAGAAACAAGCTGTTGAAAGTTTAAATATTGTTGAAAATGGACAAGTAATTCCTAAATTCAAAGATATTGAACATGTAGTTAAAGAACAGCATACTTTAACAAATGCTAAATCTGAGAGATTAAATTTAGAAGCCTTGCCTTTGTTAGGATTAAGAAAATTATCAGATACAACTTTTAAAATACTAAATAAAGATAAATTTAAAGAAGCTATTAAAGCTGAGTTTACCAGAAATACATATAATAAAAATGTACATTATACATTAGATGCTATTTTAGATATTCCAGATGGTGTATTCGATATGTCTGTACACAAAGGTAATATTGAAGGTGTTATTGTATCAATGATAGATACTTTAATGGGTAAACATACAACAGTAGGAGATATGTTAGTTCAAAGACCTGCTACATTTTATGAACCTATTAAAAGAAATCCGACTATATCCAACCCAGCATTAAAATTCTATAGACCTATTAAAGAAAATGGAACTGAATATACTTATGAAGAAATAAATAATCTATCTGAAGCTGATATTCAAAAAGTAGCACCAGCAGAAGCTATGATCACTCTTCCTAGAAAATATATTAAGTACGTACAAGATAATTTTGAAGGAGACACATTTGAAGAAAAACTTGATAAATTCAATAAAGAAATTCAAAAGAAATTTTATGATGATGTATTTACTATTGTAGGTAATCGTGTGCCTACAAAAGATACTCCAAATATTGAAATTTTAAGAATTAAAAAGTTTCTGTCTCCTGCACATGGTAATACTATTATTGTTCCAACGGAGATTGTTGCTAAATCAGGATCTGACTTTGATATTGATAAATTATTCACATTATTAAATAATGTGAGATTTAGAGGTAATAAAATTGAAAAAATTAAATTTATTGATTCTGTAGAAGAACAATACTTTCAATATGTGTTAGGAATAACTAATAGATTATTTGATAGTCAGGCTATATCTGAAAATTTAAAAGCAAGTATTGAAGCCTCTTTAGAAGCTAATTTAGAATTTTTAGGAAGTGAAAGTAAAAGAACTAAAGGAAGGTATTTAAATCAGAATGAGTATCAAGCAGCAATAAAAGAAATTATTAAAGAAGTAAAGAAACAAAACGCTATCTCAATGAGTGAGCAAATTGAATTACTTTCTTTTGAAGAATTCTCTGAACTTCCTTCTGAAGTAAGACAGTCAGTAAAGACTATTGAGAATAGACTTAATGAAATTACTATTACTAAGCTATTACATCCAAGAAACTTTAGTTCATTCTTAGCTCCAGATAATACAGATTATACAGTTGAAACAACTAGAAAATCCATAAGCGATTATAAAGATGAGGACATGCCTTTTCATGAACAATTATCTTATAATTCAGCTTTAGAATATAGATACGCACAGTGGCAATCTCAAAGAGTATTAAGTAATACTGCAAATGCTATTACAGGACATGCTAAATTTCAATATGCACCTATTAAAATTAATCCTAAAATGATTAGAGTGGTTGGAGCTATTCACAATCAGATGGGTAATATTTATGATAGTGTAGGTAGAAAAATATCAGAGAATCATAACGAGATTCTTTCTGAATCAGTAGACTCTGAAAAGAAATTATTCCCGGCAATTGCTCAAGGTAATATAACTCCTATTACTGCTAATTACCATAACTTTACAGCTGAATTAGGAGTGTCGTTATCTGACAGAATTAAACTCACTAAAAGTAAAAAAGTTAAAGAGTATTTAAAAATTAGAGCAACTGAAGAAGCTAAATTTCTTGAAGTACAAAAGAAAGGAAAATCTAAAGATAAAATTATAGCTTCTTTAATTAAAGGCAAGAAAAAGGAAGACTTACTTCATAATATTTATTCAAAAGCTATATCTAGATCTGCTACATCAGAAGATCTAGATGCATTAGAGTCCGCATTAGATACTTTCTTTAAAGATTTTACAGTATCAGATTTTGAAATACATCCTGAAAAAGCTTTAGAATATTACTTGTATTTAGAGCAGGTATCTAAAGGATATGCCTCTTTAATTAGATTAACAAAACCTGAAACTACTAAAGCTAAAAGTATTGTACATATCAGAGAAGAAAGAAAGTCTATTGAAAAATTATATAATTTAGGTATTTTTGAAGCCGAGTCTTTAACTAATTTATTTGAAAATACTTATTTAAAAGGATTTTTAAAAAATAAAAGAGATACATTTAACATGTTTAAAGACTACTTCTTAGATACAAGTAATCCTGACATTGAAGCTGCATTAGATGAATTAATGCTTCCTTATAATCAAAAAGCTACAGATGAGAAAATAGCAGTTAGAAATAAATGGCTATCAAGAATTGTTACTCATGTACTACACTCACAAACAGTAGATGGTAAATCTTTATCTTCTAAGCAGTATGATTTAATGTTTAAAGGGGATTCATTAGTACATAGATTGAAAAGAATTATGTACTTCAATCCTGATGTAAAAGAGAATCTTTTCTTAAAAGAATTACTTTTAATGTCTGAAGAACATATTAAAGGTGAAAATGTAACTATGAATTTTGACTATGTTAAAAGATATTCAGCAAGATTAGGAGCATTAGAAGAAAACTCTTTAATTAATTCATTTAAAGAACTCTGGGATTATCCAAATGATGAAGTTCAAGAAGCTGCCAGAGACTTAGTTACTTTAGCTATTCTTCAATCTGGGTCTATTAACAATACTTCTAAATTCATTGATATTATCCCTTCTGAATATTCACTGCCTATTATTAGTAATATTATTAAACAGTTTATTAGCGAAGGTACTGTATTAACAGATAATGATTTAAAATCCATTCATGCAGCTGCATGGTATGACGCTGAACTAACTCCTAGATTACATGAAACCCAAGCATTAATGGAAGATGTTGCAGGTACATTAAAAACTCATGGAGTACCTTACGCTTTTAATTCTTCAGATTATTTAAGTCAATTCCCTTTCTTACTTTTAACATCTGAAAGAGAAGTTACTGCTAAATCTGGAGTTAAATATAAAATAGAAAGAACTACTTTACTAGAAAGAATTGAAATTAACAGCAATCTAGTAGGCTATAAACCAGTTTCTAAAAAAGGTAGACGTGGAGTTTATGAAGTAACTCCTAGTTACTTAGATCCATCTGCAATGACTTCTAACAATGGTTATACAGCTGATGATAGACAAGGTAAAGCAGAAAAAGGAACTCCTTTTGATGAAAATGTTCAACAACTTTCTAACTCTTCTGAAGATTATGAATTTGATGGTACGGATATTCCAGATCCTTCAGATGAAGGAATATCTCAAGCCAATTTAGATAAGTTAGCAAAAACATTAGATAGCCCTTCTCAGGAACAACTGGATCAACTAGCTTTAGATAATGAAAAGAAAGAAGCTGATAAAATTGATAAGCAACAATCTAATATAACAAAACAAAACATATTTACAGTAACTCCAATACAATCTGCTGATAAAAAAGCAATAGTTAAGGCAAGTGTAGCTAATAAATTTATAGGTTTTGCAGAAGGTATTACAGGCAGTTCTACTGAAAGTTATAGACAGCAAATTTTAGAACAAAATAATAAAAAAGTTTCGGCAAAAGGTAAAATGACCTTTGCTTATGGTAATAATAAAAGAAATGATGTTACCTCCAATACCACTCTCGAAGCTATTAAAAATGGTGAAAGAACTGCCACCACAAGATATGAATCTGATGGACATATAGATTACTGGAAGAATTTAAAAATTGGAGATATCATAGAATGGGAAGGACAAAATGGTGAAAGAATAAAAGTAGCGGTTACAAGACCATTACATAAATTAGTGGGCAGTAATAAAACTGCTGAACAATGGAGTAAATTAGAAGGTTGGTCAGTTGATTATTTCAACTCCAAAGTTAAACCTAAATTAAACGAGGCTTGGCAAATAGAATATAGACCAATTCAATCTAACACAGTAAATTCAGGTAACTATTCGTCTAGTGATATAATATTTGTTTCTATTGGAGGTAAAAGAGGTAATGAAACTTTAAGAAAAGAACAACAGGATAAAACTATTAGAGAAGCATTGAAGGCTATTGAGGCAGGAGCTACTTTAATTACTGATAATAAAGCTTATGTGAAAAGTTCTGATTATAATGAAGGAGAAAAAAGACTTGCTAAAAATCTTGAAGCAAAAGGGTATAACTATTCAGAACAAACTATTGATGGACAAGTATTAGGAGTTTGGAAAAATCAACAACAAAGCTCTAAAATATCTAAGGAAGCTAAAGCTCTATGGACTATTTATGGAGCTAAAATATTAGAAAAACATCCTAACAGTTCTGTTCAATCTGTTCAAAAACACATTGATCAATATGGAGCTGAAAAAATGAGTAATTATTATAAAAAATGTTATAGTTAATATGAATTGCGTAAATATATCACATCCAGACTTTAAAAAATTACTTGTAGAAACAGGTAAAGAATCTTTTGAATTAGAAATGGAAGTTGCCAATTGGCAAGAAGTTAATAATTCTGATAAATTTCCTGAAAGTAAAGACTTAACTAAAGGAGATGTTTTATTTCAATTAAATAAAAAAGGAATTGCTTCACCAGAAGAAAAGAAACTATATAATATTTTAAGAAAATTTAATATAGGAGAATCTGGATTTCTAGGATCTATGACTAATAGAGTTGAGGTAGAAGAAGCTTTAGAAGATGCTGATATAAAAGCTACAGTAGAAAAAGCAAGTTCTGGTAGTTATTTTGTAAGACATTATGGACAACCATTTAAACCTGGCAGTTATACCAATCTTCAACAAGTAGCTCCTAAAAAACAGTTAATGGAAAGAGCTAAAGAGCTTGATGAAGCTATGAAAGTATTCTTAGAAGTTAATGGAATTAATTATAAATCAGTAAATAAGATTTATTATGATGGAGAGTTAGTTGATGCTAGAGCTAAAGCTGATATTTTAACTGGAACTGTTGAAGTAATTGAAGGTAAAAAATTAATTGATACTTTACCTGAAGAAACTGCTCATATGTATATTGAATTAGTAGGTGGAGAAAATAATCCAGCTGTTAAAAAGATGATGGAAGATGTAGTTCAAACTTCATTCTACAATGATGTTGTAAATGAATATGGAATAATCTATAATTATGATCCTGTTAAAATGCAAAAAGAAGCTATTGGTAAATTAATAGCAAAGCATATTATAGAAGATAAAAAAGGATTAGGTACTGATGCATTAGTTGAAACTTGGTGGAATAGTCTATGGTCTATGATTGTAAAATTCTTTGGTAAAAATCCTGAAACAGATTATTATAAACACGCAGCTTATAATATCATGAAATCTGCTAAAGACAGAGTTCCTGTTAAGAGTAAATTTGGATATACAAGCACTATAGGTACTAAAAAAGAAAGTTTATTACAAGTTGTAAAACCTGATTACACACAAGAAAACTTAGAACAATCTAAGGGTCAGATGGATGAGATGTTTTATGAATTTGAAAAATATTTTCCAGAATATTCCTATTTAAACGATGAGCAAAGGTCAAATTTTTTATCTTTGATGTCTGAAGGTAAAATACAAATAACATGTAAATTATGAGTT
The DNA here is from genome assembly GCA_964401485.1 of uncultured Gammaproteobacteria bacterium. Taxonomy (GTDB): domain Bacteria; phylum Patescibacteriota; class Patescibacteriia; order UBA9934; family UBA9934; genus CAYFMS01. Next base: position 53,510 of record CAYNYL010000004.1, read on the forward strand.
GTAGAGTAGAAAACATATCATATGATAATTTAAGAAATGCTATTAGGCATAAAGAACTTATTTTTGATAATTTAGAAAATCAAACCAGAGAAGAATCTATTGCCAAATTAAATATGGTTTCTGGAGTAATTGAGAAAGATTATTCTCAGGACGGATTATATGTATTTAGTGGAACAAAAGATATTGCTCTAAAGACTACTATTACTAAAATGGTAAAAGGGGGTAAAGATTTTATTTTAACAAAAGATAGACAAACTACTGCTGATTTAGGAGTAGCTATTCATAGTTTATATGAAAGATTTGTACCTGCTATTCTTGAAGCTAAATTAGCTGGAAAGAAATTTAATCGTTTATTAGTTGATACTAAAACCGGAGTTAAAGTTGATGATGCTGCTATTGATAAAATTGTAGAACAGGCTACTGAATTAGTAGATTTAGCAATAGCTACTCAAAATAATATTGATCCTAATCAAAACGTAATTGCTTTAACAGAGTTTAAAATTGTAGATCCTATGAATAGTGTAGGAGGTACAGGAGATTTAATATTTATTTACTCTGATAATACTTATTCCTATTTTGACTTTAAGAATATGGGTATAAGAAGTAAATCTAATGTTAAAACTTTAAAAGATGGATTTAAAGTACATTCAGATCCTGTAATGCAACATAATCTTGATTACTGGGAAGGACAAACAAGAGAAATTGATAGAATGCTTGTAGATTTATATGGACTTAAAAAAGCCAGACATGTAAGAACTGTTGTAAGCATGATGGAAGTTCCTATGAATCATAAAGCTCCTAAAGGAGAAAAACTATTACCACATATTAAAAATTTAGTTACAGGAGAAGATAACTCATTCTTAGGTCAAATTCCAATGTCTTTTGAAACTACAGGTAATAAAGCAGTAGATAAATTTTTAAATACACAATTTGCGTTATTAGAAAAGATAATTAAAGATATTAGTAGAACTAATAACGAAGAAAAGAAATATAGATTATTTGAAAGAGCTAATAAAATCAGACAATCAATAAAAGATATTAAATTAAATAATGATATTGCCAGTGCTATTAAAGAAACTCAATTATTAATAACAGGATTAGCTAAAAGAATTCAAATAGAAGAAGAATCTGATTCTTTATATATGCATATTGATGAAATTCAAGA
>CAYNYL010000004.1:54774-85608 GCA_964401485.1 uncultured Gammaproteobacteria bacterium
TAGTTAAACTACAATTAAAAACTCTTACTGAATTAGGGGAAGATAATTATTTTTTCAATGTTGCAGCCAGAAGAATAGGACAAGCTCAAATGGAAGCAAGTAGAGACTACAAGGTTCTTTATGATGATTTAATGGCAAAACATAAAGCTCTTTTAGATTATGGAAAATCTACAGGTAAAAGTGTTAATCAGGTTTACAAGATGATTTACAATGAAAAAACTGGAAGTTTACATTTTAAATTAAAGAAAGACTTTTATGATTTAATGGCTGAAAGATTTAAATCTAAGGATCATGAATGGTATAAAGAACACTATCAATTAAAAGAAGGAGCTGAAGAAAATATTAAAGAACGTAGAAATAGATACTATGAACAGAAAAAATCTGAATTGGAACAAAAAGCTAAAGAGGATTTTGCAAGTATAGAAACTATAGAAAACGAACTTGATATTTTAATGCATAATTGGGATACAAAATTTAATACTCTTACACATGAAGAAGCTTGGGTATCAGACGTCAATAAATGGACTTTAGAATTAAAACCTGAAGTTATTCAAAAATATGCATCAGATGAATATAAAAGTATTTTAAATACTCCGCAATTAAAAGAATATTATGAACTATATCAAGAACTAAATTCTCAAATTAGAGAATGGTTAGGAGTTAAATGGTCTGAATTACCAGATCACTTTATTGCTAATGTAAGAGCTGATTTAGTTCAAATGGCTATGTTAAATGGAGAATATAGTCCTTCAGCATTATTGAAAGAATTTACTAATTCTTTCAAAGTCAGAGAAGGTGATTATATGTATAATCTGGATTTAAATGGTAAAATTGTAAGAGAAATTCCTAAGCTCTATCTTAATCCAGTAGAAAATAAATCTTTTGATCTTACCAGCAATATGATTAGATTCCTGCAAATGGGATTAAATTATAAAGCAATGTCTAAGCAAGAAGCTCATATTCTAGCATTAAAAACCATAATGATGGAGAATAAAGCTACTGTAGAAGTAAAAGAAAAATCTAAGATGTCTGGAATTTCAAGATTAGCAAAGAAAGCAATTGGATTGGATCCAAATGATTCTCAAAATCAACAAGCTTTTAATGCGCTAGTAGATTACCATTTATACGGAGTTACCATTCAAGATACAGGAGTTGCTTCTAAAGGAACAGTAGTAAAAACCGCACAAACTGTAAAAACTTATACAGGAGCTATACAATTAATGTTTAAACCTATCACAGGCGCATCAGCATGGTTAGCTGCTAAAATAAATACATCAGTAGAAGCAACCAAAGGTGAAATTTTTTCCAGAGCAGCCTTCAATCAAGCTCAGAAGTTAATCTGGTCTGATAGGAAGAAAACTCTAGCAATTGTATCTCTATTTGACATGGGACAAGATAATCTAAATGCAAGACAAGCAATGGATGCCTCTGCAACTAAGTTAAGCAAGTGGTTATCTATGGAAATGGGTTACTATTTTCTAAGAAAAGCAGATGAGTCTATTGATCATCATGTAGCTGTAGCAATGTTTTTACATTATGGATTCAATTCTGAAGGTAAAATTAGACCTTTAAGTTCTTTACCTCAAGGTACTAAATCTTTATATGATCAAATATCAGTAGATCCTAAAACAGGTAGAGCTACAATGGATATTAATGATAATCAATTTTATCAAATTAGAAATGCTCTTAGAAAAGGACAACGTAAAATTAAAGGTACAATGTCTTCAGAAGATGTCAATAAAATGCATACAGGATTACTTACTAATATGTTTATGCAGTTTAAAACATGGATGCCTGGTGTTGCAAGAGAAAGATTTTCTAATTTTAAATTTGATGAAACACTAGGAATAGCTACAATAGGTCGTTATAATGCATTCTGGCATGAAATAAATAAAGAAGCTAATCAGAACTGGACTAATTGGATTACTCATACTCTACTTAAAAAGATGAGTCAGTTAATGATTGAATCTGCTACATTTGGATTACATAGAAAGATAAATCCTAATTCAAATATTTTCACAGTTAATGAAATGAGAGCTAAAAGACTCTATAATCAATGGAAAGCTGAAAACCCTTCTAAATCTAAAGATGTTTCCTTTGAAGATTTTAAAAGATCTAAGCAGAATCAATTAAGAGCTATGGCTTCTGAAGTTAGAATGATGATTGGATTACTTATTTTAATCTCTTTAATGGCTGGAGCAGATGATGAAGATGAAAATGGTCAAGCTAAAAATTATGCATTTAGAATATTAAATAGGGCATATACAGAAGTTTCATTCTTTTATGATTTTAATGAATCTGCAAGATTATTAGGTACAGCATCTATACCTTCAGTATCAATTCTTTATAAGAAACTAAATAACTGGTTTAGAAATACTAAAGATGAAATTAGAGATTATTCAGTAGGTGAAAATTTTGCTGGAGATGATACTCCGCCATTTGCAAGAACTTTAGAATTTATTCCAATTATTAGTGCAATAAGATCTATGATTCCTATATTCCCAGTTGATGAAGAAAAAGAGAGGTAATCAATAACCTCTCTTTAGTATTAATTATTAAACTTTAATAATATTTAATTTTTGCTTAATTCTTCCAAATAATCTATCCGCTACATATGACCAATTTTTATTAATAGATTGCGCTACTTCACCGATTGAAAAATAAAAGCATCCGGTCTCAAGATTTAAATAAATTTTATGATTAGGATGATTCTCCCCCGCTCTTTTTTTTCTATTTTTTATCATTTTTTGAATAGTCTCAAGAGAATGTCTTTTATTAAACATGGGGTTTTTATTTCCAGGCATAGGTTTAGGAGGCGGATTTCCTCTACCTTCTTTTCTTAATTTAAGACAACTTTTACTAAGTTTTAATTTAGTTTCATTTGAAAGTTTTCCACTTTTATCATTTGTATTAGTTAATCTACAATTCAACCCTTTGTCTAAACAATCGTAGAAATCTTGCCAATATCTTTCTCTTTCATTTAAAAGCTCTATAGAACACTCTTCGATTATTTCAAATTTATGATTATCTACTCCATATTTTAAAAAAGAATGATATAATTTTATTTGAGACTTACAATTTATTAACTTTCTATAATCATAAAATCTTTTATCTATATTTATAGACTGTCCTATATAAATTTTATCAGAAAAACTAGTTATTTTATATATACCTATCATTAAAGCAAATATACAAAATTATTTATTATATTACAAAATAATTTCCATGACTAGTTAAAGTTCCAAATTTTCTATCTGTAACTACACTTCCATTACTAAATATAGTTGGATAATTACTTAATTTTAACTGTCCTGCATTAATCAAATCTTTATTATTATGGATATGCCCAAATAAATGAAGTTTCGGTTTTATTTTCAAGCATTGTTTCATTAAAGAGGAACACCCACAAGTTTCCAAGATATTTTCTCTATTATAACTCAAATCCAATATTCCCTTAGGCGGAGTATGTGTTATAAGTATGTCAGTATCTTCAGGAATATGCTGCCAATATTTGTTCAATTTTCCCCTATCTCTCATAAATGACCAATTTCCAAAATTGGGAGATAGTGGAGAACCCCATATTTTAACTCCCTCAATATCAATCTCTTCATTTTCAAGGTAGATAATATTAACATCAGTAAAATCTTGTTTTTTCAATAATCCCTTTTCAATACTGGTATCGTGATTTCCTGCAACAAATATTTTGTATCTGGCTTGTATGCTATTATTAGATTTATACCAATCTATAAATCCTCTAACTTCTACTTCATTATTATAAGGATCTCTATGATTACTACAATCTCCTGAAAATATAGCGATATCAATAAATTCATTAGGTTGTTTAAGTAAATTGTGATATGTATGTGTATCACTAAAATGATAAATATTCATAATAAGTTATTAAATTTAACGCACATTCTGATCATCATTTATAAGATCCCACAAATAATCACTCTCAAATGACATTCCCCCCAATCTCTTCTGATTTAGGTTTTTTAACAGTAGTATCTTCTTTAATTTTAAAATCAGGAAATATTTCTTTAAACACTTTAACAGAATCTCTAACATCACTAGGAGCATAAGTATGCCTACCATCAGCATATCTAATAGCCATCCAAACTATATTATCAATTGCTACTTTTAATTTTTTCTTTTGTTTTTCTGTCATATTTATTAAATTTACATCTTAATCCATACATTAAATCTAACCACATAAATTCTCTTTCAGCTTTAGCTTTAGTTCTTCTTGGAGTTACTTTCTTAGTCATTAAATCAATACAATATTCTTTCCATTTATTATATTGCTCTTCTGTATTAAAAGTATATTTTTGAAACCAATTTTCTACACCTAATACATCTTTCATTTTTATACCATAAGGTTTAAGTTCAGCATTAATCATTTTTTCAATGATTTTTTCTGTATCATTATACCAATTTAATTTTTTCTTAGTTCCAGCCATCTTCTATTTTTTCATTTAATATTATCATTGCTTCATAACATAAGTTCATACCATCAATTTGATTACCTCCGTAAGTAGTTTCAAACTTAAAAGGTAATTTATCTTCATATCTCATTTTATATTTAGCAGCAACCCATCTCCATGAACCATCACAACTTATTCTAAGAAATTTTACATAATAAGCTTGAAATTTAGTCATAATAAACCACTTTTTTACAGAAAGTGGGAAAACTGTTCTTGAATTATTAAGTTATAATTAAAATACCTGTTTCATCTACTGTAATATCTTTTATATTAGCAATGATATTAATAGATACTCCGTTAATCCTTAAACGAGTGGATTTTTTTTCTATAAATGAAACTTTTTCAGTAATTATTTCTTTACTTAATATTGCTTTTTTTCTCTTAATTCCGTATTTATTCATTTGCCAATAAATAGCATCATAAGATCTTTCAGGTAACGCATCTAATTTATCTTGTACTGATAAATCAGGATTGGTTACAATTTGCAATTCTTTTCTTTTCCAGCGTTTACCGCTACTGTACATTTTTCTAGTCATATTTGTTTTTTTTAAGATTTAAAATAATAATAAGTATAAATTCCAATTAGACAGATACCAAAAGGTATCCATAATTTAGGAGGTAATGTAAGTAATCCAACAAAGCAGACTACTACAAATAGTGTTGTGATTCTATTCCACATAGTTTAATATTTATTTTCTCCATTGTAGCTCTCTTTTAAATAAACTTTTCCAAAATTCTGAAAGATGAATCTGTGTTTTTAATATAGCTTCAATATGATCAGAAGTTAAGTCTTTAATGGGTATATATTCAGTTGCAGGAAGTTTGTTCATATTCTTATCATAATTTCTACCCCAAAATAAACACTCTCTCATTAAAAAATGAGACAATTCAGGATTATCATAAAATTCTTCTAATGAAATGTTTAAAGAATAATCTATGTAGTCTATACCTATTCTTCTAATATAACTTCGACCCCCGTCAATTCCACATTGTCCGCAACTACACATATTGAAATCATGTTGGGTTTTAGAAATGATTATTTCTTTGCAATTATTACACTTTATACTATTTAGTAAAATCATAAGTTTAATTTAAAATTGTTTATATTCATGTGTATCTAGATCCATAATGGTTAATACTCCCCTTTTCCCGCATCCAGTATCAAGTAAATTTACATTAGCCCATCTTTGAGGTTTATCAGATCTAACAAAATACTGAACTGGAGTGTGACCTACATAAATCTCTTTAAAATTATTTTTATTCTTAAAAGGAGTTTTACTTACCATAGATTCCCAACTTTTAGCTTCAGCAATTAAGTCTCTATCCCAAAATAGTACTTCTTCTCCATTATGAATAGGATCATCAATTAAATAATGTCTATTAAATCCTCCATGTACAAATAATTTATCATCTAAAATATAATAAGGAACTTGTTTTTGAAAAAACTTATAATGCTCTAATGGAAAATCATTAATATTAAAATCTGATATGTGTCCTGACATTTTTACATTTAATTCTCTTTTAGTAGTACAACTTTTCATATATGAAATTATAGTCTCTCTTGCTCCTTGTCCAAATAAAGAGTATATACCAGTATGTAATCCAGACATAAAACATTCATCGTGATTACCCCTTATAGCTATAAGATTTTTAATCTTTAAAAGTTCTTCAACACATTCATAAGATTTTTCTCCTCTATCAATTATATCACCTAATTGGATTAAAGTATCATTCTCATAATCAAAATTAACTGATTGTAAACATTTGATTAGTTTATCATGTTCACCATGTATGTCACCGACGATGTACCTTTTACCAACATTCATAATGTTCATGTTTAATTGTTTCTTCATACTCAACATAGCAACCTCTATTTTCACATTCTTGAAACCATTTTATTTCTTGATTTGTAGCAGATTTTATCAGCGTAGATTGTTTATAGAATTCCCAAGAACTTCTTACGAATTTTTTAACCCGAACATTTAAATGAAATGAATCTTTTCGATTTTCATGTCTAAAAATAAAGAGAGAGCCTCCATAGATACAATTATAATAATTACCTTCAATTAACATGAATATTTTATCTGATTTCATAATTCACTTTCTATTAAATTTTTAATTCTAATCTTTATAGAAAACATAGCATCTTTATCAGATATTTTAACTCCTGATTTAATAAGTGCTTTTTCTCTATCTGTTTTAGGAGTATACCCTAAATTACATACCTGTATTTCAGAATATAGCTCTTTACAGAAGAGTATTTCTTTTTCAGAATACTCTCCTGCTTTAGCTATGTCATGCATACAATCAAGCAACTTCCGTACTTTCTGACTTGAACTCATGTACTTTGAAATTATAGTTAGTCTGTAAAAATTCTAAAATATCCTGATGATTACCATCAATAACATAAATCTTTCCATTTGCTAAGTGTAAAGAGCTTTGTGTTCTGGGATTAGCTTCATTTATTTCGTCAATAAGAGCTAATTCTACTGTGATTTTACCTCTTTCTTCTTCAAATTCAAGATCAGGTTTCTTTTTTAAATTAAGATCCTCAGCTCTTTTTATTTCAGCTAATATTTCATCTGAAGGCATTTTAGTATAAAGTGCTGTAAAAGTCACTAATTGTTTAGGTTCACTCATATCCATTTTATTTTATTGTTGTTAATTTTCATTGTTAATTCATCAATTTGATTGAATAAACCGCTTCCCAGAAATCCACTTCTTCTACCTGAGTAAACTTCACTTGCAGGATGAGGAGCTTCAATAATATTCTGATTTTGATTTATAAATTTCTTATATTTTTGAGACTCTTTTCCTAATAATACGAATATTAATCCCGTATGATTAGTACAAAGCACTTTAAATACTTCTTCTGTAAAAGATTCCCACACTTTTATATGTGAACCTATTTTATTCTTTTCTACTGTTAAAGCTGTATTTAGCATCAGTACTCCTTGTTTTGCCCATGATTCTAATGTATAATCAAATAATAGATTTAATATTCTATCATTTGTGCAATTCTCAAGCTCTTCAACTATTAGTTGTAAGCTTTGAGGTATTCTATACTTAGCTGGATCAACTCCAAAGCTTAAGCCTAGAGCTTGTCCTGCTGGATATGGATCTTGCCCAATCCATATAATTCTAGTCTCATTAAAAGGGCATAATCTAAATGCCTTAAATACATTTTCTTTTGCTGGATATATTGTTTTAGTTTTATACTCAGTATTAATAAACTGTGTCAATTGCTCAAATTCTGAGCTGTTAAAATAAGGAGAGAGGGTATTGTACCAACTCTCTCCAATGTTTGTTTGTAAACTCATAAAAATTCCTCACTTGGTAGATTCCATTCTACCTTCATCTTCTCTGTATAATATGTCTCATTTCTCAAATCTACCATTTGATTTAAACTTACGTATGTAGGAATAGTAATATCTAATTCCTTTTCTTTTTTTTCTCGCAGTTCCTTTGAATTGTAGATTATCTGATACTTTAACATATGATTCTTTAATTGAAAGAAGTTTTCAATCTTCTTTTTATGCTCTTCTGTAAATTTATGAAATCTGGATGATAAAAATATTTCGTAATTTTCATAATCTTCTACTTTCAACTGATATATCGTATGATATTTATCAGGTTGAATAGATCGAATATAATCCTTACTGTTTTTAAATAAATTTTCAAGATTCATCATTTGAGTACTTCCATCAAATCTATATAATAAATAAATACTTCCATCAGGAGTACTACCATCTATAGATACATATGCATTTACTAAATGTGTATCAAATAAAAATGCTTGTCTACCTACATTACATTCTCTGGCATCTAATAAAGCAGGAAGTAAATATCCTGATGTACTATTTAATGTGCTATAATATAATTGCAACCTAACAGTTTTATTTAATTTACTGTATTTCTCCACCATTATTTTAGAGTATCTGAATACCTTATTACCTACTTTTGTTACAGTGGGAGATATAACTTCTTCAGAATCTAAAATAATTTCTTCATAAAATTCATTCTCTTTTAGTTCAGGATAACATGAATCAAATGTTCCTGAATAAATCAGATGTCTGGCATTTTTATACTCACATCTCCTTTGTGATTGTTCTAATTCCAATGTCATAGTTCAATAAAAGAAATTCCACCATTGTCATAGACAGTTTTTGGATATTCCCATTGACCAGTTTGTTCATGCCATTGTAAATCATTAGCTAATTCTTTGTAACCTCTGATTTTCTGACCTGTTCTGGAAAATCCTCCATTTCTACCTATTTCTCTTGTCTTTTCATCTAAACTCCAAATATAAGGCTTTTGTGGTAATTCTTTTGAACATACGAAAAATAAAAAATCAGCTACTTCATAATCAGGATATTTTCTTTGAATTATATCCCAATATAAAGCTCCTTGAAGATAATATCTGTACTTCCATACTGACTTCATAAAAGCATTAGGATATTCTCCGGTAGTTTTTATATCAATAGGAATTATTTTCTTTAGAGCAGAGTTGATTAGAAATCTATCCACCAGACATTTATATAGAATTCCATCAATCTCTGCTTCTAAAGGATGCTGATTATTAACTTCCCAGAAAAAGTCCATATTAAAATAAGGACTTGTAAACTGATTTGTAAGTAAAGATTCCTTCATTGTTAAAGCAAGATAATAATCTTGTTTAGAAACTACTTGTTTTTCTTTGCTAGATTCATAAAATTCTAAATATTTTTTACCTTCAGTTTCAACTCTTTCTTTAAACTTTTCTAAAGAGTCTCTTAATTTAGGATTTCTATTCTTCATTTCTTTATAAGCATCTTCATGATTCTTATATTCAATTAATAAATCAATATACTCTCCTAACTGTGCTGTAGGTTTATTAACTTCACTGATAATGTATCTTTCATTAAATTTATCAGGTTCAGTCATTAAACAGTCAAAAAGAGAACCAAAGCTTAAAGCTTCAGTCTCTTTCTGTACTATTTTAACTTGTGATGGATCAAAATCCACTTTTGATAATAAAGAAAAATTTACAGCGTTAAAACTTCTGTAATTGTCTCTATTGATGTCCATTTGTCATTGTTGTAAATTTATGTTAATTAAATTATAAAAACATTCATACATTCCATTAAATTTTAATTTAGGAACATATTGAAAATCTTTATTTTTGCTTTTTAACTCTTTTTCTAAATTACATATAAACATATAATCTTTTTCATAAGTTTCTAAAATTTTATAGTTATAAGGCATTGACTTTTTATTGTGAAATCTTTTCTTTAAAGAGAGGAAAGTTCTTCCAATCTTATAAAACCTTTCCTCATCATTCCAGCATTCTAGAATATATACTTTGAAAGAATCGAAATTTTTAGATATTTTAGCTGCTTTTTCCCAATTTTCATAAGACCATCCAGTTGGATTTTTAGAAGCCTTTAAACTGATAGTTTCATTACCGCATTTAGGACACCCATCCCCCGATAAATGTTTTTTAACAACTTGAAAAAATAATCCATGCTTATTACACTTAATTTCAATTCTAGAGTTAGAACCTTTGTACTCCTCAATATTATAAGTGTATAAATTTTTATGTACTTTTTTAGCCTTTTCTAAAAATTGATCTAAAGAATGTAATTGAAGCTTAGATTTTTTAATTATTCCACATTTAGCACATCCTGATTTTCTAGTAAGGTGTTTATTAGGAGTTATTTTAAATGCGCCATGTTCTTTACAAATTATTATAACTTTTTTAAGAGCAGTCTCATAATTAACCAAAGAATAGTCATATTCATCACTATGGATTAATGTAGCCTTTTTTATAAATTCTTTTGTATTTGATTTTTGGGACATAATCCCAAAAATACAAAATTTTTATATAGAAAACAACTTTTCTAAAAAATAATTTACTTCCTCTTCAGAATTTTTTATTAAAAATAAACAATTTCTTATATCGTCATTGTGATAATATTTAACATATCCTTTAGCGTATTTACCTTCAGCGACTCTTAAGTCTAATCCATACTTCGTAGACTTATTTAAGAGAATTTTATTTCCCGTGTATTTAATCCAATAATGCCGTCCTCCTGATTTTGTATTATAATAAAAAGTCTGGTTTAATTCTTTTAGTATATTACTAGGAATATTTTCAAACCCGTTTTTATTATTTTTAACATCTACATCTAAAATAACAATATTATCTGATGGGCATACTGCTAAATCATATCCTTGTGGAATAACTCCTTCAAAAAATATATTATCAGGTAACATACTCCATTTAATTAAGGGAATATTGTTTTTTAAGAGGAAACTTTTCATGGTATTACATATGAAACTATATTAGATTCAATAGTCCACCAATGAGCATAATTATTATCACTTGTGTAATTCCACACTCTATTGAACTCATCTTCTAATTCAATATCTTTTTTAAAGTAAGGATTTAAAACATTTTTTAAGTCATTTCTATTACCTCCTTCTAAAGATTGAGTATAACCACAAATAACTACCATATCAGTGTTTCTCTGACCTTTAGCAAAAGTTAATCCATTACTCTGAATAAATTTTTCTATTTTCTCTTTCATATTAAATATTTGAATAAGGGTTGTCTGAAATCCACGATTTTAAAAACTCTTCCTTCTCAGATTCAGAAGTAAATCCTAATTCTGAAAAATCATCTTTAGCTGCAATTCTACTCCAAGTATCTTTACTATTTTCAAGAGTTCTTAAAGTACCTCCTTCACCTTTCTTATATTTAGTTTGCATAGAATTTAATAATTCTTCTACTGTCATAATTCTTTTATTTTTTGTTGTAACAATTCTAATTCTTTATCTGTTAGAGAATGATCTTGTAACCATTTCTCTAAGATTTGTTTTAATATTTTACCATTGTCTTTCATTATAATTAATTTATCATTAAAATTATTACTATTAAAGATACTATGGTAATTTAATAATTTATCCAGTAATTCAATGTACTTAATAACTAAAGCATCTGTATTATATCCTCTCTTATGATACTTAATGCATCTTTCAAATTGTCTCAGTAATTTATTAATTGACCAAACATCTTCTGCATAGAATGTAGTATTCCATCTATTCCATGAAGCTATTTTACCATTATTACCTGAGAGATCTAAATACTGCTTAGTTTGAATATCATAACCTTTTGCAATAATGTCCATATCAAATGATGATAATACATTAAAAAGATTAGTATCTTTAGTTTTATAGATTACATTTACATCTACTGATAAATTGTATTTGAATTTTACAGTGATTAATCCTAACTTATGTAAGGATGACTTTTTAGAATTTGTGTACTCTTCAAATTTCCACTTTTCGATAGGCTCTAAAAGTTGGAACATTGGATTAAAATGCATTGAATATAAAAGCTTTGTAAAAGAGGCTTCATCATATGTGAATACATCTATATCTTGTCCTTCAAAGTAATCAAGAAGAACAGAGCCAGTGATACATGCACGTATATCCTGGCTCTTGATCCAATCAACAGCATTGTTGATTATTTCCTTCATTAAAATTATTTAATTGACTCTAAATGCGGCTCAACTACTTTTACAGCAGCTAAAATCTCTTCAATTGTATAAATCTTCTCTAATTTAACAATACCTTCACTAAAGAATAATCCAAACTGTTCAAAGTCATTAATAACATTGAATTGTTGCATTGCTTCGTTAATTCTCTTAGTTGCACTTCCATCTTTTTCATACTTAAGCCAAGCAAGAGCTTCCTGAGCCATTTTATCTCTAATATCCATAGTAGGTTCTTTAACCTCTTCTGCATATTTAACAGATTTTACAGAATTAATTTTAGTTACTACTTCATCAACAGTTTTAAGAAAACTATCAGCTTTCTTACCTACATAATCTTTACCTTTAGTAGCCTCTGCTAATGAAACTAGATAATGCGCTTTACTTTGTGCTGCAACAAAAGCATCATTACTTACTGGTTTACCTTCTTTATTTGATAAGTAACCACCATTTTGTAAACTTAAATCTGATTTTTTAATAAATTCCATTTGTTTTTATTTTTATTTGTTAATTAATTTAAATCTTTAACCCAACCTTCTACATGGGTAATTTTAGTCGTATTGAACCATTGAGCATATCCTGCTAATTCACTATGATCAGTTGTATGAAATGACATAATATCTGCTATTTCCCATTTACATAGCTTTTGACCATCTTCCTTTGAAATAGTTTTATTTCTAATATTATAAGAATTACTCCAATTATGTCCAGGCTGATGATTATCTCCAAAAACTAAAGCAGTTTTATATTTTCTAGGCTCTTTTACTAGCTTTTTAAAATAAGTTTGGTCATTATCCTGTCCATTTTCAGTGAAAATTTCATCCATTTCAAGTTTATCAATAGTACCATACTCATATAAAGTACTTTTACTACCAGTAATTACTAAATCTGCATAAAATTGTTCAGAAAGAGTTTTTGCTAGTACTAACATAGTACTTGAAATTCCTCTTGGAATAGATCCTGAAATATCAATAATAATTACATTCTTTTGAGCTGGTGCGTATTCTACTCCACCTAAAGGTAAATCTAGTTTTTTAGTGTATAACGATGGATTGTAAACAATAGCGTTTGTTACATTTTCTTTAACAGCTGCTTCAATATCATCCAACCATGTAGGTAAAAGTCTTAAATCTCTTAAAACATCTACTTCTACTTTATAAGAAATATCATTTAAAAATTTAGAGGCATCAATATACTCAGAAGCATAAGGATCTGAAGCTTCTATTTCTGACCAATCATCTACTGCTCCAGTATCTTTAAAACTACTGGAAAAATATAAATCTCCAGAATCAGATTCTGCTATTCCGTATTTCCATGTGCTATAACCATTGTCTCTTAAAATCTTTTCCCAATTAAATGGTAATCCAGTCTCTTTGCAAGATTTCCATAAAACTTCCCATTCCATCATTTGAACACATTTATTGTATTCAGCCATTGAAGCTCTAATAAATGGAATTCCTACTGGAAGCTCTTTTAAATCATTGTAACTCTCAACTAGATAAACTAGCGGTAGTTTCAGTCGTGAACTCTGTATTAACTTTATCATTCTTTTTATTATTATTTAGTGTAAATTGAGCTACTTTTAACCATGACATTCCTTCACCATTTAACCATTTAGTATCTGCATCTAGTTCTAAATCAAAACCAGATTCATTCATTACTAATCGTTCTAAAATAGGCTTTAAATCTTTTTTATAAGGAGTGTCTACTCCTTTTATAATCATATTTAAAGCTTTATCAATAGATCTTGGTGTAAAATAGTTAAATCTTGAATTTTCAAATTTCTCATTTTTTATCAAAGTTACTAAATTTTCTAATACAGAGTCAACAATATTGTATTTTTTATACATATATTCTCCCCATAATTTAGCATCAAAAGCAACATCATAAAAAATAAATCTCTCTTTAATTTGAGGAGTTAATATTGTAGCTCCTTGTGGATTAGCTGCTGCTACAATCATAATATCTGGTAAAGGTCTACCACTGATCATTCTTCTATTCTCTAATAGCGTTAAACAAGCATTTAATACCATTGGATTAGCATTCAGTAATTCATCAAAGAATAAAATATCTCCATCTTTTAAATTACAGAATCTATCAAAATCAAAATAAGACATTAATTTTGTTGTTTGATCTGGTCGTTTTATTCACTTTAATTCGTTAGATTAAAGTAGTTTATTAAACTTCTGTAACTTTCATTACAGACTTGACTATATCTTCATCTTAAGAGACTCTTAAGAGCTACGCACTTCCACTTACTTAAGTGTACTCCTCTGCCGAGGATAGTCGATGAACTTTTTACCTAAAAGGTAACTTAGCTGCGGATTTTCCAATATTTAACTTTATTACTGTACTGAGGTAGTTATTCTCACCATGTTATTATTACTAATAACACTTAGTAGTTAAATCTCTAAGGAAGTTCCCGTCAATTCACGTAGATTCAAATATATATCACTATATATTAGGACAATTTAAATAAGTTTTATTAATTTTTAAGGAATAAATCTTGTTGTTTTTACGAACTTGATCGTAATGATATTGACAATATCCGCTAGATCTGTGTTTAGCATCACACCCTTCAACAGAACAATCAAAAAATTTAAATTTTTTAGTTTTTAAAGTCTTTTCATATTCCATTTGAATTAAATACTTTTCATATTTTCTTTGTAAATAAATTGTACTATCTTGGTACAACCATTTTAGAAAAGTTCTAGCCATTTTTTGTTTTATATAAGCTTCTGAAGTTGGATATTTTGACCTCAATCTAATATAAAAATTAATATTAAATTGCTCCTTAACTATTTTTGAAACAGATTGACAAAAATTCCAAGTTCCCATAAAAGATGCTCCGTTTTTTTCTACACAACCATCTCCATCAAAATAACCTCTGATAAAATGTCTTTGTAAATAAAGAGGTACTTGATCTTCTGTCGGAAATTTCAATACTAAAGTTTTTGCATTAACACATCCTAATTTAACTAAAGCATTACTAAGATGTCGGCTATGTAAAATCAAGGTATATTGATTTTGACAATTTTCAAAACCTTTTCTACTTTTATCTGTAATCCTTAGTTGTAAAGGTCTGTCTGTTTTAACTAATAGTTTAAATTTTTCTAGAATTTCTTTATCTCTTTCTTGTAATCCTATAGAAGCTCTTCCTCTCTTTATAAAATTACAGCCATCTGCATATAGAAACCCTAAAAAATAAGCTTTTTCTTCAGTATCTATTGTATCAAAAAATGATTCATCAAGTTTATACTTTCTTATTCCTTTATTATTCATATACAAATATATAAATAATATTAATTTAATCAAAAAATTTTATTTAAAATTTATCGCAATTCCACTCACTTCATGCGGCATTAACTGACTGGCAATCACCTCAATAAGTTGTGCTCCTTTTTCTTTTGCAAACTGTTCTATTAACTTTGTTTTCCCTAGACCCGCATTCCCCAAAAACAAAGGAATACAAGTTTTTCTTAATTCTTTATCTAACCATATTTCCTCAAGTACTTTTGGTATTTTATTCATAGTGTTTTTTTCTTCATGTTTATTTATAATTGTTTTCTTTTTGTATTCTACATATTTACCTGCTGCTTCACACTGTTCAAGATGTTCAATTTCTTCAGGAGTTGGGTTCCTATAAGCTCCCCCCATCACCAACCCCAGCATCTCCTTCCAGCTCTTCTCCCAGAATTTCATTGTAGGTTGTAAAAAGGGTCTAAAAACATAAGTACCTTCATATTTTCCTATATAATTAAATCTAGAACAATTAGGGTCATTATAAGTAAAAAAATAAATATTTCCAATAACTAAATCTTCAATTTTCATACTCTTAAATTATTTTTAATTTTCATTCTACATCATTTACTTCTTTTATCAATTTAAGCATATTATAAAAAACATCCTTCGGCATATAAACAAAAGTACCTTGTTCATAAAACCTGGTTTTCTGTTTCTTAGTTTTTTTATGAAATATTACTACAGGTTTATCTTTAGGAAATATGTCTTTATTTTCTTCATAGTAATCTGCAACTTTCAAATTCATCTGAGTATTCTTAACTTGAATATGAACTGGTAAACTTTCTCCAAATATATCCACTTTCTTAGCATCCATATTTCTACTTTCTGCTCTAGAAGTAACTACATCTGTATAGCCTAATTCTTTTAACTCTTTAACAATGTCCCTTTCTGCTTGATTTCCTGCTGTGCGATTATTTCTAGCCATATTATTCAGTCATTTGAATACATAATTCAAGAATAATATCTCTTATAAACTGATCTTCTCTTTCTCTTTGACCCCAACTTAAAGAATCTAATATAAACTCATTACGTAATATACCTCCAAATAACATAATTTCAGGAAATTCATACATTTCATCATAAGCATAAACAGGAGAATTTTGAGTTAAACATGCACATATTCCCTTTTTGAAAAGAGAATTTTTTTCTTTATCTCTCCACTTTAAAGCTTTTTTATAAATTAAGTTTCTTTGTTTTTTTGTTAATTTCATTTATTCCTATTTTTTTAATTAATTCACTTATATCTTTACATCCTAAATAACCTTGTTTTCTTTTCCATAATCCTTCAGTTAAAAATAAAGGTTCAGTTCCATACAATTTCCTCATTTGCCATGCAAGATGAATTCCTGCATTATCATAATCAAATAAAGTATAAATCTTCTTGAATATCTTTTTAGCTTTATTCATATCCTCTGATTTTAATAATACGCTCTCAGCTTGAGGAGCTATACTACTATATCCTAACGATTCAAGACATATTACATCCTTTAGACTCTTAGTTATTATGAGAATATCTCTGGTTTTATCTAATTGTTGTAATCCTTGTATATATCGTGAGTTTGTAAACCATTTATATTCCTTTCTTTCTGGAAAGTATATTTTATAACCATCTGGAAATTCATAACTAAAAGCTAATTGATTGCCTATTGAATAACCATTATCATTAATCCAAAAATGTTCAATAGATTTAACTTTATATCTCTCTAATAATTCCTGATTAATTCCAAATGATTGCCAATATTCAAGATCTTCTTTTCTCCATGCTCTTGATTTAATTCTGATAATACACTCTTTTTTAACTTCAACTTTAGGAATAAAAGGAGTTCTTTCAACTGTTTTACCTGTTAAACTATTTAACTCCAGATTAAAATCTATATTTATCCTTTGTAAAGCTCCAATGAAATCACAATGAAATTTCTTCATCACTATAGTATAACAATTACCGCTTTCCCCAGTAGCAAAATCTTTCCATAAAAAAGCTCCTGCATAATTCTGTATAGCAAAAGAAGGGTTATTATCTTTTCTTAAAGGGCTATGAATTCTTTTATTTACTTCAAAGTTACCACAGTAATATCTAAGAATTTCATATGAAGAAACGTATTTTTCAATATTTTCTTTTGTTAATTCATTATCAAGTAATCTTAGTTGTCCAAACATGTATTAAATTTTATTGTAAAAGAGGGGATTTTACTCCCCTCTTTATTGTGTGATTACCAATCTGTAGAGGTAGCAGGTTCTATAGATTTAGCATCAGCTTCTTCCATTGGTTTATAGTTATTACTATAACCATAATGATATTTATTACTCTTATCAAAAGGTTTTAATTCAGCTTCTGTAATAGCAACCCAGCCATAACGACCTAGTTTTAACACATAGCGATCATAACCTTTATCATTTTTACCATATACTTCAGCACATACCTGGAACCATAAAGATTTACCACGTAATAATGCAGCTACTTTAGTTAAGTACTCATCAATATTAGCAGCTTTAACAGCAGTAACCTGATCATAAATACCTAATTTTTTAGCCATTAATTGAATTTGTTTTTCAAATTCAACAGTCTGAGTATTTCTAGTAGAGAAATCAACGAAAATAGTCATTTGAATCTTACCAATTTTACCGCCTTTAGCTGATTTTTCATCAGGAACAAATCCTTTATCAGTTACAGGAGCAGATTCAACAAGTAGAAATACTTGTTTCTTACCTTGACCATTTTTTGCTTCACGAACTTCAAATCCTGTGATATACAATTGTTGATTACCATAGGTGATATATTTACTTAATCCACCTGATTTTTCTTCTACATCTAACGCTTCTTGTCCAAACATGTTTTTGTAATTTATTTAAAAGTTGTTAATTAATTTGCAGCTTCTGCATACATTTTAGCTTCTTCCTCTGGAGTAAATCCATGTGTTGGAGGAGCTGTCTCTTGTGTATTATTAATTGACTCTTCTAATAAATCATTTTCTAAAATAAATGTTGGCTTTTTAAATTTACGAATCTTAAGACCAGCTGTTTTTAACAGCTTGGTAAGTTGAGCATTGTTACCACCAGTATATTTGGTGCAAAGCTCCACACGCTTCATTCCTGCCTCTACGTCTCTCTTGAGATCAGACAGTTTGATTACGGTTGTCATTGTTTATATTAATTGTAAAATTCTAGCATTTTATTTAAATCTCCATTTACGACTTGCATAGGTTTTTAATCTTCCATTTATAGCATTAGAGATATTACCTTTCCATAATCCAGTTAATTTTGCAGCATCAGAAATGCACAAATATTCAACTTCTTCTCCAGTTTTTAAACAAGTAGCGATTACTTTTTTACCTCTTAATTTTTCCTTAGTTAATTCAGACAATTTAGTTCCTTTTAACTTATTAGAAATTTTATCTTTTATTTCCTGAGACAAAGATTTACCTTTTTTAGCATTAGAAATTTTTAAATTTCTTTCTAAAGAATAGAATCCTTTATTTGCTAATTCTTTTTGAATTAAAGATCTTTTTAATTTAGTTTCTTTAGATTGTTTAAATCCTCTATGCCCTAAACCTCCATCAGTGGAATTAGTTAGATTATATCCCAAGTTTTTATAAAAAGCAATCCAATAAATTTCCCTTTCATTAAGTTTATCTAGCGCACATTCTTCAATAGATTCAATTATAGGAACTAAATTATCTTTAATCAAACTTTTAATCCAATTAACATTATGATAATTTTTATTCTTTTTAGCATCTAATAAATGTGCAGATAATCTACTTTTTAATTTTCTTGAAGTTTGTCCTACATATCTTATTTCTAAAGAAATAGGATCTTTTAAAACATAAATGTTACCTTGTTTCATTTAACAAAGATAGAAAATTAATTGTAATATTCCTGCATTTTTTTAAGTACAAATCCCATATCATTCGGAATAAAATCATCTTTAAATAATCCTATAGGAGATTTACATGTACTAGTACCATCTCCATGAGTCTTAAATCCATACTTAATTTTACTACCCTCTGTCGTAACTCCTGCGTATAATATAGTTGTAAATAATCCATCTAGCAAAATATTATTATCAATCATAGATCCCGCAGTTTTAATTTTTAAATTACCATCTGCTCCCTTTTCTTGATGATATACAAAAATAATATTTAGATCATTTCTTTTAATACTCCTTGCAGCATTGACTATTTTCATATGATTAACTGCTAAATCCGTCCATTTATCATAACCTTTATTCTTAGCTTTATTAATTACTTCTAATCCCATAGTGTAACCTGCATCATCAACAACTATATTTTTTATCTCAGGTCTATTAGAAGAAACCCATTCAATTACTTTACTAATTGTATCACAATCTTCTGTACTAATGTAATTTCCACCGGCTCTTATGTCTGTTTCTGGATATAATTTTAAAAATCCTTTCATAGGAAGTGGTTTTCCAGATACATTTATAAATACTGTCTCTTTAGGGTTCAAACCCTCAATTTTCAATTCTTCATTAGGAACAAATGAACTGGATTTCCCATGTCCTGAAGCTCCTACAACTGCAACTAAATTCGCCATTCTTTATTTTGTGTTTTTATTTAACCTTTCAACAACTCTTAACCATAATAAGTAACCTATGAGATCCTTCACAGCATCTTCATCAGTACTTTGATTTTTAATTCTAGCAAGTTTATCATCTATTCTAGCTTTAATAGCCTCAACTGTATCTCCTTGATGAAATATTTTAACAGGATTAGTAATAGAACTTCCATACTTCTCATGTTTATCTTTCAAAAAATCATACATTTCATCTACTTCTAATCTAAGTAGATTTAATACTCCTTTATCACTTAATTCTGTCATTTAATATATTTTTGTAATTCAATAAAGATAAGATAAATATCTTCATTTATAACTTTTAATTTCACATAATCTTCAGAAGTTTCACAATAAGAAATTTCAATTTTCTCTTTTCTTTTTAAAACTCCATTACATCCTTTACAATAATAGTAATTATCCATTTTTAATATATTTCTTTAATAATTCAATTGTTTCAGCTTCTTCTTTTGTAACTTTTTGATATATTCCAATATCCCATTTCTTAGGATAATAACATAAGTGTCCAGAAACCATAGGATGGTTATTCTCTTGTAAACAAGCAGTACAAAAACTTCTATACACAGGTTTTTCTTTTATTTTGTTCATGAATTAATTTTTGTAATAATTTATTTAAATAATAATTTTCTTTTGTTTCTGAGATAGGTTCTGAGGATTCTTCATGTACTAATACTTCGCAATATTCTTCTATAATATAATATTCTACATTGTTTTTTAAAACTTTCCACCAACCATTATATTTTACTGCATTTGTGAAAGTTTCATTTTGTTTAAAATATCTCCCTCTCACCGCCCTCCACCCCCGCCGAGAAGCTCGCACAATTCTTTTTAACTCTTATTTTAGACATAATTTCCTAATTTAATTTGTTCATATATACCATCATTCATTTCACTTAATAAAGGTAATTCTCTAAAACTTCCTGATTTTGGATTAGGAACTAATCCTATTGCAATATTATCTTTAGATAATCTATTTTTAATAATTTTAAGCATAATCATATTACCACCTAATTTACGAACATCATAACCCAAACATTTTTCCATATTCAGCTTATCAGGATTCATTAACCCTAAACAAACATCAGCATCAGCATAAGGTGACGTTGAATCACGAAAATCTGTTTGAGAAGGTGCAAGATCTACTCCTTTATACTTAGCCCTCTCTATATTTGATAACCCTTGATTAAATTGCTGTAAATATAAAAAAGACATTCCAAAAATATTACGTAAAGACACTGTATATTCTGACATTTTATCAATCACTTCCTTAGTACTAAATCCTCTCTCTTTTTTTAATAAATATAGATGATCTATTACGACAAGAAACATTTCGTTAGGGTTAGTTAAAATAAATTTATCTTTAAATTTCTTTTTTTCACCTGTATCTTTATCATAATATTCGCCATAAGTCCATGTTCCTTTAGTTTCAGCAAAAGCCCAAAGTTCATTTCTTACTCCAGTAGGATTTTCAGATTTAAACCTAAAATGAATTTTATTAAATAAAGCATCAACCTCTGGTATTAAAGAATTTATCAACTCTTGTTCTTCAGAATTTAATCTATTTAATCCGAGACCTTTTATTTTCTCAGGAGATATTTCTCTACCGTATTTCTTAAAAGCAAGAACACTCAACCAGTTGCAACTTTTTGTCAAACGATCTATCTCATATGAATAATAAAATACATTTAAAGGAATTCCTCTAGCTTCAGCATCCTCAATAGCATTAAGTACTAAAAAATCAGAAATAGTTGTTTTAAATGTACCTGATTGCCCTCCTAAGAGATAGTAACAACTTCTTTGAATTCCAAATAAGTATTTGTTTATTCTATCTAATCCATTAGATAATCCAGTAAACTTACCATCAATTCCTGCTTGTATTCTTTCTTTTAATGTCATATAGACGCTGTTGTACCAGTTTCTGATTTATCGCTTTTATCATCCATTCCAATATACTGATTCCACTTTTGTTGATTCAAAAATACTTCTATTCCAACAATAAATGGATGACAGTTCTTTATATAATTAGTAAGCCCTTCCATAATTTTCTTATGTACAGCAGGATTACCTTTTACAATACTTTCATACTTTTTCTTAACTACTAAAGCTTGTTTAGTATCTGAATTTACATCTCTTAAAGCTCTTTTTTGTCCTCTATCATTTCTTACATAAATTGGATAAGATGTCCAAAATTCTAAGAACATAGCATCAATTCCTTTAGGCTCAAATAATTCTTTACCTTTTAATAAAAGAACAGTACTCCCTTCAATATGTTTTACAAATTCCTTTTCTTCTAATGGAATGTAATTAGGAAATAAAGGAATAGACGTTAGATCTATTCCTTTATATAATCCATACAAATATACAAAATCATCTGGAGTTATATCATGTTCTTCTAAAATATTTAAGTCTAAACTTAAATTTAACACCATAATTAAAATTGTTTATATCTCACTGGTTTACTGTAATATCCTAAATTTTCATGTAAAGCTTCAGCATCTTTTTCAGCATTTTTATTAGCAAAATAAGAATTTAATCTTCCAATAGTAATTGTAACATCAAAATGTTTCTTAATTCTATCTACTATTTCCTGCTGATTGCCTAAACTACCATAAGTATGTTTAATAGCTGTTAAAAAGAAGCTAATTCTTACATCATTGATCTTAGTATCTGTACTAAGTCCTTTGAAAACCACATTGTCTTTAAGTTTAATCATAGTGTTTGTATTTGTTTTTGTTATTTCGCTTCAAAAATAGGTAATCCAGCTTCAGTAGGAATGTAAATTCTTTCGCCTTTACCATCTTTTAATCCTGTTACCCAGAGATATTTCAAATAAGCTTCATTTCCTTTAAGAGATTCACCAATAATTTTATTAGCTTCTGCAACACCTTTAGCTCTCTCTATTTCTGCTTGAGCCTCACCTTGAGCAATAATGATTTTAGCTTCATTTTCAGCTTTAGCTCTTTTAATTTTAGCTTCAGCTTTTAAATTAGCTGACTCATTTTCTGCTCTTGCAGTTTCAATCATCACTTTTTTTGAAGATTCAGCCTCTAATAATTCTCCTTTACCTTTAGCTTCTTTATCCATCATATCTTGTTGTCTTAGGTAATCTCTACATCCTCCACAAGATGATAAAAAGGCAGCGATAACTGCCATAATAATAAGATTTTGTTTCATTTTTATTTATTTTATTTAATCATTACACAGTTCAGCTGCTAATAATAGTATTATAATTCTAATTTCAGTTAAATTATCACCTAGTTTAAATTTACAATATTTACCTTTTCTTGTATGTACCATTAGTTCTATCTCAGGACAAGAAGATTCTTGATTTTTTATAACCCAACCCCCCCACCCCCCCCCTCTGGTATAATATAAGAATTTAAGTTATATTTTAATAAACTGTGGCATATTCCATAACAAGCATTTTTTCTACCTAGAAAAAAATCTTCGGCTGCTTGTCTATAAATTTTTTGTCTTTCTTTTTTTGTCATAAGTATCTTTATAAATTTCGTTACATAACATTAACATTGTTTGTCTTAAAGGAGTTATTTCAGTCATTATTTCAGAATGAGAAGCATTAAGATATTTTGAATCATACTCCCCGGTGAATCCCCAGCACCACATTTCCTTTAAATTAATTAAATCCCACACTTCCTTTTCTCTATTATTAGCCATTTTTAGCATACAGCCACAAATACCTGGTTCAGGAAGCTCTTTTCTAGTTAAAAGTTTTTCAAATATATTCATAATTCTTCAAATTTTTTATAAGTTATTTTACTAGGATCAAATAAAGATAATGCTTTATTCAACCATTTCTTTTCTGCTGCTGTATCTGTACATACAATAAAAACTTCAGCTACTTTATCAGGATTATCATATTCAAAATTAGTTAATCTGTTAATCTGTTGTGCTAGATTTTCACTATTACTATCAAATGAATTAATAATTGATTTATTAATAGGTAATACAGTAACACCAGCATTTAACATTTTACATACAGCTAAGTGATTAAATTTTCCAGAACAAAAGTCATCTTTTATTTTAAAATCATTTTTTTTACTATGATATACAGGAGTTCTTAATGTATCAGCAATAGCCGTAGTTCCACAAAAAATTAATAATCTTTGTTCTCTATATTTATCAATTAGTAATTTTGTAAGATTCCTTTTAGCAATAGAATTTTTAAATATTTGCATTCTGATAATAGGTAATAAACCAAGATCTCTTCCTTCTTCTATACATCTATTAATTTGAGCAGTATAGTAATCATACTTCATTTTTTCAGTCTGTAAAGGATTACGTCTGTTTTTATTAAAAGGAAGGTAATAAATACTATTATTTAATTCAGTCATTACAACTGTAATTTTATAATCAGTAATAATACCTTCTTTAATAGCCTGATCAATACTATATCTGCAACCTACTCTTAACTTAGTAGCTAAATATATTTCAGTCTCAGATTTAGTAGTTAATGTACCTGTTAAACCAATACATCTTTTTACTGTTTGTAAATTGATAATTCTATCTAAATGAAATAATTGTAATGGAGAATACTGATGTATTTCATCTGCAATTATCACATCATAAGATTCATTGATTTTCTTTAATCCAGCTGTAGTAGTGTATTTAATTTTACTTTTAAATTTCCATTTAATAACTTCATCTTGCCAGGATTTTCTAATAGCAATATTAGGATAAACAACTAAAATTTTAGAATAACCCTTTATTTTAAGATAATCAATAGTAATCTTACATTTACCTACACGAGGTGCGCAATTTATAATAGTAAATTCACAATTTAAAATAAAATTAGTTATTTCATTCTGACGAAATTCTCTCATTTAATTTTTATTAAGTTTTTGAAATTCATATTTATTCTCTAATAATTTACTGCTTTTTCCATAAACATAATTATTTAAAAGACTTACAGGTAGATTTAAAAATCTGTCTTTGTTCTCTCATATTACACTAATTTAGATAATTTATACTGATAAATCAATTCTACTAAAGAAGATTGCATTGAAAATAATCGTTCTAATATTTCATCTTTATCAGTAAAATTTTTTATAGGTTTTAAATCTAAAGCAAATTTTAATAAAGTTTCATATTTTTCTTTATAAAGAAGAATATAATTTTTAGAACT
Source organism: uncultured Gammaproteobacteria bacterium (assembly GCA_964401485.1). GTDB lineage: Bacteria > Patescibacteriota > Patescibacteriia > UBA9934 > UBA9934 > CAYFMS01. The sequence continues at coordinate 79,830 of CAYNYL010000004.1, forward strand.
CATTAACTGAGGATGAGTATTTAAACAATAATGAGTTATAGATGAATGATTTTTATTTCCCAGCATATTTCCAACATCTACTGCTTTTAAATAATAAATCTTATGTAAAATATAAGAAACAGCTGTTCTAGCTCTTACAACTTCAGCATGTCTGGATCCTGAATATATCATTGCTAATTCAATTCTGAATAATTCAGCAGATTTTGCTATTAATCTTTCTTCAAAAGACTCTTTGTTTTCCATTTGACTATAGTGTTAAAATCAATAATTTTATTTGTTATATAAATAATACCGTGGTAATTTTCATGTATTCCAGGTATTAAATATTCTTTATTTTCAATAATTTCTTTTCTCCAAGCTTTAAATCTTTCATTCTTTTTAAGAAGATTATAATTTCCCCATATTACATGAGTAAATCTGAACTGCGAAGACCATTCTTTATTAGAGAGTTCTGTTATTTCTTCTTTTGAGACAGTTGCCATTCTTCAAATGCACTTTTAAATTGTTCTTTTCTCAGCGCTCTCAAATATTCCAATCTTGATAATTGTTCTAACATTACTAATTGAGTATAAATAGCATCAGTTAATACCGCTTCTGAATATAATTCAGCTACTTTAGTAACAACTTCCTTTTTAATACTTAAGTATAAAGGAGGAGCTTCAAATTTATCTTTATATTCCTTTAAAAGTTCTAAGAAATATAATTCACTTTCATTATTTGTCATAATATTTTATTTAGTCCAACATTTTGTAACAACTGGGTCTGCTTTAATTTTCACTGTTTTACAGAATAAATCTCCGGCTTTTTCCATTGAATTTTGTACAATTTCTTTCCATTGATCTATTTCTTCATCAGGAACTTCTAAAATTATCTGATCATGAATAAATAGAGGAAATAATACTTTAAATTGTTTATTTTGCTTTTCTATCTCTCTAAACACATAAATACATGCAATTTTAGACATAGACGCTGAAGTGGATTGAATAGGAAAATTTAAAGCTTTTCTCTCAATTTCTCCTTTTAATCTAAAATACTCTCTTACAATTTCTTTCAATTCTTTAAATTTAGAAGAATCTTTAGATTTTTCTTCTTTATACTCATTCCAAAATTCAGAATTAATCTGAGAATCTAATTCTTTATAACGATCATATCTATTACAAAAGATTTTTCTTTTAACAACATCATCCGTTACAATATAACCTTTAGCCAAAGTTTCTTTTTTACATTTATTAAAATAATTACTTAAATCAGGAAATGCATTCATATAAGAACTATAAACTCTTTCACCTTCTTCTATAGGAATAGAAAGATTATTAGCAATAGTTGCACCTACTCCTCCGTATAAAATACTGAAACCCGCAATTTTAGCCATATGACGCTTATCTTTATGTAACTTTTTTACATCTTCAGTAGAAACAGTTTCTAACTCTGGATTAATCTTCTTTGTAACAAATGTGTGCATATCACCTTCACATAAATTTTTTTCATAAAATTCAAGAAGATTTTTATCTAAACATTTATTAACAAAAACAATATTTTCCTGACTACTATAATCACAATCTATAAAACTATAATTATCTTCAGGTATTACACAATTTCTAATTTCATTATCCTGGGGAACATTTAGAAAATTTATATATTCTAAATTATTAGATTTATCTTTTCCACCAGATGAAATTCTTGCAGTATCTAAAAGCTGATGATACTGGCTATAAAGCCTTCCTGTATCATAATTTAATTGTTTTAACCAATTTTCTCCATAAGTAGATAATACTTTCTCTTGTCCTTTATAATTCAGATAAATTTGAATGATAGGATCTTTTGAAACTTGTGGTAATAATACTTTAGCATCAACAGAATCTTTAATTTTTCCAGTTTCTTTATCTTTAACTTGTAGATTTAATCCAAGATCTTTGAAGAAACTGATAACTTGTTTACTACTATTCCAATTAATTTTAGTTTTTAGACTATCATTGAATAGATCTAGCTGATTGTCTATATACTTAGAATACTTTCCTGAAGCATCTTGTAAAATAAATTGATTTAACTTATCTTCCAATTCAACTAAAAGAATTTTATCTTTATCAATTCTTTGTTTCCATTTATCAACATCTAGTTTTATACCAGATAGTGTAATATAAACAAGTACTCTTACAAATTGATTTTCTAATTTAATAGTATTTAAAAGTTCTTTTTCTTTAAGTAATTCTAATTGCTTTTCTCTAACTATGTGTAGATATTTAACATCTAAAGCACTATACACAATAACGTCAGTACTTAAACCTTTAAAATGAATATGTCCTCTTACAGATTTATCCAGATCATAATTAGCATATTTTTCAACACAATGTTTTAAAGATTTTGGATAATCAAAACTGCTAAATCCTTGATATAATACAGCTTCTGCAAGATAAGTATCAAATACATTAGCTACAAATATTTTCTGATGAAATAAAAACTTTAAATCAAAATTAGCATTATGAAAAATAAACTCTTTTTCAGAATTTTCTAGAAATTTTTTAATTTTTAATTTGTCTTCATTAGAAATAAAATTCCAATCAATTACAAATTGATTATCAAAATCTCCTAATTGTAAAGTTAAGAGTTTCTTTTTTAATGGATCGAAGCCCTCAGTTTCTGTGTCAGAACCAATTACTTTCTTATCCTTAAAATATTCTAAACAATCATCAACAGTAGCAATTTGAAACAATCCATCTTCTATCAAAGGTTTATTACCTACGAAATATATCATATTATTTTAATTAAAAATTAGGGAACTATACAGCCTAATACAAACCACGAAGTCATACTATCAGAACTTATAAAACTGTCCATAGGATTTGAAAGAACTTTTCACTTTCAGTTTTAAGATTTGATATATAAGAACTTTTAATTTTAAGTTTTAAACTTTAATCTTTGAACTTTTAACTTTTCAAGATTGATTTTACTAAATCTTTTGCTCTAACCAACTGAGCTAAATCATCAAGAGATGAATACAGGATTTGAACCTGTGACCCAAAGAACCTGATAGTAAATTGTTAAGTTAAGCAAACTTATTTTTTATAGTTGACCAAACTCAGGTCTGAGAATAGTGTTTGTGATTTTCGTATAGTCCCCTAATTATTTTAAATTTCTATTGTTTTAATTGCATTACTTTCACTGAGACAAGCATCTACATTCATTTCAAATTCCATATATTGCTTTTCCATTTCATCTAATTTCTTATTAATTTCTAATGGATCAAATAAATGAATAGTATTAGTCTCCATGAATGATTTAGAAATAGAATCTACCTGATCTTTTGAAGCAATAATATTATCTTTACCTACAGTAGCCTCTACTACAGCTTGACAATTATTTTTAACTTTCTCATTCAATTGATCCATTTGATTTTCAGAAAGTTTAATTTTCTTTCTCAAATTAGATACAATTTCTTTATAAACAGGAATATTGTCTTTTTCAGTAATAGCTTCAGCTACTGTTAATTCTCTATCTCCTATTTTAATCTTATTAACAGCATTTGACATTACAATAGCTGATTTAATCTTGTTTTTATTAGAAATAAGAGTAGTTAAAGAATCCCAACTGCTAACAGCAGCAGATTTAAAATCTTCTTGTTTAATTCGTTGATTTACGAGTTTATCTTTTTGATATACTCCAACAGGCTCTAGATTTTGATAAGCCTTTTCAATTTTTTTATTAATCAGTTTAAGCTCTGATAAAGCTCTGTGAATTGTCATTCTCATAATTGTATTGATTTAAGTTTGTTAATGTAATTTTTATCTGTTGCATATCCAATATCTTCAAGAAATTGATAATAATCCCCTTCTTTAAAGTATTTAAGTTGCCAGATTTTATAAGCTGTAATTGATTCTGTCCAATGGTTATATTTATAATAAGACTTACCGTTCCAGCCATAACCACAAAGGTTATTATAATCTAATGAACAATCTTTACATTTTAACCATCCTGTTTCCCATATAATTTGTCTGTAAACAATTAATGGAAATTTAATATCTTGTTTAATAATCTCTTTTAATACATTATCTAATGTTAATTCAGGTAATGTGTCTTTTACCACTATTTCTTTTTCTAATTTTGGGCATTCTGAATGTTTTTTATGATAATTATATCCTAAATAAAATCCAAAAAAACATAGCCCTATTAATAATATAAATGCAACTAAATCTCGCATAATTCCCTTTCTTTAATATTTTTTAATACTTCCTCAGCAAATGATTCATCTAATGGTTTAAATAAATTTTCATTGAATAACCATTTGTTATGAGTTTCTAATAATACTTTTTCCTGACATATAGGACATTTACTAATAAATTTATTAGTTTTTAATCCTATATCTAATTTTAATAAAGGGCATTTACATATATTTTTGTAAACACCCTTTAAAGTGAATACATCACCTTCTTTAAAAGCTCCTTGACTATGAGATTTAATAGCTATGATTTTTTTACCTTCTATCCACATATTTTTATCATTTTATTAATTCTTTACTCATAGGTATAATTTATTATATTGATCTTAGCGAGTAGTTGTGCGCCATTTAATCCTGCCCAAGCGCATCACTCGAAAAAGGATGTTCTTCCAGTATGGCACACGTAAAGTCATTTTCACCTTCAAGTCTCTTAGCTTCTTTGAAGTCCACAACACAAGGGTTTTTATATCTTAATCGTTTAGCTGAATATTCGGCTGCCGATTCATTATTAAATACCATTGCGTTTGTTAAACTCATTGTCCACCAATGTTTTTTTGTCTTGTTTCTGTCAACTAAGAATAGCGTTACATTGTCACGCCCTTGTGTTGTTACATAGTAGCTCATAATCGTCTGTATTAAAAACGGCGCACAACACATAATATAAGTAATGTGTGCGGTCGTTTGGTTATTAAATATTTGTTCTTTTAATCATTGTTTCTATGTGTGTGAAAGTGTGTGTTTCAAAATGCACACACTACTCATACACTCGGACGTTATGGGCAAGCGTAGGACACCCTCTGAAAAGAGTATCCTACTACCCAATAAATTACTCGGCAACGGACGGGCTAATAACCATGTCGTATTCGTTACCAATCACAAACATATCGGCAGCGTCTTTATTGACGGTGTTTAATGTCATGTTTGTGCCTCCTGAAAGTTTCCAGTAAATTGAATTCTGGTCATAAGGAACTTCCAATTCAATCGCTGTGGCAATCGGGTTTTCTTTGTTGTAGTTAGCAGATTCTTTCTTGCTAATACACTTTACTTTTACTTTCGTACTCATTTTATTTATGGATTTTACAAAGCCCGTCCAAGGCATTATCGTGAAACGCCAGCCCATAACAGCGGTTTTGCAATATGCCGCTATGAACTTTTGTTCTTAATTTCAACATTCTACTATGCGGCACATCGCAAAGCCGCAAAACGTTAGCAGCTATTGTTTGCCTATAACCCTATCAGCTATAAAGTCAAGGTAATCCCAATTTTGGTCTGCAAATTCTTCTTTAACGGCTTTGATGAAGGCAAACAACAGTTCGCTTTGCCTGCTAACATCGGCTAAAACGAAATTATTATTTACTTTAATCCTGCGTTCCATCTCTTGCCTTGCTTCTGCATAAGCATCGTGCATATCTTTATTTCTTGGTTGGTTTAATGCTCGGCTGTGCAGTTGGCACACTAACTCAAGCAAGTCAAGAGTATCTCGCTCTTCAACTGGTTTTGGTTTTGTAATCATGTTTGTCGTTTTTAATTCGTAAATAATAACTATCGTTTAGCCGTGTGCCGTTA
>CAYNYL010000005.1:0-75949 GCA_964401485.1 uncultured Gammaproteobacteria bacterium
GGTAAAATCGGATCAACTCTTCAATCGCCGGAAGGACCCCAGGATTTCCGACCCCTGCCTTCGTCTTTTTTTGAACGGCCTCGAGGGTAATCGCCCCTTCAAGCACCGCCTCTTCGATATCACGATCCGTAACTTTCGAAACAGGGTCAATCACACGAGCGGATTCGACAACAATCCGGTCAAACTCGCCCGTTCGACGGAAATAATCATTGATCGCGTCGCGCAGGGCCTTGTCACATAAAACCGAGCAATGAAACTTCCGATTCGGAAGACCTCCGAGTCGCTCCATAATCATTTGAGGCTTTACGTGGCGCGCCTCCTCGAGCGTCATCCCTCCATTTTCCGTTACAATCACCGACGTCATCGACGTGGAAGCAATCGCAGAACCACATCCAAACGTTTTCCATTTAAAATCGAGAATGCGCTCCGTGTCTTTATCGACCTTCATCCAAACACGAAGTTCGTCTCCACATGCCGGAGATCCAACCTTTCCCATCGCGGAAAACTCTCCGTCTTCCGGATCTCTGTCGAGGAAATTTTGCGGGTTGAAGAAATGATCCTTAACAGTATCGGTATAAAACCAACTCTCTGTTTTGTCATGACTTACAACATCCCCCTTCGTCCCAGCCGTTTTCGGTGCCATGTACTTTGCCATACTAGAAATATTTTTCATCAACGCGGACCGGGCTAATTTTTCGTAACTTTTCAACCAGGGGCGGGAGAACCTCGAGAACGTATTCGATATCCTCCATTGTCGTTGATCGCCCAAGCGAGAAACGAATGCTTCCGTGCGCGACCTCGTCAGGGACCCCAAGCGCAAGAATCACATGAGACGGATCGAGCGACTTACTTGTGCAGGCGGAACCGGTCGAAACCGCAATTCCGTTTGCATCGAGATACAGAACGAGCGCCTCCCCTTCAACGTCCATGAACGAAATATTTACATTGTTCACTAGACGCTCCCGAGGTCCATTAAGTCGAGTCTTCGGGATTTGAAGGAGTCCCTCGATTAGTCGTTCGCGAAGGGGGTCAAGCTGCGCCTGGTAGGCATCGCGCTCTTCAACCGCAATATCCAAAGCCGAGGCGAGTCCAATAATCCCCGGAACATTCTCTGTTCCAGGTCGCTTACCCTCTTCTTGGGATCCACCAAAATGCAAACTCTTAAGCTTTACTCCGCGCTTAACGTAAAGCGCCCCGATACCTTTTGGTCCATAGATCTTCGATCCATTAAACGAGAGGAGATCAACGTGGAGGCGTAAAACGGACAGGTCTTCCGAATTACCCGCCTGGCAGGCGTCCGTGTGAAACAGAGGGAACGCCGTTTGGTTTGCCCTTCGGAACGCCTCGATTCCCGCGCCGATTTCCGCAATCGGGTGGATCGTTCCAATCTCGTTATTTGCGAGCATCAACGTAACGAGAGTGGTGTCCGGGCGAAGCGAAGCGATTACCGCATCCGGATCAATTCGACCCTCTCGATCAACCGGAAGAAGGGTGATTTCAAACCCACGTCGCTTCAACTCCTCGAGAGCCTCAAGAGTCGCCTCGTGTTCAGTTGTGGCAGAAACAATGTGTCGCCCCTTCGCTTCAAGCGCAAGCGCCGCGCCAAGTATCGCCATGTTCACACTCTCCGTCCCTCCAGACGTAAAAAGAATCTCGTCCGGTCGCGCGGAAAGGACTTTGGCGATTCGCTCGCGGGCGCCGTCAATCGCGTCACGCACGCGTTTCCCTGGCATGTGAAAACTCGAGGGATTCGCGTAAAAATCTGCAAAAAACGGTTTCATTTCCTCAAATACCCGCAGATCAAGCGGGGTTGAGGCGGAATGATCAAGATACACAAAACGCTTGGCGTCCATAGACGGCAAGCGTAACAAAAAGACCCGAAGAACTCAAGGTGCGCAAGAACCAAACGAGAGAGCAAAACAGACAAGGTGATCCGCATCCGTTTTCACCTTTAGAATCCCTCGGTGATACACCTCGGAGGCGATGACTTGATAATTTCTTGGGCCACCGAGTTTTACGTACGTTTTATCATCCTTTTCAACGATATCTTCTCCGCGCAAATCGGCCGGAATAGGATGACCGTCGAGCTCGACCTCGACAAGAATCGACTTTGAGGTGAGGGATCCGGCGATTAAATGTACCGAAAACCCGCTGTACTTTACCGAAAAATAATCCGTCTTCCCCGGAAGCGCCCGTTCGTGTACAAGAGACTCTCCTTCCACCTTCCAGTGGCCTTGAAGATAGAGGAGGTCATCTTGCTTTTCCGCCCTATCTAAAAATGCTTGCTCCTCCCCGGGAAGAACGCGCTCGATACTTCCGTAGCGCCCTCGAAGATACCCAAAATAGAGTTCCGGCGTTGTACGATAGCAAATCCCTCCTCCAACAAGCGTCTCCGGCGCAAGCGCGGGAAGATCACGAACGCCCGCCTCAAGAAGCGCACGTTGAATTGCCGTTTCCGTTTCAAAATATCCGCCCTCTCCAATGTGGTCGTAAATCACGTGCCCTTTTGCGTCGATGACAAACTGCCTTGGCCACCAATGATTTGCGTACTGTTTCCACATCCTAAACTCCGGATCGAGAAGGACAGAGTATGTCACCCCAAGCTCACGCAGCACCTCCTCAACGCGCTCCTCGTCCATCTCATAACTAAACTCCGGGGAATGCACCCCAACAACTTGAAACGGATACGTTTCGTATTTCTTTTTCCAATCTTGAATCACTGGAAGCGTTCGGAGCCAATTCGTCGAACTCGTGGTGAAGAAATCGAGAAGGACGACCTTACCCCGAAGCGCCTTCAAGGATGTACGCTCTCCGATAAAGCGACTCCGAGGAGGAAACTCCGGAGCCATTGGCTTTGTTAATCTATGAAAGAACATAGAAACGTCCAATAGCAAATCCAACGAGCCCAGCCCCTCCTCCGACAAGGAGCATCTCAATCCCGCTCCTCGTCGGCGAAATTCCGACAACTCGCCCCTTAAGAGCACCTACGAGAAAGAGCGTCACAAGAGACGCAACGATCGAAGCCGGAATCGCGACCGCGAGTGGCGAAACAAAATACCAAAGAAGCGGAACCGCGCCTCCAAGGAGATAGAACGCCCCCATAACAAAGGCCGAGAACACTGATTCGGAGCGAATCGCACGCACCCGCGTCTTCGTCCGCTTTTGACGCATCTCTTCAACTTCTCTCGCCGACTTCGAGGACAGGTAGCTTCCCGCACTCATAGAAATCGCCTCGACACACACAAGTACAAGTCCCGAGAGAACAACGACACGCTGATCCTCTACTCCTACCGCGATTCCCGTTACCGCGCCCATCGTCGAGACCAGACTGTCTTCAATACCAAAAACGATTTCACGCATCTGCGAACGCAAAAATGATGCTCTGCCTCCTTCCATATTGCGTAGTATAACATGATCTTTGGTATACTATGAACGACGTATGCAACTTTCCGCACACTACACGCCCTACAAGGAGCCCGTCGTTCTCACAATCGTCGGCAATACGTGCGCACGGTTTATCTATGCGAAGGATCGAACGATTGAAGAGGTCAAAAAATTAGATTGGTCAGAGACAGAAGGCGATCGATCACAGTTTTTTGTTGATATAGCAAAAACCCTGAAAGACATTTTGAAAAAAACCCCCGCGCAAATTGACCTATGCGCAATCGAGATCGAAAAGGGACCGCTTAGCGAATCCATTGAGCAAACCACAGGACAAAAAATCAGTCGGGTCATAGCAAAAAATCTCTCGTCTCTTCCGCTCGAAGCAATCCTACGGATTCTTCACGAACAGCACGGCGCTTGAAAACCTTTGCCCTCTCTGCTAATCTCCTTCTACCGGCCACGTAGAAAAATGGTAATTCGGCGGTCTGCAAAACCGCTATGCGTGGGTTCGATTCCCACCGTGGCCTCCAAAAAAACCCGAGGATTAAACCTCGAGTTTTTTCGTTAAACGGTATTTGTGCTCTACGTGGTCAAAGAGACGCTCAACGAGAAGGAACGCGTCGAGATACTCCCAGAGTTCTTCCTTGTGACGTTCAATCGATGAAAATGCCTTCGGTTCGAATAAATCTCGACCAAACCCCGCGCTAAGATAGAGTTGGTTTCCATGAAACCCTAGTCGTATGCTTGCCTTGTGACTCCTCCACCAGTCATACAAAATAGCCATGAACCTCGGATCGAGGATTTCTCGCGCTTCAACCTCATTCGTCGTCTCAACCTTGAGTAATTTTCCGAACTCATTCCACTCAAGTGTGGTTTCTCTAAGGGAGTTCGCCCCACTCTTTGTTCCTACGTAATCTGCTCCAAAAACTTCTTTTCGGATATAGGTCTCCCCGGAAAACGGCCTCGAAAGATCAAATACAAATAGTAATCCATTAAATACATCCCGCTTTCTCTTTCCGGTGCCGGTTGTTACAAACAGCTCCGCGCACCGTAACGGTGTCGCCTTTGAATAAAAGACATCGTCACTAGTAACAGAACACTGCGGAAGTCGAAAAAGTCCCGACTCTCGAAAAAGCTGGTCGTAGTACTCATGTGAAGCCTGCTTTTTTTCGTGTTCCCATCTATACGTCGTTTGACGTACCAGCGCCGTAATAACCAATTCTTTGTATTTTGCTCGGTAGTGCTTTGGACGAAGGAGATAATATGCCCCGTACCCAAAAGCACATCCTGCAAAGACTCCCAACGCCGGATCGAAGGACTTGAACGAGCCCAAGATGATCCAAGTAAGTACAAAACCGATACAGAATGAAACAAATCCCCAAATAATCGCCCGCCGTTCCTTCAAACGCAGTCCTTCAAGGCTTTCAAGTTCCCGTTTAAGTCCCCCCTCCCAAAGTGCCTCAAAAGCCTCCCTTTTCATACTAAATTATTCTTTCGCCGAAAGAATGATCTTTTCCGCCTGTACAAAGTCCATTCCTTCCGCCTTCACCGTGAATTGATACTTTCCATCCTTTCCTTGGAAGTAGTACTTGTCTCCCTCTTTGTAAAATCCCTTTCCAAGATCTTCTGCGCTCGTTGGGATAATTCGACGCTCGCTAAGACGAATCACCGAAATACGTACATATTGATCCTTTTCAAATGCTCCGTACGCGCTCATGTCCGTAGGGATTTTGTCATCCTCAAGTGTAACGATGTGCTTCTCGCCCGTTTGGAGAAAAATCTCAGGAAGATCTTCGGTGATTGGTTGATCAAGCTTGATTGGTTCGCCAAGTTCGCTATATGGCGCAACGGCGATCCATCCCGATGGGAGAGAAAAATCGAGAGCCCAGTTATAGGAATCGTCCGCCTTTTTAAGGCATCCCGCTCCAATGAGTGAAACCGCAACAAGTGTGATCAAGAGTTTTTTCATAGTCATTTTTATCCTAACACTAGTCGTAGAAGGCGACAACCGAGCGGGTTCGCACCCCAAATTGCTTCGCGGCCGGGACGTCGTAGCCCATAAACCAATCCACCCGACGCGTATACCGCGCGTTCATCCGGTCAAGTACGGTACAACGCCCGAGCCCCTCAACAGACAAAACCGTACCAAGCGGAACGAAGTTCGCCGCACAAACGGCCTGACCCGCCTCGAAACTCTGACAAATATTTGTTCCCGCAGCCCCAATACAAGGCGTCGAATCCGTTTGCCAGGCGACCGAATTATAGGCACTAATCGACATCTTCCCGTACGGAACGATTGGGCGGGAGTCCGAAGGAGTAAGCTCCCCAAATGCCCGCGTTTCATTATTCATGACCTCAATTTGCAAATCGATCATTGCTTGGCCCGTTGTTTTCACCTCCTCTTCCGCAAGTACCGGAAAAATTAGGAGCTTTACACAAAAAGCAAGAATAATCGCGACGAATCCCCCCTCAAGAACCAAGGACAGGTATTTGTTTGCCATAAAAAAATTCCCTTTCGGGAAGTCATGAGATTAGCAAATATAGCCTTTTTTGTCAAAAATCCCTATACTTATTTTATCTATGCGACACCCATCTTCTCAACACACCTTTAAACGTCATGGCAAGCGTTTTTCGGCCAAATTCTTAAACGCTCTTCTTGTTCTTTTTAAAAAACGAAAGGGTGCCGACCGAAAAGCCTTCTATATTAACCTTATCCTCGGGGTCGTTGCCGTTGGGCTCTTTGGGCTTCTATTCCTTCTTATCTTGATGGCTTGGTACGCAAAGGATCTTCCGAACCCAAATCAACTTTCTCTTCGCGATATCCCGCAATCAACGAAAATTTACGACCGAACCGGGGAGCACTTGCTTTACGAGGTGTTTAACGAACAAAACCGAACCCTCCTCCCCCTTCAAGAAGACTTTTGTGGAGATGAGAAGATTGAAACGAGCCCAGAGGGAATTCCGCTTGTCGCGATCCAAGCCATTGTTGCAATGGAAGACCACAAGTTCTGCAGTCACAGCGGAATCCGAGCAAAATCGATTGCGCGTGCAGTTCTTTTTGGAGGATCACGTGGGGGCGGATCAACACTCACCCAACAGCTTGTAAAAAATGCGATTCTTACAAATGAGAAAAAAATCTCGCGAAAAGTGAAGGAGATTCTTCTCTCGGTCATGATCGAGCGTCGCTACACAAAAGACGAGATCCTTCGAATGTACTTCAACGAGATCGGGTACGGTTCAAACTACTACGGCATTGAAACCGCTTCTCAAAATTACCTTGATAAGCATGCTTGGGAATTGAGCCTTGATGAGGCGGCAATGTTTGCGGCAATGATTCAGCGTCCAACTTACTACAGCAACAATCCGGACCAGCTCAAAATTCGACGTGACCGCGTTCTTGATAACATGCTCGAGCTCGGCTACGTAACCGAGGCCGAGGTTACAGAAGCGAAAACAAAGGAAGTTGCCCTTAAACGACGGGTAGGAAACATTACCGCGCCACACTTTGTTCTTTGGGTAAAAGAACAACTTGAAACAGAGTACGGTCAAAAACTTGTCGAACAAGGCGGACTTCAAGTTATTACGTCGCTTGATTATGATAAACAACTTGTCGCGCAAGAGGTGGTAACAAAAAACAAAGAAACGAAGGGTGAGGCGTTCGGATTTAATAACGCCGGTCTTGTCGCTATCGACCCAAACAATGGACACATTCTTTCAATGGTCGGTTCCGCCGATTACTTCGACGACGAAATCGACGGACAGGTAAACGTCACGCTCCGAGCCCTCCAGCCAGGATCAAGCATGAAGCCGATTATTTATGCGGCGGGCTTTGAACGAGGCTACACGCCAAACACCATCCTTTGGGACGCTCCAACAACCTTCCCATCGACAACCGGGCCGTATAACCCACAAAACTTTACGCGCAGTGAGTTCGGACCAGTCTCAATTCGCAAGGCACTCCAGGGGTCGCTCAATATTCCGGCCGTCAAAATGCTTGCTCTCATTGGCCTCGAACAAGGTGTTTCCTTCGCGGAGCGCTTCGGTTATACAACGTTCTCTGACCGGTCACGAATCGGGCTCTCCTTTGTTCTTGGAGCGAACAACGTAATCCCTCTCGAACACGCAAATACCTACGCCACCTTCGCAAATGACGGGGTGCAATTCGAGCCTGTTTCTATCCTAAAAGTAACTGATGCGAAGGGTGAGGTTCTTCGAGAGTGGAAAGAGGTTGAGGGAAAAAAGATCATTGAACCAAACATTGCCCGAATGGTAAGTAACGTTCTCTCCGATAACGCTGCGCGTCAATATATTTTCGGGGCATCAAGCGGCCTCCTCACCCTTCCGGGACGCCCGGTCGCGGCAAAAACAGGAACAACAAACGACAATAAGGATGCGTGGGCTGCGGGTTACACTCCATCGCTTGCCACCGTTGTTTGGGCGGGAAATACAGATGGACGCGCAATGAAGAACTCAGCGGGAGGAGGCGCGGTCGCTATGCCAATCTGGAATGAATACATGCGCCGTGCGCTCTCGGGGTCACCGGTCGAAAGTTTCATCCCTCCACAAATTCCGACAACAGGAAATCAAATGATCGACGGCGTCCTTCCAAGCCAGCAAGTCGAGATCGATACAGTAAGTGGAAAGCTTGCGACCGAGTTTACGCCTGCACACATGCGCGAGGTAAAGGTGTGCGGAACTTACCACAACGAACTCCACTTCATTAACCCTTCAAATCCAGCGGGCCCAGCCCTTCAAAACCCTGAAAACCATCCTTACTACACAAACTGGGAGGCGGGTGTACAAACCTACATAACGGAGCACAATGCAAACCTCAAGGAGGGCGAGGTCCCGATGGAAACGTGCGAAATCCCAACCGAATATGACGATGTCCATGTTCCACAAAACACTCCGGACATCTCAATTCGCTCCCCTCGAAACGGGGACAACGTCGCACGCATCGTAACGCTCGAAACGCGCTCCTCCGCCCCACGAGGGATCTCGCGCCTCGAGTACGCGATCGATGGTCTCTTCATCGTCACTTCACAACCAACCGAAAACTTCTCATTCGAACTCCCGACCTGGGTTACGGCAGGCGTCCACACTCTCACCGTCACCGCCTACGACGATGTCGACAATAAAAATACCGACTCCGTCACTATAAGCGTCACTGAGGGAACGGGAGCCGTTCCGCCATACACCATCTCAAACCCCTTCGACAACCAAATCATCGAGAGTGGTGGCGATCCCTATACAATTGTCATCGAGAGTCCGCAAAGCGGTGGCGTCGCTTCCGTAAACCTAATTCTTACTAACCACGCGACAGGCGAGCGAACCTTCCTCTACCAGGCCTCGGAACCCGCGCCGATCATCAGCGTGCCTTGGACGCCAGGAGCTCCAGGCCTCTACCTTCTTTCAACCGCGAGCTATACGTCAGAAGGTCAGCGAATCGACGGTTCACCAATACGCATCATCGTACGAGAACGCGTCCAGGTTCCGGTACCGACCCCAGAAGAAACCGACCAACCACCAACGGAATAATAAGACCGAGGCCATGCGCCTCGGTCTTATTATTCACCTCTTCTTATTTTCATGGTAAAAACCAAGGTCGAATCAATCGACCCTCCAACAGCGGAAGGAGGTAGGGTGCAGCTACAGCCCGTAAGCCTCCGTTCTTAGCCCGCTCGAAAACCGCGACAATCTCTGGATCGTACACTGGACGGCGCCCTTGTAGCCCTCCCGTCCCCACAATTCGCCCCTTCGGCGCCTCCTGTGGGGACGTTTTCGTTTTATTGCCCGATCTGTGCCCAGTTATACGGGGTCTCCCAAAGGCGTGCAGACACAAGCTTCGGGCTTTCCGGCAAATTCGCGATCAGCTTACTCAAACGAGTAAAAATCCAGTTCACCATGTTTTCCGCCGTCGAATCAAACGGGACAACAATGTGCTTTAAATTAGGATTTTGTTTGTAAAACGCAACCATAATTTCATCAGTATCAGAGACCATAAACGCGTGATCACAAATATCATGAACATTCTCGTCGAGGAGTTTTTTAATATCACCAAAATCAACAACCATCCCCCGGCTGGATAAATCTCGATCCACACTCACCTTGCCCTCAATAACAATCTCAAGAACGTATTGGTGGCCATGTAAATTAACACACTTCCCACCATGTCCATGTAGACGATGACCCATGCACCACTCAATTCGTTTAGAAATCTGCATATCGGTATAGTTATGAGCAAAGATAGTAGCCAAGTTGTGTATCTTTGAGATACGCGCCCCAGTAGTCTCGTCCAAATGCAACGATACCCTCACACGAAACAACAGGAGAGATTCTTTTTATAGATGAATACCCCGCCTCTTTTGCCGCACGTTCAAATGCCTTTGGACTCACATAGAATGCATTGAGGCGACAAATCTCTTTCCCATCACCTGCATAGAGAATGATCAGATAGGGCGAACCGTCAGCCACATCACCGTGCACAATTTTTCGAGCACCGTACTTTTTAAGATTCTTCGCGCTTGGTAAATCGATGACAAATAGAGCCTTCCCGCCTTCTCGAAGAGCACGCTTTATTTTTCTAAGAAATCTCACCAACCCTTCTCGGTCAGCCAAATAATTAACAAGAAATGGAGCATTAACGACATCCGCCCTCGGAAGTTTATCGAAGAATACGTCCCAAAGTAGATACTCTTCCCCGGGACTCGCCAACTTTTTCGCCGCAGCGATCTGGACAGGCGAAGAGTCTAGGCCGATAACACGCGCGGCCCCCTTACCGTGAAACGCGCGAGAAAAGAAACCGGAACCGCATCCAAGATCAAGGACATCTTTTCCCGAAAGATCTCCGGACGCACCAAGAACCGTTGGCAAGATCGAATAACGCTTATCAGGCTTCTCGTCACTTATCTTGTAGTACGCCGAAAGTTCATCAAAATTATTTTGGGCCAGTGTCGTTATCATAGCGCTTTCATAGGCCAAAAATACCTAAAACTAGTCGTTTTTGTAAAACATGGTTATAATGATTTTGCTCGTTTTACTTTGTTAATTTAAGTTTTGTTGATATTTTTCAGGTTTTTTGTAAAAAAATACTTTACACTATGAATTTTTTAAGCGCCTTGCGCGGGATTGGGCTTAGCGAAAGCGACGCAAACGTCTATCTCGCGATTTTAAAGGGTGGACCATCAACGGTACTGCAAATCGCCGAAGGCTCAGGACTTACCCGACAGATGATTTATCACATTCTGCCAAACCTTCTACAAAAAGGCCTTATAAAAAGCGTGCTTGTGAAAAAAACACGAAGATACCAGGTTGTCGACCTGGCGGCTCTTAGAGATTTCGCAGAAGAGGCGAGTAAAGCAATCATTAATATTTTACCAGAACTCAAGCGGCTCACCCCCGAACAAAGTCCAAAAGCCACCGTTCAAATTTACAGCAACACCCTCAGTATGCGAGAGTGGTACCGAAGGTTTATCAAGGAGGCCACACCCGAAGATGAGCTGCTTGTCCTCGCAACAAACCGTGTTTGGATCAAAACCGATGAAGTCTACCTGAAAAAATTCATCGATTTCAAAAATAAGATCGGTATTCACGATAAAATCATTGCCCCTGACACAGATGCGTCACGCGCATACGCAAAAAGCATGAACCAGCCGAACGCAGAGTATCGATTCCTGAGGAAGGCCTGGAGTGACGGCGTGGAAAAATGGATTTGGAAAAACACCGTCTCCCTCCTTACAACCATCGATCACCAAGCGCAGCTCATCGTTATCGAGTCCGATGCACTCGCAACAATGGAACGTGCTGAATTTCTCGCAACTTGGCACACTCTTCCCAATTAAAAAGGTGGGCCCCACCTTCATTCCCTAGCCATTATTGCCGAATAGGCATGATCAAGTAAATTTGTCGCCGATCCTCTGGCATCACCCGTGGAACAAGGGTGCACGGCCGGTCCTTATCGAGAACCCCGAGTACGAGCTCTTCCGACTCAATTGCATTCACTCCATCAAGAAGGTACCGATAGTTAAGGACAATCATCTTCGCCTCCCCATCAACCGGTCCATCAACTCCAATCGTATTCTCTCCTCGACTCGCATCCGCACCAACGAGATCAATTCCATCGAGCGTTTCGCGAACTTTTATCGCAACATCGTTAAGCCCATTTCGTGAAAAGAGACTTGAGGTCTTAATTGCCTGCACAAACTCCTTCTTTGAGAGAAGAATTTCCGTCTTTTTCTCCTTAGGGAGAATTTGGCGATAGTTAGGGTATTGCCCCTCGATCGTTCGGCTCGTTACCCTGATATTTGCATAGGAAAAGACCATCTGCCCCTCGCCAAGATGAAGGTCAACGGTTGGTGGAGCATCCGGCTCGTCTTGATACATGGAAAGAATGCGCAGAACTTCCGCAAGCGTACGGCTTGGCGCAATAACCGAGATCGCTTCCTTTGGCCCAGACGATACCCGAGAGACGACCTCACTTAAGCGGTAGCTGTCGGTTGCCGCAAAGACCACCGACCCTTCACCCTCCTCAAGATGATTAAACGCAATGTAAACACCCGCAAGCTCCGGACGCGACTCATTCGTCGCGGAAGCGAAGATCACCTGCGAGAGGGCCTCCTTGAGCGCCGTAATCGAGAGTCCAAACGCTACCCCTCCCTCGACCGGAGGCACAAGCGGATAATCCGCCGAAGGAATCCCTTTAATTTTCGTTTTCGCCTTCTTTGAAGCAACAAAGAGTGTGTCATCGTAAAGATCGAGATCCACTCGATCATTTGGAAGAAGTGACACGACGTCAAAGAAGAGCTTGGAGGGAACGGTATAGCTACCCTGCTGATCCACCTTTCCTCGAATCGAACAGGAGATGGCAAGTTCAAGGTTTGTCGTTACGAGCTGAATCCCTGAGGCGTCCGCTTCTATATAAACATTATTGAGAATTGGAAGATTGACGTTCTTCGTACTTGCACGTGAAACGATTGCTAACCCCCTTTGTAAGTTCTCTTGTGTACAGGATGCTTTCACAGTTCTTTATTTTAAATATTTTATATATAAGACAGTAATAACAGTAAGGGGTGTGGGCGGAGGGGATAACGCGAACGAGGCTTGTGGGACCTGGTGTTTTTGGGGTGTGCCCTGTGGGTTTGTGGTGTGGTTTGTCCTGGTATGGACTGGGGAGAAGTTTCGAGGGGTTTGTCGCCTCCTTGTTTCGCCCTCTTTGTCCCCTTATTTGCCCCCAGGGTTATCCCCCTAGTTTGCGTAGAGCTTTTGCTTGATGAGCTCGATGTCTCGCTTGAGGGTTTCGCTTTCTGCAACCATCTCTTTAATCTTTGAGTAGGCGTGCATTGCGGTCGTGTGGTCTCGTCCCCCGAGCTCTTGTCCAATTGATGGGTACGAGCTCTTCATTTCTTCTCGTAGAAGGTACATGATGATTTGTCGCGGGAAAGCGAGGCGCTTTTCTCGGCTCTTTCCAAGAACATGGTCCATGTCGATATCGAAATAGTCGGAAACGGTGATGATGATTTGCTTTGGAGAAATCGTCTTTTTCATTGAATCCGAACCGTAGCTCGCGATTAGGGGTTTGATCGAGTCAATCGTGGCCTTGATGTTTTTGAATTGGTGCCAGGCAATGATTTTATTTAAGGCGCCCTCGAGCTCTCGGACATTGGATTGAATGTTCTCGCAAATATAGTGGAGCACCTCGCGTTCAAGGTTTACGCCGCGATTGAGGCACTTGGCGTGGAGGATGGCAATACGTGTTTCGAGGTCAGGGGCTCCAATATCAACAAGCATTCCCCACTCGAGACGAGAAAGAAGACGTTTTTCAAGACCGGCGATCACTTTTGGTGCGCGATCAGAGCAAATGACGATTTGTTTGTTCTCTTGATGGAGGGCATTGAACGTGTGGAAGAACTCTTCTTGGGTCCCCTCTTTTCCTGTAATGAACTGGATGTCGTCAATTAAAAGAACGTCGACATTGCGGTAGCGATCCTTGAATTCTTTGGCTTTTCCTCCGCGTACCGCTTGGATGAAGTCATTTGTAAACGTTTCACATGTTACATAGAGGGCGCGACTTCCTGGTTTTCGACGAAGGATCTCGTTTCCAACCGCGTGTAGAAGGTGGGTTTTACCAAGTCCGACGCCCCCGTAAATAAAGAGTGGGTTATAGGTACCTCCTGGTTGAGCTGCTACTGCTTGTGAGGCGGCGTGCGCGAGCTCGTTTTGCTTTCCGACAACGTAGTTATCGAAAACGTAGTGACGGTTGAGACCGCCCGCCTTATCAAAGCCCGTTGTTTCGGCTCCCGCGAAGCTTTCGCTGGTAAATCCGAGATCTTGTGGTGCTTCTTCCGTGTGTTGTGGGCGGATATCGAGGTAGATGTGCTTTTCCGCTGGCTGTTGCTTTTCAAAAATGACCGGCTCGGGCTCGCGAGGGCGTGTTTCGATTCGGTATTCGAGATTTCGAATGGTTTGCTCCGTGATCGATTGGAGTGTTTGTAAAATGTCACGATGATATTTCTTCTCAAGCCAGGTTTTCGTGAACGTGTTTGGAACAGCGATGGTAAATCCCTGATCGGTCACATTCGCGATGAACGTGTTTCTAAACCAAGTAGTGAATTGGGCCTTACTGAGTTTGAGTTCAAGCTCGCCAAGGGCGGCTTGCCACAGTTCGTGGGTGTTCATAAGCATGAGTAGGGAATCCCCTCCAAATTAGTGACGACGGGGTCATCATATACCACATATCCACAGCTCACAAGCCGGCCATTTGTGTGGATTTTGAGGATAACTTTGTGGATAAGTCGACTAAACTGTGGACAAGCGGGGGTTTGTTGACGAAAAAGGCCCCTGATGCTATAGTCAGTCTACATTTTATGCCAAAGCGCACTTATCAGCCGAAAAAGCGACGACGCGCGAAAGTCCATGGATTCCGAAAGCGGATGAAATCAGCGACAGGACGCGTTGTCCTAAAGAGACGACGGGCGAAAGGACGAAAGCGTCTTACCGTGTCGGCTCGGCCACGATAAAAGAAGGGACAACCCCTTCTTTTTCTGTTATTCTAGCGGTATGAAAATCGCAAATCACCGACTTCGTAAAACAACCGATATTGAGCGTGCCTATAAAAAAGGCCAAAGTATTTACGATTCCGCGGTTGGTGTTAAAGTGTATCGTCGCGGAGACGCCGAGCCTATGCGCATCGCGTTTATTGTTGGGGTCAAGGTGAGTAAGCGCGCGGTTGAGCGCAATCGCCTGCGACGTCAGTATCGAGAACTTGTGCGAGAACTGATTGTTAACCCGAAACCGGGGGTTGACGTGCTTGTTCTTGTCTCGCGTCCCTCGCTTGAACTTACGTTTGCCGAAAAGCGCACGCGAATCGAGCAAATCTTGAACCGCGCAAAGCTCTTATGATCTCTCTTCGAAGCGTTGCTGTACTACCGATTCGTTTGTATCAACTCACACTTTCTCCGGACCACGGTCTTGTTTCCGTCCTCTATCCTTACGGCGCCTGTCGCTACTACCCGAGCTGTTCGGAGTATACAGCGCAAGCTATTTTGAAGTACGGAATTATTTCTGGAATTTTTCGAGGCGGAAAACGTATTCTTCGTTGCCACCCGTTCGCTAAGTCAAGGATCGATCACCCGTAACGGTGAAAGATCTGTTTCATCGGGTAGGCTTAGGTGCTTTGTTTTACCGCTCGCGCCAAAGAGAAAGCGAATCGATGTTTTTGGAATCCCGAGGGCTTTTGACAGGAATTGAACAAGCTCTTTATTTGCAAGCCCCCGCTCGGCAGGGGCGCGGAGCGCAATAACAAACGCACCCGATTCTTCGATTGAAAGAAGGCGGGTGCGGTTGCTTTTTGGTTTTGCGTGGATGGTGATGATCAGATTACTTGATCATGACGCTCTTAAGGTGCTCAAGAGCCGCCTTATTCTTCAGTTGCATCTCAATGTATGCGCGATACTCTGGGGAATAAATCTGCTTCTTGGCCTCGGCATTATCTTTGTAATTTTCAGCAATGCGGTCGAGCTCCTTATCAAGCGTTTCTTCGCTAACGGTGATTTTCTCCGCTTCGATGATTGACTTGAGAACAAGCGAGGCTTTGATGCGCTCAAGCGCTCCCTTTGTGAACTCGAGTTTGAGTTCGGCGATCGATTTCCCGATCGACTTGAGGTATTCGTCGAGCTCCATTCCTCGGTCCTTGATTGTGTGCTCGAGCTCCATGACCATCTTATTCAATTCTTGATTGACAAGAAGCTCCGGGATTTCTTCAAAGGTTGATTTTGCAGAAATGGCATCGAGAATAGCCTTGTCTTGTCGGAGGGATTCGTCGTGAGTTCGCTCAGCGGTAATGTTTTCCGCAATCTTTTCCTCAAGTTCCTTTGCGGTGTTGAGACCGAGTGTCTTTGCGAACGCATCGTCAATCTCCGGGGCTTCGAGCTTGTAGATCTCGTTTACTGTCACGTCGAAATCGACATCTTTTCCTGCGAGGTGCTTTTGGTAGTGCGATTCAGGAAACGGAAGGGTGAACGAGCGCACCTCCTCTTCTTTTGCTCCGAGAAGTTTCTCGACGAGGCCTGGAATGTAGTGGGCTTCCCCGGTGTAAATTCCGTGATTTCGACCTTCTCCGCCCTCGAGTACAACTCCATTTTGTTTCATGACGAGATTGACGACCGTCTTGTCTCCTTTTTCGAGTGCACTTCCCTTTTCTTTTCGGACCTCCTTAGTTCGCATCATGCGTAGGTCACGCTTTGCGTTTTCAATGAGTTCTGGTGTTGCGGTTGGATCCTCCTTCGCAACGGTAATCTCCTTGTAGTTTGCAAGCTTGATCACGTGAGGATAAAGCGCAACTTCTGCAGTCACGACAATCGGGTTACCTGGAGCGAGTACGTCGGTGTGAAAGTGGGGTTGCCCAACCGTCTCAAGATCCTCCTTAAGCATAGCTTCAACGAATTCGGCGCGAATAAGCTCTTCGGCGCAAGCCTCAAGAAGCGCCATTTCGCCGACGCGTTGCTTCACTGTTTCGTAGGTGGCCTTTCCTGGGCGGAAACCAGGGATTGCGCTTTGCTCGCTCATTCGGGACGCTGCGCGCTTCATTCCTTCCTCGATTCGCTCCGTATCAATCGTTAAGGTGATCTTCGCGGTATTCTTCTCTTTCTCAATGGTATATGACATAGATAGCACCGAGTGTACTTTGATTTTCCTTGCTTGTCAATCGCAAAAGTGCCTGTTTTTGCTTATATAAAATGGCTAACAATAGAGAAAAAGTGTTGTTTTTAGCTTGACGTTTTTACTCCGTCTTGTATACTGACAAAGCGGTTCTACCGCGCGCTATTATCCAAAAAATCAAATACATCGCCATTTCGATTCTCCTTCGACTTCTACGGTTGTCGCTTGTACTTAAGCCGGGAGCTTCTCGAATTGCGCGATTTTTTCTTTGGCCCGTTTCGTTTGTGTTTGGCCTTGGTGTCTCCCTTCTTGTCCCTGTTTACCGGGTCTTCTTAGGGGTTAGGCGCTCTCTCCAGAGGGTTGCAAGACCGGCAAAGAACAAAATCATGGTCTTTTTGACCCATCGGTACGTGATTCACGTGATCGTTACTTCCCTTGTCGGGGCCATTATTTTAATGAATGTTGGCGCGAGTGATGTAAAGGCGGAGGCGTTCGGGGAGCGAAGCTTAATGTACCGTCTTGTTGCTGAGGAAAAGGCGGAGATTATTGAAGAACGTGCGCTTACGGAAGTCGAACTTCTTGATCGTAACACGGTTCGTTATCGCCAAGATTACGCGTTCTCTTCTTTTGATACGGTCGCGGGAGCGGTGTTTGTTCCAAAGGAGCAAACGTCTATCGCTGGTGGAAGTCCTGTGGTTGCGGTTCCAAGTGTCGATACCGATGATTCGAGTGCTCCTCGTACCAAAATTGAGACGTATGTCGTTGAATCGGGAGATACGTGTGGAGCGATTGCTGAAAAATTCAATTTGAATGTGAACACTTTGATTTGGGCGAATAATCTTAAGTCAAACTGTGTCCTTCGCGTCGGGGCGACGCTTACAATTCTTCCGGTTGATGGAATTACGTATACCGTTAAAAACGGAGACACGCTCTCTAAGATCGCAAAGAATTACGGCGGTACGACGGACCAAATCCTTAGTTTTAATGGACTTGGTGACACGACCGCGCTCACTGTTGGTGACACGCTCGTTATTCCCGGAGGTAAGCCGATTGTTACGGTAGTTACGACGACAAGACCGTCTTCGGGTTCCTCCGTTGTCGTTCCTTCCCCGGTTGAGCCAAAGGTGACTGGTTCTGGAACAATGACCTGGCCTACTGACCTTACGATTATCACGCAACGGTTCGGTTGGAACCATACGGGAATCGATATTGACTGTGGCTTTACAAACAATAACTACGCGGCCGCAGACGGAATTGTAAAGTACTCCGGTTGGCGTAATGGCTACGGAGAGACGGTTGAAATCGATCACGGAAATGGTCTTGTAACTCGTTATGCGCACCATGCAAAACGATACGTTGTTGCGGGACAACAGGTTTCAAAGGGTGAGGCGGTTGGACTTTGTGGAACAACGGGGCGATCAACCGGTACCCACCTTCACTTTGAGGTCATGGTGAACGGTAAGTTCATGAACCCGCTTTCATACGTAAGATAGGGTGTGGGGTGCTTCTTGGGCGGTATTGCAGGGCTTCAAGCAGGTGCGCTCGCGTTATCGTGTCTTCTCCGGCGAGGTCGGCGATTGTGCGGGCGACCTTGATTGCCCGAATTGACCCTCGACTTGAAAGACGAAGGCGTTGCGAGAGTGTGATATGAGTTTCCTCGAGGGTTTTTGGGAGGAGCTTTAAGCGGTGGATTAGGGAGGAAGAAAGTTCGGCATTCGTTGTAATGCCGAATTTTTTGTAGCGGCTGCGTTGTCGCTCTCTCGCGAGGACGACGCGCCCGCGGATATCGGCGGAAGGTTCGCTCGTCTCGCTTTTTAAAAGATCTTTGTGGGAGATTTTAGGGACTTCGAGTGCGAGATCGAATCGATCAAGGATTGGTCCAGAGAGCTTCGATTGGTAGGCTCCTCGCCGACTTGGTATGCATGTGCAGGCCGTCTCGCGATCGCCATAGTATCCGCAAGGACAGGGATTCATTGTGGCAAACAGCATCACGTCCGCTGGAAAGCGGGCCGTTTGGTTGGCACGCGAAACGCTCACGGCGCGCTCCTCGAGTGGTTGTCGCAGGCCCTCGATTACCTCGCGGGAGAATTCGGGGAACTCGTCGAGGAATAAGACGCCTCGGTGAGCAAGTGAAATCTCCCCGGGTCTTGGCGTTGTGCCTCCGCCAAGAATTGCTGGGAGCGAGGCGCTGTGGTGTGGCGCGCGAAATGGACGACGTACAATAAGTCCCTTTGAGGGCTCGATGGCGCTGTGAATCGTGGTGATTTCGAGTGATTCGGAGAGTGACGGTGGTGGAAGGATGCTTTGACTCGCTCGCGCAAGGAGTGTTTTACCTGACCCAGGAGGCCCGGAAAGAAGGAGGTTGTGGCCACCGCTAACGGCAATCTCGATTGCTCGCTTCGCAAACCCGTGACCTTGAATGTCTTTAAAATCAACCCCAACAGGGTCTTCCCGCTTTTGCTGTATCGAAGGGCTTTGTGCAAGTCCGCCCGAGCTAAGCGCGTCAACAAGAGACCGAAGCGTTTCGTAGCCATAGAGGGGTGTCGTTGTAATCGCTCCCGCCTCTTGCGCCGAGTCTTTTGGGAGGACGACTCCCTTGTAGCGCTCCTTCTTCGCAAGTAGCGCGACAGGGAGGGCGCCCTGGGTGTATGCGAGCGCTCCACTAAGCCCAAGTTCTCCGTAAAAGAGGTACGGGGCAACCTGCGTTTCATTAAGAACCCCTGTCGCGCAAAGGAGGGCGATCGCAATTGGAAGGTCAAACGATGGACCGCTCTTACGCATTGATGCGGGCGCGAGATTAATCGTGACCCGGGAGCGCGGAAACGAAAAACCGGAATTAACAAGCGCCGAACGTACGCGCTCGCGCGACTCAACGATTGCGGGATCCGGAAGTCCGACGATAATGCATTTTGGAATTCCACGTGCGCGGTCCACTTCAACGCGGATCGGAATTGCTTCAATTCCAACAACGGTGCAGGACGGAATAAAAAAAGAACCCATACCTAGTAAGCGGGGAGCTTAGTTAGTTGAGGGGATGGGTTGATAGTATCGCAAGAGGATAAAAAGTCCAAGGACGATGAGGATATCTGAGAAATTGATAACGCTTCGAGAGAAAACGACGAGATAATCAATGGTAAACCCGTGGATGAGGCGGTCGACGAGATTGCTTGTTGCTCCAAGGAGCATGAAGAGTGCTCCAACGGCGATAAGCGGTCGATCGCGATATTCGCGCCAAATGGTGCGAAGAAGGGCGAGGGTCGCGATTCCCGTTACGATCGTGACGATCTCGAGTGGGATTGGCGCGCTGAAAGCGACGCCCGGATTTTTAAAAAGTGCAAAGTCAAAAATTGGCGCTGTAGGACCTGTGATTTCCGGGAGCGCTGTCAGGGCGTATTGTTTGAGAACAATGTCCGCAATCAACAAAAAAACACCGACAAGCGCAAAAAGGATTGCTTGTCGTGTGCTTTTAGAGTTCTTGAGTGAGAGTTTTTTTACTTGCGACAGATGAGGTGGAGGTAGGGCGTGCGCGTAGACGGTCTTCGCTAATGAGCTCGCCTGTATATTTGCAGATACCGTAGGTGCCCTTTTCGATGCGTTCGAGGGCCGTATCAACATCGCGAACAGCCTTTTCAAGTTCTTGCTGAACTTGGAGGTTGTTTGTGTAGTCGGCGATTTCGATCGCGTTTTCGTCTTCGTCATCCCCGTAGTCTGGAAAATGTGTTTCGTAGGAATTCGTGGACGTGTTTTTCTTTGAAAGTCGGCTTAGGGCCGCTGCGAGCTTTTCCTTTTCCTTCTGTAAGACGCCCCGCATTTCTTCAATAAACGCCTGATTGTGAGCTTTTGTTTTTGCCATAGAGCAGGTTTAGATATGGGTCAGCATAGCCTAGACGCCTCCATGTGGCAAGAAAATCGGGAAAAAGAAAAAGGGCGCGGTTGCTATTGGCGATAGAATTAATGGCCATAGCGGTAGCGCCCACGACATGGTTGACACCGGTCGTGGACACTGGGTTTTTATGACCAATTTCTTGATCGTAACAACTCAGTGGCCAGTCGGCGCGCTTACCATGTAAAAACTGACATCCTACTCTACCATGAGGTGGTCTACGGGCCTTGTGCGCGCAAACCTGATGTGTGCACCCCCAGTGCATAGCATCACAGTACAGTAGTGGGATGTGCCCCGAACGATTGTCCCGAAAGCAGCTGACTTTCAGGTGTGGGATTCGGGGAACCTCCCCCGTGTCATTGCTGGTAGATGACCAGCAAACGGGAATTGTTGAAAGAACTACTATTAGTATAAACCTTGAACACAAATAGTCAACATCGAAATAGCTCAAATTTAAAGGCTTTTTTGAGATTGTGGAAAAGTTTTGTGCGGTGGTTTCCACAAAGCTGTGGATAACTTATGCATATCCCACAAGTTATCCACAGTTCCTGTTAGAAGCAGATACGTAGCGCTCGATTCGATTCGGCAATGGTTTTAGCGTCTACGGTAATAAAGCTGTGCGCGTGGCGCAGGCAATCATTCTCGATTTGTCGTGATACGAGCTCGGCCGTTGGTATGATTGTTGTAATTGTTGAAATTTCCTGCGTTTTAACAATGTAGAGATTGATATTGGTGCCGGTGAAGCTCACGATCGTAATGTCACCATCACTTGAAATCTCTGGAATTGGAGCAGTCCCCTCAATTCTCGTTCGTTTATAGAGATCTACGCTTGTCCACGCCTGTGTAGACAAAGATTGTCTTGCGAGAAGTTCCGTTCCAAATTGAATCAATGTTTGCGTATCAAGACTTGAGCTGGTCGTAAGATGGAAAAACGGTTCGTTATGAATTGTGCCTTGAATCAGTCTGTATGGACCCATTCCGTAAATCAACTCGGAAGTCGCACTATTTGATACGGAAGTGATTTCTGCGTTTGCCGGAAGATGCACGGAGCTTTTAATAAATGGATCGTGACCGTGTCGAATAGTGATCGCATGGTTTTGAACGCGAACAGCGCTAAGGTTGTCGCTATGTTTATAGAGTCCGTCCGCAAAAAGTGTACGAATGAATAGGACTCGTCGAGGTTTTGGATGTACGGCGAGCTCGACTGTCGAAATTGTAACAATGCGGCCCGCTCTTTGAACAAAGAGTCCGGTATTCGTGGCCTTGGCGAGGAACGCTTCGTCACTTCGGTCGACCGTGAACCCGACTAGCCCCGCGTTTGAATAATGAAATGCGACTCC
The DNA here is from genome assembly GCA_964401485.1 of uncultured Gammaproteobacteria bacterium. Classification (GTDB taxonomy): domain Bacteria; phylum Patescibacteriota; class Patescibacteriia; order UBA9934; family UBA9934; genus CAYFMS01. Next base: position 21,763 of record CAYNYL010000005.1, read on the forward strand.
CTTCGAATTGGTTTGTGCAAGATCTGCGAGCGAATACGGCATGCCTTGAAGGGTGACGGCGTTTTGTTCGCTTAAGTTCTTGGCCCTGAGCGTATTTTTGAATGCAACCGTATCGATTTCTTGATTTGAGACCGCATTCACAACGCGTAAAGATTCAGATGTCGCAACGTGCACCAAAAGCACAAGTAAAAACAGCAGACCTGATACGGCAAGAATCGCGAAAACCCGCCATTCAGTATGGCGGGCCCTGCGTTCTGTGAGTGAAATTGAGAGATTGTCCATGTTATCTAGAGAACGGTCGTCGAGGTCCGCGCGGTCCTTGGCCTCCCTGTGGACGCTGTGGTCGGCCTCCTTGCGGACGCCCGGCCGGTGCTCCGGTTGCGGCTTTTGCCTTCATTTCTTCCGTATAGACATTACCTTCCGCCTGCTTCATCGACAGGTTGGTTCGACCCATGTCGTCGATTTCAATGACTTTTACCTTGACTTTGTCTCCGACCTGTACGATATCATCGACCTTCGCGACTCGCCAAGGGGCGAGCTCGGAAATATGAACGAGACCTTCTTTTCCAGGAAGACATTCAACGAATGCTCCGAAGTCCATAAGGCGTGTTACCGTTCCTTCGAACAGCTCTCCCGCCTCGATCTCCCGTGTCATGTTGTGGATCCAATCGAAGGCCTTTTTCGCCGACTCTCCGTTTTTCGCGGTGATCATAACGAGTCCTGATTGTTCGATATCGATCGAAACAACACCGGTTTTTTCAATGATCTCGTTGATCATCTTTCCTCCCGGTCCGATCACTTCTCGGATCTTTTCCGGATTAATCGTGAGGCTTGTGATACGTGGAGCGTTTGGCGAGAGTTCCGCTCGCGGTTCGGCGATCACCTTTGCCATTGCGTCTAGGATTGAAAGACGCGCAGTGTGCGCTTGCGTAAGGGTTTGCGCAATGATTTCCATTGTTAACCCTTCGGTCTTTGTGTCCATTTGGATTGCCGTTACGCCGTCCTTTGTTCCTGTAATCTTAAAGTCCATTCCTCCCTGGCCGTCTTCCACGTCTTGAAGATCGGTGATAACGCGGTAGGCGCTTCCGTTTGAAGCGAGTCCCATCGCGATACCCGCTACCGGTTTACGAAGCGGAACGCCGGCGTCCATAAGCGCGAGCGTTGAGGCGCAGGTCGAAGCCATCGACGATGAACCGTTTGAGTCGAGGACTTCGGAAACGACACGAATCGTGTACGGGAAGGTTTCCTTTTCTGGAAGCATTCGGCGTACAGCCTTTTCGGCGAGCGCTCCGTGTCCAATATCACGGCGAGACGCTCCTCGAAGTGGTTTCGCCTCTCCTACCGAGAACGGAGGGAAATTGTAGTGGTGCATGTAGCGCTTCTCCCCAACGAGCTCCATTCCGTCGAGCGTTTGTTGATCGCCCGGAGCTCCAAGCGTACAGATCGAGAGGACCTGTGTTCCTCCGCGGTTGAAATGACCCGATCCGTGAACACGCGGAAGAAGTCCAACGTCAATCGTTAGTGGTCGAATCTCTTCAATTCCGCGACCGTCGATCCGTTGCCCCTTCTCGATAATGTATCGCGAGGCTTCCTCTTGAACGAAGTCGTAAATAAGTCCTGTCGCAACCTTAATTTGGTCAGGAGTCCATCCCTTTTCCGTAAAGTGTGCAATCGTTTCGGCTTTAAGTTGATCTTTCTTCTCATTGCGTACGGACTTCTTTGTGATAGGCGCCGAGAAGAAGAGGTCCGCCATTCGCTCGCGTAGGAACGTTCGAGCCTCGGCGATAAGCGCTTCCTTTTCTTCACGCTTCGTCTTCTCTGTCTCGTTTTTTGGCGAGAGCAAATCTTTCTTTGGCTTTCCGACTTGTGCACGAACGGTCTCGATAAGTTCGATTACCGGCTTAAGCGACGCGCCTCCAAGCTTGAACGCTTCGAGAAGTTCGTCTTCCTTTGCTTCGTCCCCTTCCATTTCAATCATCACGATTTTTTCCGGTGTACCGGCAAGGTCAAGATCAAATTTTGTGGTAAGACGCTCTGAGTAGGTTGGGTTAATGACCCAGTTATCCGAAATCTTTGACATGCGCACAGCTCCAATCGGTCCATTCCATGGAATGTCGCTGATATGGAGTGCGGCTGAAGCTCCGATAAGCCCGAGGATGTCTGGATCGTGTTCTTCGTCGAAGGCAAGAACGGAAACAATAACTTGCACCTCGTTCTTAATACTTCCGTTAAAGAGTGGGCGGATTGCGCGGTCAATAAAGCGCGCAACAAGAACCGCCTCGTCGGTTGGTCGACCCTCGCGCTTGATAAAGCGTGACCCCTTAATTCGTCCCGCCGCGTAAAGCTTCTCTTCGTACTCAACCATGAGCGGGAAGAAATCCATGTCGCGGGTTTCCGAACTCATAACCGCCGTCGCAAGAACGACCGTTTCACCCATCTGCACAAGAACGGATGCGTTTGCGGATTGCGCAAATGCGCCGACCTCAATGATCAGTTCCTTCTCCCCTACCTTTGTTGTAAATCGTTGTTTTTCCATATGTACTAAAAGCTTAATCGTTTCGAACGCCCTTCTTCCATCTTTTCCATCGGTTCCGCGTCGCTGTGTTCTTCAAGAAACATTGCATCATCTCCACTGTACCCCGTTTCTACCTTCTCTTGCTTTGGGGTGGATTTTCGTCTTGGGGTTCTTGCTGGCTTATCCCCCTCCTCTCGCTCGTCTCCGCGCTCTGGAAGAAGGAATCGCTTCTTGTCCGCCGAAAGGTTTGTGTAGACATCGACGCTTTCGATGAGGGCACTCGAGGTAGACTCTCTAAACGATGCCGTGTGGAAAATGCGCCCTCGGCCTCGTACATAGTCCGCAAGCGGAATAAAGTCACCATCACCTGACACGACGACGACAACGTCGAGCATGTCGATCATTCGCACAACGTCGATCGTAAGTCCAACATCCCAGTCTCCTTTTTTGTTTCCCCCTTCAAACTCTTGGAGATCTTTTGCCATGACCTCGATTCCATTTTTACGAAGGGCGTCAAAGAATGGAGTTTCTGCCCCATCCGGCGTTGCAACCGTGTAGGCGATGGCACGGATGAGTTTTCCGGGCCCAACAACGTCTTTTACAATATTCGGAAAATTCACTTTTCGGTTAAAAATATTTCGGGCACTGTAGTACATGTTCTGTACATCGATAAAAACGCCAACGCGTCTATCTGTAGCTATAAGCATAGATTTTTTAAAAATAGAGAAACCCGCGCTAGGCGGGCTTCATTATTAAACAGTTTTTGCAACTCGAAGTCCGAGATCCTCGACAAGTACATCGTACGCCTTTTGGTCTTCGCGTTCAAGGTACTTAAGGAGTCGGCGTCGCTCGACGACTTTCTTCAAGAGTCCTCGTCGTGAAGAGAAGTCCTTCTTGTGCATGCGCAAGTGTTTTGTGAGGTCTTTCACTTCCGCGGTCAAGATCGCGATCTGGACTTGTGGCGAACCCGTGTCCTTTTCGTGTGTCTTGTATTTCTCGATGAGCTTTTGCTTTTGCAATTTGCTGAGCATAGGTTGATTTGTTCATCCGTGCCTCCGAGAGATCCTCGCTCAAAGGGTTTCCAAGAGGACGGCTAAGTTATATGCGGACTATAGGGGATTTTTGTGTCCCCGTCAATCCGAGCCTCTACGCGCGATTTGATCGCGAGTAAGGGCAGGGGCTCGACCATCCATTGCTGGCGGTCGAGCACGGTTGGCGGCTAGAACCCAGGGGGCTCCGTGCCGTCGAGCTCCATGATCGCGACCTCGGGGTCGGCCATCATGGCGAGAATGAGCCGTTCGGCTCGTGGGTCCTTGGGCTTGGGCACGGTTCGTGCCTCGTCTGGCGGAACGCTCTGCACGGATCGAAAGTTCTTCTCTCGATCCTGGTCGCTTGGAAACTCCATGGCATCCTCCTGAAAGCGAAAGAATCGTACCATTTTTCTGATTTTCGTCAATAGTTAGAGGAATTCCGCGATGTGTCGTATAATACGAAGGCTATGACACAAAAGTCGCAGATGGAGCAAAAAATTCAGGAGTTTCTCGAATATCTTGAGATCGAGAAGGGGCGTTCAAGTCGAACAATCCGCAACTATAAATTTTATCTTGAACGGTTTAGCGAATGGGCGAAGATTTCCGATCCTCGGCAAGTTGACCTTGAGATGATTCGAAATTATCGTCTCCACCTCAATCGTGATTTTGAAGGGCGAGACGAGGCAAGTCTCAAAAAAACGACGCAAAACTACCACCTTATCGCTCTTCGAAGCTTTCTTAAGTATCTCGCAAAGCGCGATATTGATACGCTTTCGCCAGAGAAGATTGAACTCGCAAAGCACGACGCTCGGCACATTGAATTCCTGACAATCGAAGAGCTTACAAGACTCCGCGAGGCTCCTAAGAAAAAGCTCGGGATTATTCGAAAACGCGATTCGGCCATTATCGAGATGCTCTTCTGTACGGGGCTACGCGTTTCCGAGCTCGCGAATCTCTATATCGAGCAAGTAAACCTTCGGTTAAAGGAGTTTACTGTATCGGGAAAGGGCTCGAAGTATCGAATTGTGTTCCTTTCCCCCTATGCCCGCGAGGCGCTCAAGGATTATCTTTCGATGCGAAAAGATACCTCTCCCTACCTATTTATTGGGCATGATAGGGCAAAAGAAGCTCGAGAGCCCCTTCCGATTTCCCCTCGATCAATTCAGCGGATCATTGATAAATATGCCCGCGAGGCTGGGATTACAAAAAAGATTACCCCACACGTCCTTCGTCATACCTTTGCAACGGACCTTTTGCGTAATGGAGCGGATATCCGTGCCGTTCAAGCTCTTCTTGGCCATGAATCAATTACAACTACCCAAGTCTACACGCACGTAACCGATAAACATCTCCGCGAAGTCCACGAAGAATTCCACGGGAAGCCACGGACTTGATTTTTCCCGTAAAACGCGCTATAGTACCTGCGCCGTTGCGAACGTACATATGCGCCAGTAGCTCAGTGGATAGAGCAAGGGAGTTCTAACCCCTTGGCCATAGGTTCGATTCCTATCTGGCGCACCACGATGGCGGCTATGGTGAAATGGTTATCACAGGGGTTTGTGGTACCTCTAGTACGGGTTCGATTCCCGTTAGCCGCCCCATGAAAAAATCTCCGGTTTTCCCGGAGGTTTTTCATTTATAATAAGAAGCCCGCCTACGAGGAGGCGGGGGTAGGGTTTGAGGCGGACTTCACGCGCTCTATTGCGACGTGGATAAGCCGTACAGCCTGTGGAACGATGCGGTCGGGAAAGTCCTTGCCCTTGCGAACCGCGAACAAAAGTCGCTCAAGCTCCTCGAGTCGGTCGGTTCTTGCGGTACGAAGGACGACCTCGATTACGACGTGCTCGAGAACGACCGCGACCGGTAAGTGTATTCGGCGCCCAAGTCGCCGATCATGGAACGCTTGGTAGAAGAAGTACTGTGTTTCGCAAGCGATTCTCGCGACGTACGATGGATTAATCGTGCGGTCCGAGAGGCACGTCTTCGCAAGTTCGACAAATCGCTCCTCGCATACCAGTTCATTCGCAACCTGCGTTTTTGGTGGATCAAGGATGAGGGCGATAAGCTCTTCCGACCAAGAGTAGGCCTCAAGGGTAAAATGGTAATTCGTTGTCATTTATCCCTCCGTGATCTAAGCGTACGTCGCTTTTCAAATAGGGGCAATCGTGCGAAACTTCATTCATACTATGAAACTATATTCCTGGAATGTCAACGGAATTCGTGCCGCCTTAAGAAAGGGTGATTTTCAGACATTTATGAAAACGCATGCCCCCGATATTCTTTGCCTTCAAGAAACAAAGGCGGAGCGCGGGCAGGCCGAGATCGATCTTCCAGACTACGAAGAAATTTGGAATTCGGCGGATAAGAAGGGCTACGCGGGTACGGCGATTTTTACAAAAGTGAAGCCGATTTCGATCATCTATGATTTACCTGGCGCGGATTCTGAAAAGCTAACGGATAAATTTGGAAATGCCTTAAAAGAAGGTCGAGTTATCACCGCCGAATTTACGGATTTCTATCTTGTGACGGTTTATACGCCAAACTCAAAGGGTACAGAGCTTGAGCGTCTCAACTACCGCCACAAGGCTTGGGATCCAGCCTTTCTCGCGCATCTAAAGGATCTCAATGCAAAAAAACCGGTAATCGTTTGTGGAGATCTAAACGTTGCACATAAAGAAATCGACCTCGCGCGTCCAAAGGATAATCGGCGGAACGCTGGGTTTACCGATGAGGAGCGTGAAGGGATGGATAATCTTCTTCGCTCTGGGCTCGTTGATACCTATCGTCACTTCTTTCCTGACAAAGAAGGGGCCTACACTTGGTGGAGTAACTTTAATAAGGCTCGGGAGCGTAATGTTGGATGGAGAATTGACTATTTCCTTGCAAGCGAGTACATTATGAAACGAGTAACGTCAGCGGAAATTCATGCAGACGTTTACGGCTCCGATCATTGCCCGGTTTCAATTGCCCTTACCTAAACTATGAACTATCTTCGAATTCTCTTTGCCCTACTCGCCCTTGTGCTCGTTGCGATCATTGGGTTTCTTGTATGGAATAATGGTGCGGAAGCGCCAATGCCGATTGATAATGAGCCGGTTGCTGAGGAGCAAGCGGAGAATGTTCGCGTGACAAATCTTGTAAGTAATAGTGTTGTGACTTCCCCGCTCCTTGTCGAGGGCGAAGCGCGCGTGTTTGAGAATGTTGTTAATTGGCAGGTGCGGGCGCTTGATGAAACGGTCTTGGCGCAGGGATATTTCATGGCGGATGCTCCAGATATCGGTCAGTTCGGACCATTTAGCGAGGAAATTTTCCTTCCGGTCCTTGAGGAAGAGTCATTTTATCTTGATGTGTTCGCGTTTTCTGCGAAGGACGGCGAACGAGTCGATATCGTGCGACGACCACTGCGAGTTGAGGGAACGGGAAAAACGAGTGTGAAGGTGTTTTATGGCGATACGGATCAAATCGTAGCGGGTGACTGTACCGCGGTCGATTTTGAGAAGCGAACGGTCCATGCGACGGTAGCGACGGCGAAGTTGGCACTTACGGAGCTCATTCGTGGAAAAGTGCCTGCCTGGGCGACGAGCGAGATTCCGGAGGGTACGGGAATTAACTCGATCACGATTAAGGATGGTGTTGCGAAGGTTGATTTCAGTTCCTATTACGTACAGGGCTGGAGCGGAGGTTCTTGTAAGGTCTCTGTTTTACGGGCCCAAATCGAAGAAACACTCAAGCAATTTGAGACCGTTGATACCGTCGAAATAACGGTAAACGGCGAGGCGGAATCAATTCTTCAACCGTAATATTTCGCTAAGGATAAACATCCGTTGAGGGTAAAACCTTGACGGATGTTTGTTTTTAAGGCATACTCCCCTTCGCTGTCTTGGAAACAAGACACATCAATCGGGCAGTTCCGCCCGTTGAAGATGCCCCTCCCCGGGCAATTGGAGCGCACATGCGCAATTCGTCCCTCCGTCTCCTCGCTCTGAACAACATCGGTCCGCAGGGCCACAAGCAGGTGGACGTCGCCAACACGACCCTCTTCCTCTACGACACGACGAGCGGCCAGTTCTGCATCTCGATGGACCGCCGGATCCAGACCGACCTTCCCGAGGGCTACCTGGTCGTCGTCGGTGCGGTGGCCGACGAGAACAAGATCATCGCCGGCGTCGACGCCCGTCTGAAGTTCGACGACAAGGTCGCTTCGGACATGGGTGACGCGCTGACCGAGACCTACAGCGGCATGATCAACCTCGACACCGCGGCGATCGACACGAAGCTCGACACGAAGCTCGTGCGCCTCGAGCGCGACGGCGACACGTGGAAGTACACGGTGAACGATGCCTTCCGCTCCTTCGAGGTCGACCGTGACGGCAAGTTCGGCCTCATCGACCAGAACGGCGGGCTGTCCTACGACATCTCGTTCAAGAAGATGCTCGATCTGGTGGGTGGCAAGGACGTGTTCAAGCCGAAGGTGACCTTCGCGGCGGGTTCGCGCCTCATCCCCGGCGTCCCGGGCACCAAGTTCGGCGTCTACGATCCGAACACGACGTTGACGCACTACCTCGACTACGAGGGCAACTTCATCTCCGGTGAGGCCGCCGTCATCCCCGTCAGGGCGAAGGACGGGGACGGCTACGCCACGGTCTCCCGGGACAAGGACGGTGCGGTGTCGATGATCGGGAAGATCGCCGACATCTCGGAGGTCTTCGAGGTCGGCGGGGACTTCTATCAGAAGCTCACCGCCGCCGCCAACATGGCCGGGGACGCCCACAAGGCGCCCGCCAACATGGTGAACGCCAAGTAGCGCCAACCGTTCCTCCCTCCTGCCCGTGCCTTCGAAGCAGTAGAGGGAGAGTTGCCGATCCGGATGAGCTGGATCTGGTGACAGTCTACCGCAAGGGGTACTCCCCGCGCGGGGCGTCGGGTACAGGTATGAAAGCCTGTGCTCGACGCCTAATTTTTTTTGCGCGAGTTCCTTTCTTTCTGTACACTCGATGTATCTATGGCACAAAAAAAGCACATGATTTTACTTGATGGAAATGCCCTTCTTCATCGAGCTTGGCATGCAATTCCCCCCCTTTCGACTCCGCAAGGTACTGTTGTAAACGCAGTTTATGGGTTTGCAAACATTGTTGAGAAAATGTTAGATGAAAAAAAGCCTGATGCGGTTGTTGTTGCTTGGGATCTTCCGGGGGGAACATTCCGTGACGAGGTGTTTGAAGACTACAAGGCGCATCGTGAAGAGAAAGAGCAGGAGCTTTACGATCAAATCCCGATGATTCAGGAGATGCTTGCGAAGTACGGGATTGCGTCTGTTTCGGTTCCTGGGTTTGAAGCGGATGATATTATTGGTTCGTACGCAAAGCAATTTGCGAGTAAGGACTGCGAGGTTGAGATTCTGACGGGTGACATGGACAGCATGCAACTCGTCGACGAGCATATTTTTGTGACGGCTTTTGTAAAGGGGCTCTCGGAAACTAAAAAGTATGATATTCCCGCCGTGACTCAGCGATACCAACTTGCCCCGTCGCAACTTATCGATCTTAAGACACTTATGGGGGATCCTTCGGATAATATCCCTGGACTTAAGGGCGTTGGGAAAAAGACCGCGACGGATCTTCTTCTTGCACATGGGTCGATTAAGGGGATTCTTGAGGCGATCGCGCGGGGCGAGGTGAAGCCTTCCGTTGCAAAGAAATTCGAGGATCAGGGGGACCGGATCGAGCAAATGAGAACGCTTGCTACGGTTGTTACGACAATGAAACTTCCTCTAGGGTTTGACGAGATTCTTCTTAAACCGGTTGATCGCGCTTCCCTCCTGCAGCTCTTTACCGAGTATGGATTTAAGCGACTCGTGCAAAAGTATCAAGATGAAGTCGCTCCCGCCCCTACGCTAAAGACAAATCTTGAGGAGACGACCCTTGATGCACTTGATCGAGAGATGCTCATTCTTCAGATTGAAGAAAAGGCGGCGGATTTGTTTGGTGCCGAGATTGGCGGGCTCGTTCTTTCCGATAGAAAGCGCTTTGTACGGTTTGAACACCCCGATCGAGAGACGCTTGACCGCATTCTCGGTGCTCTCAACTCGGCAAAGCTTGTCGTTGGTCATGATCTTAAGCGTTCGATGCATCGTATTGGTGAAATCACGGCTCCGATTCACGACGTGATGATTGCCGGGTACCTACTCGCATCGCACTTACGTGAGTTTGATCTTCAAAATCTTGTTCGAGAGACCTTGAAGGGTTCACTTCCCGCGACAATGCTTGAACGTGTTTCCGTTCTCGTGTCGCTTTACGAAAAGCAGGCGTTTCTTCTTGAAGAGGCTGGCATGACAAAACTGTCGCAAACGCTCGAAATGCCTTTGATGCGTGTACTATTTAAAATGGAGGCGCAAGGAATTCTTGTTGACCGTGGCCACCTTGGGTCGCTTTCTTCGCTTTTTGAAACCCGCCTACTTGAACTTACCAAGGCAATTCATACGAATGCGAAGAGAGAGTTTAATATTAATTCTCCAAGCCAGCTCGCTGAGGTATTGTTTGTTGATCTAGCCCTTCCAATCAAGGGAATTAAAAAAACAAAGACCACATTTTCGACCGCCGCTCCGGAACTTGAAAAACTCCAGGGAACACACCCGATCATCGATCTTATCGGTGAGTACCGCGAGCTTGCGAAACTCAAATCGACCTACGCAGATACGCTCCCGCTTCTTATCGCAGGCGATGGTCGCATCCATACCTCTTACAACCAAACAGTTGCAGCAACGGGTCGCCTCTCATCATCTGACCCGAATCTCCAAAATATTCCGATTCGTACCGAACTTGGGATGGAAATTCGTAAAGCATTTGTCGCTCCACCCGGCTACGTCCTTATTTCCATGGACTATTCGCAGTTCGAGCTTCGACTTGTGGCCTCGATTGCGAAGGATCGGTCATTTATCGATGCCTTTCGTGGTGGAGAGGATATTCACGCTGTGACCGCGGCGCAAATTCTCGATAAGTCACTCGCGGAGGTAACAAAAGATGAGCGCCGTGCGGCAAAGGCGGTCAATTTCGGAATTCTGTACGGCATGGGTGTTCGAAATCTTGCTCGGTCAACCGGGCTTTCGCAGGCCGAGGCGAAGGCGTTTCTTGATCGTTACTTTACAATTCATAAAGGCATTGTCGAATATATTGAATTAATGAAAGAAACGGCGCACACCCAAGGGTACGTCGAAACACTTTATGGCCGACGCCGCTACTTCCCGGACATCAACTCGGGTATCGGACAGCTCGTTGCGGCGAGCGAGCGCATGGCGATGAATATGCCAATCCAAGGTACGCAGGCGGATCTCGTAAAGATGGCAATGCTTGAAGTTGAAAGCTGGATCGAGAAATCTGGTACATCTGTAAAGATGTTGCTTCAGGTTCACGACGAACTTGTGTATGAAGTCCGTGAGGAGGAGGCGGTCGAGGCAGCTAGGTCGCTTAGGGAGATTATGGAGTCGGTATGGAAGGATGAGGTTCCGCTTATTGTAAACGTGGCCATGGGAAAAACATGGGGTTCAATGGAGGGTCTGTCGTAGACAGGCCCTTTTTGATAGGATGAAATCCTATGATCATCTTTGTCTTTGGCGAAGATCCCCTATTTCCGAAGCGGAAGGTTTTAGCGATGAAGACGCGGTTCGAGGAAAAGTATGATCCATCGAAACTTAATTCGGTGCATTTCTCGGCAGATGGTTCGGAAATTGCGCTTTCCGAGGTGATATCGGCGGTGCAGACTCCCCCGTTTCTAGGGGAAAAGCGGTTTGTGGTCGTTGAAGGATTGCTTGATGGGCTTCTTAAGAAAGAGTCTCTCGAGTGGGCCGAGGCTCTGAGCGTTCCTGAGTCCACGATTCTTATATTTTTGGATGTACTCTCCCCTGAGAAGGCGCGTAAACATCCTCTTTATGTTGCGCTCAAATCGGCCGGGAAAGAATTGCACGAATATGGATTTGACGCCTCCGACATGGGTGAGCTCTCGACATTCGTTCGAGAGGAGGCTTCGCTTCGAGGGGTTGAGATCGATTCCCAGGCGGTTCAAACGCTCATAGCGTACTGTGGATCGTCGCCGAGTCGACTTTCTCAGGAGCTCGCGAAGCTTCTCGCCTATGTCGGAAAGGGCAGAATCGATCGCACTCTCGTTGAGGCACACGTGCAACCGATTCTTGAGGAACAAATGTTTGTGTTTATCGATGCGGTTGCGGATGGCGCTCGAGCCCGAATTCTTCCGCTACTTTTCGATCAGCGCAGTGCAGGACTTGAGGATGCACATCTTCTCGCGATGCTTGTTCGTCAATCACGCATTCTTCTTCGTGCGCGCAACGCGCTCGACCTTGGGGTTTCCGGGGACGCTGCTATGGCGCGCGAGCTCGGGCTCTCCCCATTCCAGGTTCGTAAAGCCGTCGCGCAAGCAAAGCGATTTAATTCGCTTAAACTAGCTAAAATACATGCGCTCGCCTTCGATCTTGAGAGTAGAACGAAGCGCGGGAAGATGAATTTTGAAACAGCGGTCGAGCGACTTCTCCTCGCGTGGACGGCGAATCCTTGACAAAAAACCCGATTTTTCGTATCCTCTTCAAGTCTCAACTATTCATTTTCACGCTCGAAAACGAAAAAATTATGCCAAATTTGGCAAATGCCGTTAAAGCATTACGACAAAATAAGAAACGCGCAGAACGCAATAAGGTTGTTCGTGACGAACTCCATTCTCTTCGCCGACATTTCCGAAAACTTCTTGAAGACAAGAAGTTCGACGAAGCGCGCAAGATGATGCCAACGATCTACAAGAAAGTAGATAAGTCCGTAACGAAAGGAATCGAAAAGCGTAACGCTGCCGCTCGAATCAAGAGTCGCCTCGAGGCGGCAATTGTCCGAGAGGAAAAGAAAACAACCGCCTAAGCGGTTGTTTTCTTGTTTATGGCTCAAGAAGCGGTTTGTCTATCGAATCAAATTCCTGCAACCCTTCGTCCGCATCCGTAATGCGTAAAATATCCTTTGACACTTTTCCAAGTTCCTTTGTGCTAGCATTGTAGTGATTTACGACGGTTCCGAGATTTTTGCCAAGTTTATCGTGATAGTCGGCGTACGAATTAAGGTGGCGATGAAGCTCCCCTACCCGCTTAATGATCTCTTGGGTTGATTTCTCGATTTCAAGTTTTCGAAGTCCCATGAGTACGGTTTGAAGGTAGGCGTAGAAAGAGGTTGGCGAAATAATGATGACTTTCTTCGAAAAGGCATATTCAACAAGGTTTGCACTGTTGATTCCTGACCCGACTTCTGCATTAAGGAGGTTGTAGTAGACCCCCTCTGCAGGAATGAACATGAAGGCAAAGTCCATTGTATTTAGATCTGGACGGATATATTTAGATGTCTCGTCGATTCTACGTTTTACGTCGCTTTTAAGCGCTTTTTCATGTGTTTGTCGAGTCTCCACATCTTCCGCTTCCATCATGCGGTTATAGTTTTCGAGGGAAAACTTTGCGTCGATAGGAATAAGGAGATTGTCCAAAAAGATCACCGCGTCAGCAATAAGGGCCTGATCTTCATCGGTTTTACCGATCGTATACTGCATTGCATACATCGTTGGCGACGGCATGACGTTCGAAAGAAGCGTTTCAAGCCAATATTCGCCAAGAACTCCGCGCTGTTTAGGGTTCTTGAGAATATGTTGGAGTTGTTGAAGCTGACCTGAGAAATCCAGAACTTGCTTATTTGTCTTATCGAGAGCGGTTAATCGTTCCGTGACGTCGCGCACAATCCGGGTTGTTTGTTCAAATTGCCTTTGGATTGATGTTTGGGATCGATCAATACCGTCTGTCAACTTCCCTTCTACGTGACGGATTTGATCGGTCATTTCGCGTCGCTGTTCGCTTGTAAGCTTGAATAGGTCGTCTTTAAGCTGTTGAAGTTGAATTGTGAGCGTGTTTTGCGACTCATTGTCTGTAGTTTTTCCGCGTAATGCCAAATAGATTGATAAAATTGCGAAACTGCCAGTCAGGAGCGCGAGGATTAGAATGAGAATGGGTTCCATAGTGCGTCCATTGTAGCATGAAACGCCGCCCAGGAGGCGTTGCCGAATCGTTTTATGCGTGATAAACTAATGGAGACCGAAATATTTCTCGTTTTACGACACAAATATTTGGTCCCGTAGCTCAATTGGATAGAGCAGATCCGTCCTAAGGATAAGGTTGCTGGTTCAATTCCGGCCGGGATCACCAAGAAAACCCATTGGTAATTACCGATGGGTTATTTTGTACCCATATGTCATTTTACGACGCTCGGTTACCATAGACATGAACACATAAATTATCTTATGAAATTCAGCTAATACAAGCCAAATATCGTGGGTACGTGACGCGTGAAAATAGAGTAATGAGGGCTTATCCACACCGTGTGGATTGTGGTTTGGGTGTATACTTCTTGTGGTATGTTCAAAGGAGTGAGCTTTCACCACGGGCACGTATTCGCGGTGAATGTCATCGTTGGTGTACTTTCGATCGGTTTAGCACTGATCGTTATTGCGTTTGATACGCTCGCCGTGAATGCTTCGGGCGATGCGATTGTTGAGTTTTCGGGTCGAGTAATGGATGAGGAGGGAGCTCCTGTAACCGCGCCATCGCTTCAAATGGTTTTTCGACTCTATGACTCGGGTAGTAACGGGCAATGCATTTGGTCAAATTCCTCGTCCACCTGTGCTACGGCGACGCCAAGGACGGTATTCTTAACAAATGGAGTGTTTTCGGAAACCTTGGGGGATACTGCTCGAGGGTACGCATCAATGGAGGAGGTGGCTTTGAACAATTCCGAGGCGTATATCGGGCTCGTGATTGAGGGGCAGCCGGTTCGCGTCGGAGTTAACGGAGACATTTACATCACACTTCCGGACCAGTCGATCGAGGAAGAGCCTGTTGTAGAAGAGCCTGTGATTGAGGAGCCGGTGATCGAGGAACCTGTAGTCGAAGAGCCCGTCGTTGATGACCCCGGCTCAATCGAAACACCACCCGTGACCGAGCCAGGTCAGAGCAATGGAGACGGGGGGTCGAGCGATTCGGGGACTCCAACAACCTCGACCGGTGGAAATGCTTCAGCGATAATCACGATCACGCCAAGAGTTGAGGCTGGTGGAAAGGAACTTCCTGGCGGGGGAGTCTATCGATTGATTGAGGGGTTGCCGGTCGAACTTGTGCTAGCCTTGTCTGGCCCTGCTTCGTCTGTGCGTGTTGTGCAAAATGGAACGGAGCTCGCCGTAAGAAAAGAGTCAGACCGAATCTATCGGGCGAGACTCGCGACATCAGCTGGCGCCGTAACAGCAACCGTTGTGAGTGCGGGCGGTAAGTCGGCGGAGACGAAGTTACAAGTTGAGGCGGTTGGTGCTGGGCTGATCCGTGAAGTTGTCGGGACTGAAACGCGACCCGCCGTGGGCGCGACCGCAACGCTCTATGAAGGAAATCTTCCATGGGTGGCGCTTTACGGTCAATCAAATCCGATCATTGTCGGTTCTGCGGGATCGGTTGGATGGCTTGTTGAGAATGGTAGTTATCGAGTGGAAATTTCTAAAGATGGATTTTTAAACGAGTCGCAGACGTTTGCAGTGACAAATGGCGTGGTTGCGCCGTCGGTCATTTTGAACGAGGATCCGCTCGCGCTTGTTGAGCCTGATGCTCCGATGGAGACGGAGCTGCCGACTGGATTTTCCGCGTCGGCGACTGAGGCGATCGCACGTGTTCGCGAATCGATTGATGAATTTAGGTCATTGCCTGATGTACAAATTGTCGGAGACGTTGCGGTGCCGGTTGCGGTCGCATCTGCCGTTGGAGGAACGACCTCGCTTGCAACCTCGTTTAACTTGCTCCCGTATCTTCAGTATCTTTTCACATCCCCAATCTTATATATTGCTCGTCGGCGACGACGACCGTTTGGACGTGTGTACAACGGATATACGAAAGTACCTATTTCGCTCGCGACGATACAGTTATTGAAGGACGGGAAGATCGTGAAAACAGCGGTAACGGATGAAGAGGGGCGCTTCTTTCTGCGAGCAGAGCCGGGAGAGTATACGCTTCAAGTAAAAAAACCCACCTTTACCTTCCCAAGTTCATTTGTCACATCGACCACCGACGGAGAGTATCTTGATATTTATCGCGGTGAGACTCTTCGCGTTACCGAAGAGAATATTTTCGTGGCGCCAAATATTCCGGTTGATCACATTGAAGCGAACGCTATTTCAATCGAGCGGAAACAAAGAGTTAAGCACGTATTCAGAATCCTTCAGCGATTTGTTGCGGTGCTGGGGGTACTCCTCGCGTTATTCGGACTTGTTGTAAATCAAAACATAGCAAGTCTCCTTGTCTTTGGACTTCAATTTGTTGTTCTTGTTGTGACACTTATTCTTTCGAGGCCAAAACGGCTTAAGGGGTGGGCAACGGTAACTGATGGAGCAACCAAGGCTCCGATTGCGAATGCGGTAGTTCGACTCTTTGAGCCGACTTACAATAAGCTTCTTGAAACGACGGTCACGGATCGTTTTGGACGGTACGCGTTTGTTGTCGGGCCTAATAGCTACTACCTTACCGCTTCGGCTCCTGGCTATGCGGAAGGCTCCATTCGTTCGATTGATCGATCAGTAATGAAACAGGTAGATACGCTTGCTGTTGACATCGCTTTGCAACAGTCCGTTTCGACCTAGCCAAGAATTCGTTTTTCGCCTACAATCCGCCTATATGTTGAAAGTAGGGATTGTCGGGCTTCCGAATGTTGGAAAATCAACGCTGTTTACCGCTTTGACGAAAAAACAAGTGGATGCAGCGAATTTTCCGTTTTGTACGATTGAGCCGAACGTCGGAATTGTGGAAGTGCCGGATTCCCGACTTGAGTCTCTCTCGGCGATTTCAAAGTCTGGACGGATTATTCCGACAGCTATCGAGTTCGTAGATATTGCGGGCCTCGTAAAAGGTGCGCACTCGGGCGAGGGACTTGGAAACCAATTTCTCGCCAATATTCGAGAAACAGACATGATTTTGCACGTCGTTCGCGACTTTAAAAATGATGACATTATTCACGTGGATGGATCTGTTGATCCCGGTCGTGATGTCGGAGTTATCGAGACGGAGCTGATCATGGCCGACCTTTCGACGGTTGAAAAGCGCCTTAGCGCGATCGAACGAAAGGCAGAGGCGACCAAGGATAAGCTTCTTCTTCGACAGGTAGGTGCGCTGAAAAAATGGCAGGCGCAGCTCGTGAAGGGACTCTTTGCATCAACCGCGGAACTGAATGATGAAGAAGTTGAGGTGCGGAAAGAATTTGCTCTTTTGACCGACAAACCGATTTTGTATGTTGTGAATGTAAGTGAAGAGACGATTACCTCGGGCGACTTTGTCTCGCCACTCGGTCCTGAGAGAGAAGCGATTCCGATTTCTGTAAAGATCGAGGCGGAGCTCGCGGGTATGTCAAAAGAGGATGCGAAGGAAATGCTCGCAGAATTCGGACTTAAAGAATCCGGACTTGATCAGGTGATTCGACGTGCTTACGAAATTCTACAACTCGTTACGTATTTTACGAGTGGGGAAATGGAAACCCGGGCTTGGACAGTGAAGAAGGGAACGAAGGCGCCACAGGCGGCCGGAGTGATTCATACCGATTTTGAAAAGGCGTTTATTCGGGCGGAAGTCGCGAGCTTTGACGCGTTTGTTTCAGCGGGCGGTTGGCCAGGAACACGCGCGAATGGAACGATGCGTGTTGAAGGGAAGGAGTACGTGATGCAAGATGGCGACGTGTGTTTCTTTAAGATTGGCGCATAGAAAAAGACGACCCGGAGGTCGTCTCGTTGTCGCGGAGAAGTGAGCTCGGCTCACTCTTCGTCGACTTCGTCGTTGTAGCTCGGTAGCATTGCTGCGCCGATCAGCGCGAGGACCACCGCGAACAGGGTGATCTCCCACCGGGTAAACCAGTGGGCGTTCAGGTGATTCGCAAGCTCGGCCTCGAGGCCGTTCCAACCAGTCATGGCGAACATAGGTCCTCCACTTCCAGAAGTGTGGCACCGCAACTAGGAAAATCCTAGCGCAAATGACCAGCATTTATACCATACATTAGCTGAAAAGTCAAGGCAAATGCCTTGACTAATTTGTAAATCGAAGAAGGCGGCGCGCAACGAATTGGTTGTCGCGTTTATAAAGGAGATTTGAGGAGGATTTGTCAAAAGTATAGCCAAGATCCATAAGAATCTTTGGTGTGTTTGGCTCGATTTCGGTCGTTCCAAGGAGGTGGACCGGATTTGCGATGACGAGGCGAGCGCCCGGATTAAGGATGTTGCGTAGCCCGGCGAAGCTTTCTTTATATAAATGTTCGAGGTCGGCGACTTGTTCTCGGACTTGTTCGAGAGATTCCGTGCCCTGCCTTGGTGTTCCAAGGAACGGTTCGGTTACGATCGCGTCGACGGGTTGCGAAATAAGAAGATGAGCGTGTGATGCTTTTGTGTGGTGGAGCTCGACCTCGCCGATTTCATAGCCCTTTTCGTTCAGCCACGTGAGGTTATTGTCTGTTTGATAGAGCGCTTTTTCGGAGATGTCACTTCCAATGAGGGTGAAGCCAAGGAGTCCCGCCTCCATAAGCGTTGTTCCTGATCCGCAAAATGGATCAAGAAGAACTCCGCCCTGGAGTCCAGAGAGGTTTACCATCATGCGGGCGAGTTTTGGTGGGAGCATTCCGTTTTTCGCATCGCGCCACGGCCGGGCCATATCGCGGAATGACCAATCGTCTGGATTTTGCGACGAAGCGGTTTCGCCGATGTAGATTTGTTTCTCTGTGGCGAAAAACACGAACTCCTGGCCATTTGAGAGCAGTTTGTTGTGATAGATGGAGGCGGAAGAGAGGATTGGTTCTCCTTTTTTGTTGATAATACGTACGTTAATGCCCTCTTCCTTTAGGCGCCTCTTCGTTTCAAGAAGAGCCGGCAAAATGACTGCCTCAAGGTTTTTACGAGCCTTTTCGTCCCCGCCCGGATAGATACTGGCGCCAACAAGGTGCTTTCCAGTTGGATTTCCCTGTGAAATAAAGAGTGCAAGTAGGTCGATGAGTTCTTCGCGATCCACTTTTGATACGCTCGCGTGAACAACTCCGAGCTTTTGAACTCCGCCTAGGCGTTCCCCGAGGGTTTCGAGGTTCTTGAGATTTGCGAAAAATGCCGTCTGACCATGAACAAAATCAGGCTTTTCGCCTGTTTGCGCTTCGATTTCCGCAAGCGAGATTTGGGGGTGTGAGCCAAGGATGGCAAATGAAAACATAGGTGCAGTATAGAGAATAGTCGGATAATTGACAAAAACAAGGGAAAAAGCTACACTTCCGCTACTAATTATTAACTTGTCCATGGCCAAAGGCCGTCCCCTCGGGGACCAAGTCAACTATGATTTACGAAATCATGTACATTGTGCCTTCAAAGTTCTCTGATTCAGAGATCACGACGGTACAACAAACGGTTGATTCCCTCTTCAAGAAACACGGAGCGGAAATCAAGAAGGTGGAAAACCTCGGAAAGCTCAAGTTCGCTTATCCGATCAAGACCTTCACACACGGAACCTACCTCCTCACCTATATCGAGGTTGAAGGAACAAACGTTGCGGCGATCGATCAAGAGCTTCGCCTCGCTCCTGAAGTGCTCCGACACTTGATCATTAAGCGAGAGAAGGGAATCCCAACGTTCGCTTATCAGCTCACCGCTTATCAAGCGCCTCTTTCTCCAGAAGGAAAGCGAATGAATAAGAAGGGAGGCGTAGACAAAGTAACTCCGGTGAAACTCGAAACAGCGACGGATGATTCAACTCCTGAGCAAATCGATGAGAAACTTGATGAAATCCTAGATGGTGCTATTGTCGAAGATGTCTAAACATCACATCTATGGCAGGATCACTCAACAAAGTCCAAATTATCGGAAACCTAACGCGCGACCCGGAACTTAAGCAAACGACCTCTGGTCAAAATGTTTGCACAGTCGGGGTAGCGACGAATCGAACCTGGAATAATGCCAGCGGAGAAAAACAAGAGCAAACCGAGTTCCACAATGTGGTTGCTTGGGGAAAGCTTGCGGAGATCTGTGCGCAGTACCTCCAAAAGGGTAAGAAAGTGTATTTCGATGGACGACTTCAAACACGAGACTGGGAAGGGCAGGATGGTGTGCGACGGTACCGAACCGAAATTATCGCCGAGAATATGATTATGCTCGACGGTCAACGGGGAGGTGGTGGGCAGGGATTTGGTGGATCATCCCCAATGACGAACGACGCCCCGCCGGCGATGAACGACGAAGAGATCCGCATAGAGGATATTCCATTCTAAACTTATGTCTAAGCAACAAACAATTACAACAGGAAAGAAGCACTGCTTCTTCGCAACCCACAAGGATGTCGTGATCGACTACAAGAACACGGAAATCTTGAAGCGATACGTTTCTTCCTTCGGAAAAATTGTTCCACGAAAGCGATCGGGTGTGAGCGCAAAGCCACAACGACAACTCGCTCTTGCGATCAAGCAAGCACGATTCATGGGACTTCTTCCATTCGTAGTGCGATAATGAAAGGCGGGCGAAAGCCCGTTTTTCTGTCCATATGATGTCAAAAGAAGATCGATTAATGAGAATTCGGTATTGGACCGAGATCGAACGAGACGTTCGAGCGTTTTTTACGGCGCGGGGATTTTTAGAGGTACGCGCGCCGATTCTCGTCGCGTCGCCCGGCATGGAGCCGAACCTCACTCCTTTTGAGACAACGCTTAAACTTGTTCATCCAAAACGCGAATCTACACTTGGGCTTATTACTTCTCCCGAGTACAGTATGAAGAAGCTCATTGGAAGTGGGGTGGAGAAGGCGTTTACAATTACCCCGGTGTTTCGTAACGAAGAAGGGACGGATGGGCGCCATTTGCCGGAGTTTGTGATGCTCGAATGGTACGCTCCAGGAGGGTTTGAGGAGTTGATGAATGAGACCGAAGAGCTTCTTAACACGCTCCTGCAAAGTCACGCTCCTTTTGATCGAATTCGGTATGAGGACGCGCGTGTTGATGGAACCGGAACGCCAAATCCTGAAAGCACTCGATTTTTCATCACCCACTTTCCGAAAGATCAAGCCGCGCTCGCGCGTGTTGGAGAGGATGGCTCGGCCGAACGATTCGAGAGTTATGTTGATGGGCTCGAACTCACCAACGGTTTTTGCGAGCTGATTGATCCGGCAGAGCAACGACGACGTTTTGAACAAGAGGCGTCAGAAAGGAGAGTGGAAGGAAAAACCGTTTTCCCGATTGATGAGGGCTTGTTGACGGCGCTTTCCTCGATTAAAACGTCCTATTATGGGAATGCGCTCGGGCTTGACCGAGTCCTTATGGTCAAGTACCGTAAGAGCGATATTAATGATGTGCAGGTCTTTCCTGCCGATGAACGTTACTAACTATGGCAAGTCCAAATGATATTAAAAAAGGAACGGTAATTAACCTCGATGGCGATCTTTGGGTTGTCGTTTCGTTCCAACGTGTTTCGCCGGGAAAGGGAAGCTCGTTTGTCCGAACGCGAATTAAGTCGCTTTCAAGCGGAAAAGTTGTTGAAAATAACTTCAAAGCTTCCGAATCCCTTACCTTCGAACAGGTCCAATATAAGAAAATGTCCTACATCTTTGGGGATGAGAACATGCTTACGTTCATGGATGGGATGACCTATGAGCAAGTCGCGATGGGACGAGATCTTGTTGGAGAAGATGCTCGGTACTTGAAAGAGGGCCTTGAAGTCATGGTCGCGATGCATAACGGAAACGCGATTGCGATGGAGCTTCCGCAAAAGATTGAGTATACGATTACAGCGACGACCCCTGCGGTAAAAGGGGATACGACCTCGGGAAATGTACAAAAAGACGCGGAGGTGGATAATGGGATGACGGTTCGGGTCCCAATCTTTATCAAAGAAGGTGATGTGATCAAGATCAACACCACTTCGGGTGAATACGTCGAGCGCGTACAAAGCTAAACAAAAGATCCGCCTTTTTCCTCGGCGGATTTTTTGATACACTGTTTCCATCTATGGCAAGACGAAGGCGCGGAGGGCGGGGAAGAAGTCGGTTCTCCTCTTTTGAAGGACTATCGGTTTCGGAAGGAGTGAGACAAAGTATCATCGCCGTTGTGATTGCTGCGGTCGGAGTTTTTGCCTTTCTTGCGTATCTCGGGGTGGCTGGAACGGTTGGGTCGGCGGTTGATGATCTGATTGCTCTGCTATTTGGATGGAACCGTTGGATTGTAGCGCTGTATATTTTTATCATCGGAGGCATTCTCGCTTTTCCGCAACGGTTCCAATTTTCTTGGCTAAACGTTCTTGGGGCGATTTGCTTCTTTCTTGGATTCAATGGCTTGATGAATATCGTTTTTCTTGACATGCCGTTTACCCCTGACACGCTTTCGGGGACGGGTGGGTATATTGGACTTCCGATTTCGGCGACGCTATCGACACTTATTGGCGTCGCGGGAGCGGTTTTGACCTCCATCGCCCTACTTTTGGTGTCTATTGTTCTTTTGTTCAACACGTCGCTCTCGACTCTCGTTTCGGCGCCTGTTGCCGTTCTTCGACGTCGATCAAGCGAGGAAGAAGATGACGAAGAAGAGGATGAGATGATTTATGGTGACGATGAAGTAGAGGAGGAAGTTGAAGAGGAGGAGGATGAAGAAATTGAGACAGATGAGGATGAAGAGCTAGCTCCTTCGAAGAAAGCGGTGAAGGGCTATGAACCTCCTCCTGAAGAGTCGGTTATGACGACACGTAGTCGTCGTACAATGTCGATTCCGGTTGATCTACTCGACGATAAAAGTTCTGAGGCGAAATCGGGAGATATTGAGCGCAATACTGAGATTATTCGAAAAACCTTCGAGAACTTTAATATTGAAGTGGAGATGACGGATGTGAAAGTTGGGCCTGCGGTCACGCAATACGCGCTTCGCCCGGCGCAGGGAGTAAAGCTCTCACGTGTTGTTGCTCTTCAAAATGATTTGGCACTTGCGCTTGCTGCCCACCCTATTCGTGTCGAAGCTCCAATTCCTGGAAAATCACAAGTTGGAATCGAGGTTCCAAACCACACGGTCGGAAAAGTGTGTCTTCGTGAGTTAATTGTGTCGAAAGAATTTAAAGAAAGTAAGAGTGAGGTCACCGCACCGCTTGGAAAGGATGTTGGAGGGGCCGTTGTTACCTTCGCGGTCGATAAGGCGCCGCATACCCTCGTTGCTGGAGCGACCGGTTCTGGAAAGTCCGTTTGTCTTAATACGATCATCGTTTCCTTGCTCTATCAAAATGGTCCGGATGACCTTAAGTTCATCATGGTTGACCCGAAGCGGGTTGAGCTCGGGCGATATGAAGGGATTCCACATCTTCTCGTCCCGCCAATTACGAAAGTAGAAGAGGCTATCAATGCCTTGAAATGGGGCGTGCGGGAAATGGAACGTCGGCTCGACCATCTTGCGAAGGCGCGAGCGCGCGATATTGATGCGTATAATGAAAAGAGCAAGGAGCGAATGCCGAAAATTGTTATCGTGATCGATGAGCTTGCCGATTTGATGAGTCAAAATAAACGAGATGTCGAGGCGGTTGTTGTGCGTATCGCGCAAATGGCTCGTGCTGCAGGAATCCATTTGATTCTTGCGACGCAACGACCTTCGGTAGACGTTATCACGGGTACGATTAAGGCAAATATTCCAACCCGAATGGCCTTTGCTGTTGCCTCTCAAGTTGATTCAAAAACGATTCTTGATATCTCTGGCGCTGAAAAGCTTCTCGGTCGTGGAGACATGCTTCTTTCCTCACCTTCATTCTCGAAACCAAAGCGTCTTCAAGGAGCCTATGTTTCAGATGCTGAAATCGACCGTATTGTTGATTTCTTGAAGAAAGAAGGGACCCCTGACTATAACTATCAAATTACGGAGGACACAAGAACCGGAGGAACCGCCTTCTCTTCTGAGGATTCGGATCCAATGCTCGAGGATGCGATCGCCGTGGCGATTGAAGCAGAGCGTGTCTCCACATCATACCTCCAGCGCCGGTTGAAGCTTGGTTACTCGCGTGCTGCACGTATTATCGATTTGATGGAACAAATGGGCGTTGTCGGTCCTGCTTCGGGATCGAAGCCTCGTGAGGTGCTTGTATCCGAATGGCCTCCGGAGAGCGAGCGAGAAGAGGAGTCGGATGAGGACAGCGAAGAGGAGGAGGCGAGCGATGAGTCTGAGGGGGAAGAATTTGATGAAGTGCTTGAAGAACTCGATGATGTTCCTGATGAGGATTTTGATGAAGATGACGAAGAGAGTGAACGGGGGTAGAGTAAGGGTATGGCGTTTGTCATGCGAAAACTCGATGTAGCCCCGCAATTACTCGGGGATAAGCTTCGCGCCCTACGACGAGGGAAGGCGATTACTCTTGAGCTTATCGAAAAGAAGACGCACATCCAACGGCGGTATCTTGAGGCTCTTGAACGAGGGCGCTACGAACTTCTTCCAGAGCCGCTCTATACCCGTAATTTTATCCGTTCCTATGCTCGGGCACTCGGGGCGGACGAGCAATACTTTATTGAGCTTTACGAAGACGAGGTGGGGGTTTGCGATTTGGTAAAACCGCTTCAAACCCCAAGACAACGCGTTCGCGCAAAGCTTCTCTTTGTATGGAATCGCGCAATACCGATGGCTATGGTTGGCCTTGTTGTTCTCGGGGTCTGTAGTTATATCGGGTACCAGATTGTTCGGCTTACAGCGCCACCTGATATCATCGTCTTTTCTCCGGTCGACCAAAGTATTTCCTCGTCCCCAATCTTACTTGTTGAAGGTCTTGGAGAAAAAGAGACAACGATATTGATTAATCACGAGGAAGTTGTGGTCAATGATGACCAAACATTTTCTACGGAGATACATTTAGACCGTGGAATCAATACGATCACCATCGAGGCATCGCGACGCTACTCGAGAAAAGTTGAGATTGAACGCACAGTACTATTCAATCCAGATACTGTGTCTCTTGATTTGTGAATAATTAGTGGCGGGAATTAACGGATTTGTTATTCTGTATTTATGGGGGCAACCCCATTTTATTATCCACACTCCCCACGAAATATTTTATGGCGAAGTCCATGACCGAGAAGACTGGCGGTGGTTCTGAGAAGCAGAACGCTGCGTTAGAGGCAATTAGTCAAATTAAGCAACGCTTTGGCGAAGGTGCGATTATGCGCCTTGGGGACGCGAAGGCAATGCAAATCGATGCGATTCCAACTGGGTGTCTCTCGCTCGACTTGGCGCTCGGAATTGGTGGAGTTCCACGAGGACGTATTATTGAAATTTATGGACCGGAATCCTCCGGTAAAACAACACTTGCACAACATATCGTAGCCGAAACACAAAAGTTGGGCGGAGTTGCGGCGTTCGTAGATGCGGAGCATGCGCTTGATCCGGAGTATGCGAAGAAAATCGGTGTAAATATCGATGAAATGTACATTTCACAACCGGACACCGGCGAACAGGCGCTCGAGATTGTTGAAACGCTTGTGAGGTCGAATGCGGTTGATGTGATCGTTGTAGACTCGGTTGCAGCGCTTACCCCTCGTGCGGAAATTGAAGGGGACATGGGGGATTCACACATGGGGCTCCAGGCCCGACTTATGAGTCAGGCACTTCGTAAACTTGCTGGTATTATCTCAAAGAGTAAAACGTCCGTGATTTTCATCAACCAGATTCGTATGAAAATCGGTGTGATGTTTGGCAATCCGGAGACGACCCCTGGTGGAAATGCCCTCAAGTTCTATGCCTCGGTACGCATGGAGATCCGTCGCGCCGCGCAAATCAAGCAGGGTGAGGCGATTGTAGGAAACCATGTGAAGGTGAAGGTTGTAAAAAACAAGGTTGCGCCACCGTTTCAAAACGCGGAGTTCGATATCATGTACAACGAGGGAATCTCTATCGCTGGAGACCTTGTGGACCTCGGGTCCGAGATGGCAGTCATTGATAAAAAGGGTAGCTCCTATAATTACGCGGGGGAACGCATTGCTGTTGGGCGAGAGAATGCCAAGGCGATTCTCAAGGAGAATCAAGCTTTATCCGCTAAGATTCGCAAAGAAATAATGGATAAGGTAAAGGCATCTAGGGCCTAAGTAAAAGAAATTGGGGGTTTCCTTGACGATAAGCGAGGGAGTTTGCTATAATTTCCTCGCTTATCAATGCATTGAGCCACGAAAAACGCCTTGTGGGAGGTAGTATCGTGATAACCATCTAGTTTGGTGTGAACCCCCAACACCCAAATCGTCTTTTGAAAGTCGCTCTTTCGAAGGCAAAACAATTAAAGAAGGGATAATGTTAAACGCTTGAACAACAAGCGCGCTTTTGTTTGTACAATGATTATGCCAAAAACCCAGTCACATCTCCGAGAACGAAAGTATTTTACAAACATCCGAAATGCAATGGATTTGCCGGACCTTATTGAGGTTCAAAAGGCATCCTACGCATGGTTCTTGAACCAAGGAATCAAGGAGCTCTTTTATGAAGTGTCTCCGATTAAGGATTTCATCGGTCGAGACCTTGAGCTTTCGTTTGAAGATTACTATCTTGACGAGCCAAAATTCGACGAAAAGACCTCGCAAGACAAGAACGTGACCTATGAGGCTCCGCTTCGTGTTAAGGCGGTGCTTCGAAATACGCGAACGAATGATGTTAAGGAGCAAGAGATCTATCTCGGAGATCTTCCAGTTATGACCTCTCGTGGAACATTCATTATTAACGGTATTGAACGTGTCATCGTTTCACAGCTCGTACGAAGCGCGGGGGCCTTCTTTACGGCGGAAGCGGTGCGAGGACGACGCTACTACGGGGCGAAGATTATCCCTAACCGTGGAGCGTGGCTTGAATTTGAAACGGATGCGAAAAATGTTATTTGGGTAAAGATTGATCGAAAGCGTAAGGTTGCGGTTACCGCGCTTCTACGCGCCTTCGGTTATTCAACGAATGACGAAATTACGGCGCTTTTCCGAGATGTCGATACCCACCCGATGAACAGCTACATCGAGTCGACGCTCGCAAAAGACATTTCGACGAATGAAGAAGAGGGTCTCAAGGAGGTCTACAAGCGTATTCGACCGGGCGATCTCGCGACGGCGGATAACGCGAAGCAGTTGATCCACTCGATGTTCTTCAATTTCGATCGTTACGATCTTGGAACGGTTGGACGCTACAAGTTCAACTTACGATTTGGAAAGGAAAAACCGGAAGAAGGCGTTCAAGAGGAAGAGCACCGAATTCTTTCAAAAGAGGATCTTGTTCTTATTGTTCGCGAAATTATCGAGCTTAACAACCGACAAGGGGAGCCGGATGATGTTGATCACCTTGGAAACCGACGTATTCGAGGGGTTGGAGAACTCATTCAAAACCGTTTCCGAATCGGACTTGCTCGTATGGAGCGTATCGTTCGTGACCGTATGTCGACCTATGACATCGAGTCATTGTCCCCAGGACGACTTATCAATGCCCGACCGGTTATCGGAGCGAGCCGTGAGTTCTTCATGTCCTCACAGCTTTCGCAGTTCATGGACCAAACAAACCCACTTTCGGAGCTTGAGCACAAGCGCCGACTTTCCGCGATGGGACAGGGCGGACTTTCGCGTGAGCGTGCGGGATTTGAAGTGCGTGACGTGCACTCGACCCACTATGGACGTATTTGTCCGGTACAAACCCCTGAAGGACCAAACATTGGACTTGTCGGACAGCTCGCGAGTTATGCACGAATCAACCAGTACGGATTTATCGAAACGCCGTACCGAAAAGTGGTTCTTGAGAATGGTCGTCCACGCGTAACAGACGAA
Organism: uncultured Gammaproteobacteria bacterium; assembly: GCA_964401485.1. Taxonomy (GTDB): domain Bacteria; phylum Patescibacteriota; class Patescibacteriia; order UBA9934; family UBA9934; genus CAYFMS01. The sequence goes on from CAYNYL010000005.1 coordinate 49,166, forward strand.
ATTGAATATTTGAACGCGTTTAAGGAAGAAAAGTCGGTTACAGCGCCAGCGACAACGAAGCTCGACGAGCAAGGATTTATTGTTGGAGATTTCGTTGAAGCGCGTAAGTTTGGAGAGGCGAAGTCGGTTCCATCCGTTGAGGTTAACTACCTCGACGTCTCTTCGACGCAAATCGTTTCGATCGCAACGGCGCTCGTTCCGTTCCTTGAGCACGACGACTCAACACGCGCCCTCATGGGATCGAACATGCAACGTCAGGCCGTTCCTACGATCAATCCAAAGGCACCAATTATCGGTACCGGAATGGAGCGCCGAGCAGCGATTGATTCGGGTCACGTTCTTAAAGCGGAAGATGATGGAGAAGTGACGGCAGTTAACGGAGGAAAAGTAACGGTTCTTTATAAGAAATTGGGTTCGGTTACCTATGGTCTTAACAAGTTTAAGCGTTCAAACGCTTCAACGGCGATTAACCAGCGTCCAGTTGTAAACGTTGGAGATTCGGTTAAGACGGGAGATGTTCTTGCGGACGGTCCATCGGTCGACAAGGGAGAACTTGCGCTTGGACAAAACATGCTTGTTGCGTTCATGAGCTGGGATGGATACAACTACGACGACGCGGTCATTATCTCGGAGCGCGTTGTGCAAGATGACCGATTCACGACGGTTTCGCTTGAAAACCACACGATCGACATCCGAGATACGAAGCTTGGACCAGAGGTTGTTACGGCTGATATTCCAAACGTTTCCGAGGAAAAGTTGAAGCACTTGGATAGCGAGGGAATCATTCGTATCGGAGCCGAGGTAAAGTCGGGCGACATTCTCGTTGGAAAGATCACACCAAAGGGAGAGACGGAACTTTCCGCGGAAGAAAAGCTTTTGCGTGCGATTTTCGGAGAGAAGGCGCGAGATGTTCGCGATTCTTCGCTTTACTTGCAACATGGAAATAAAGGAAAGGTTGTCGATATCAAGATCTTCTCGCGAGAAGATGGCGATACACTTCCACCAGGAGTGATTAAATCGATCCAAGTAACGATTGCCGACCTTCGAAAGCTCCAAGTTGGAGATAAGGTTGCGGGACGACATGGAAACAAGGGAGTTGTTTCAAAAGTTGTTCCGGTTGAAGATATGCCATTTGCGGCCGATGGTCGCGCGGTTGATGTGATTTTGACCCCACTTGGAGTCGTATCGCGTATGAACCTTGGACAGATTCTTGAGGTTCACCTTGGACTTGCTGCCGATACCCTCGGGTACCACGTCGCGGCGCCGGTATTTACCGGAATTCCAGAATCCGTCGTTGGAGATGAGCTTGAAAAAGCGGGATTCCCGCGATCAGGACAGCTTCGCCTACACGATGGACGCACCGGAGAGAAGTTCGATCACGACGTAACGGTTGGAATCATGTACATGCTCAAGCTTAACCACATGGTTGAAGACAAGATGCACCAACGTTCAATCGGACCATACTCCCTTATTACGCAACAGCCTCTTGGAGGAAAGGCGCAATTTGGAGGACAGCGTTTCGGAGAAATGGAAGTTTGGGCGCTCGAGGCATACGGCGCGGCGCACACGCTTCAAGAAATTCTCACGATCAAATCAGACGATGTTCCGGGACGATCAAAAGCCTACGAAGCGATTATTAAGGGAGAGGGAATTCGCAAGGTGAATATTCCAGAGTCGTTCAACGTTCTTGTTCGTGAGCTTAAGGGACTTTGTCTTGACGTCGAGCTTCTCCGCGCAGGAAAGAATATCGACCTTGATAACCGTGACCACAACCAAACCTAATCCGTTTAGCGAACCTATTTTATGGCATTACACCTAAATACACTCAAATCAACGGATTTTGACTCGATCCGACTCCGCCTCGCGTCTCCAGACGTGATGCGAAAGTGGTCATACGGCGAAATTACGAAGCCTGAAACGATCAACTACCGAACCCAAAAGCCGGAGAAGCATGGACTTTTCGCGGAAGAGATTTTTGGACCGTCGAAAGACTGGGAATGTTATTGCGGAAAATACAAAAAGATCCGTTACAAGGGAATTATCTGTGATAAATGTGGCGTTGAAGTAACGCAGGCGGTTGTTCGACGTGAGCGAATGGGTCACATCGAACTCGCGGCGCCGGTTTCCCACGTTTGGTATCTCCGTGGCGTTCCGTCAAAGATCGGTACGATTCTTGATGTAAGCGTTCAGGCGCTCGAAAAAGTTATTTACTTTACGAGTTTCATTATCACGGACGTGAACCAGGCGGCGAAGGAGCAAACGATTGAGCAGGTAAAACTTGAGTACAAGGCAAAGCAAAAGATGATCGAGGGTGAGCAAAAGCGAGATCTCGGTCGCGTAGAGGAGAAATACAAGGACGACAAGAAGGCGCTCGAGGCCGAGAAAAAGCGCATTGAAGAGGCGACGGCGCAAAAACTCGAAGAGCTCGAGGCGGATTTCCTTGCGGTTGATCAAGATTTGAAGGAGATCGAGGTAATGAAGATCATTCCTGAAACGACCTACCACGAGTGGTCGATCAAGTACGGTCATATTTTTGACGCAGGAATTGGAGCGGATTCCGTATTGAAGCTTTTGAAGCGTGTTGATATTCCTGCAACGATTGAAAAGCTTAACGAAGAGCTCGGCGACACCCGTTCGAAGACAAAGCACGACCGAATTCTTCGTCGTCTAAAGCTCCTCCACGCGCTCAATAAGACAAATGTTCACCCAACCTGGATGGTTCTTCAAGTTCTCCCGGTTATTCCGGCTGACCTTCGACCGATGGTTGCGCTTGACGGAGGACGATTTGCAACAAGCGACTTGAACGACCTTTACCGACGCGTTATTAACCGAAACAACCGATTGAAGCGTCTCCATGCCCTTAATGCTCCGGAAGTTATTACCCGAAACGAAAAACGCATGCTTCAAGAGGCGGTTGATGCCCTCCTTGATAACTCCGCACGAACGTCAAAGACTGTTATCGCGGCAACGGGAAAGAAGCGACAGCTTAAATCCCTTTCGGACCTTTTGAAGGGAAAGCAGGGTCGATTCCGACAAAACCTTCTTGGTAAGCGTATCGACTACTCGGGACGATCGGTTATCGTTGTTGGACCGAGTCTTCGAATCGATCAATGCGGAATTCCGAAGAAAATGGCACTTGAGCTTTTCCGCCCATTTGTTATCTCGAAACTTATTTCACGAGAATACGTTCACAACATCCGTTCGGCGAACCGATTTATCGATTCGGATCGTTCGGAGGTTTGGGACATTCTTGAAGAGGTAACAAAGGACGCTTTCGTTCTTCTTAACCGCGCTCCAACGCTTCACCGTCTTGGAATTCAGGCTTTCCGCCCAGTTCTTATCGAAGGAAAGGCGATTCAGGTTCACCCGCTCGTTTGTGACGCGTATAACGCTGACTTCGACGGAGACCAGATGGCGGTACACGTTCCGCTTACGAAAGAGGCGCGAAAAGAGGCACAAGAGATCATGCTCTCAATCCACAACCTTCTTAAGCCATCCCACGGAGGTACGGTAACGACCCCTGGAAAGGATATTGCTTGGGCAGCGTTTTACATGACGATGACGTTTGACGAGCCAAACGAGAAGACAATGAAGTCGTTTGCAACGCCTGACGAAGCGATTTACGTACAACAAGCGGGTCATATTAAGATGCAAGACTGGATTCGCGTACGAATGAACGGAGAACTTGTAACGACAACGGTCGGACGATTGATCTTTAACCGCGTATTCCCAGAAAAGATCGGGTTTGTAAACTCAACGCTTTCAAAGAAGGCGCTTGCGGCAATCGTTCGTGATGTTCTCGAATACTACGGATCTGAGTATACGGCGCGTATTCTCGATGGAATTAAGGAGCTTGGATTCCACTACGCAATGCGTTCTGGATTCTCATGGGGAATGAGCGAGCTTCCTTCGATCGCGGGACGCGATGAGTTGATTGAGGACGGAGAGCGACGGGTGCAAGAGGTAGAATCCTTCTTTGCACAGGGACTTTTGACCCAAAGCGAGCGACACTCACAAATCATCAAGATTTGGGCCGAGGTAAAGGATGAAATTGGAGAGCTTGCAAAGAACGCCCTTACAAAGGGAAGCTCGGCTTATACAATGATTGAGTCTGGAGCTCGAGGAGCTTGGAGCCAGCTTACGCAGATGATTGGAATGATCGGACTTAAGGCGTCTCCAAGCGGAGAAACGATCGAGCTTCCGGTAAAATCTTCGTTTAAAGACGGAGTAGACGTTCTTGAATTCTTCATCTCCTCACACGGTATTCGAAAAGGACTTACCGATACGGCGCTTAAGACCGCAAACGCTGGATACCTTACCCGACGTCTCGTTGACGTCGCGCAAGATGTCGTTGTTATGGAGGAGGATTGTGGTGATACGGAAGGTGTGACGATTACGCATGAAGAATCGGAAGAAATCGGAGAGCCGCTTCTCGTTCGTATTCTTGGACGCTACGCGCTTTCCGAGATTACGATGCCGGGAGGACGAAAGTCGGTTGTTGAGGCTGGTGAACTTATCATGGAAGACCATGTTCGAGCGCTTTCCGCTGCAAAGCAACCGCTTATGGAGGCGCACGTTCGCTCGGTTATGACCTGTAAGTCAACACGCGGAGTCTGCCAAAAGTGTTATGGATACGACCTTTCGTACAACAAGCTCGTAAAGATCGGCACGGCGGTTGGAATTATCGCGGCACAATCGATCGGAGAGCCTGGAACACAGCTTACGATGCGTACCTTCCACATGGGAGGAGTTGCCGGAAAAGACATCACACAAGGACTTCCTCGTGTTGAAGAGCTTTTCGAGGCGCGTATTCCAAAGCAAAAGGCGATCATGAGCGAAGTTTCTGGATCCGTTGAGATCGAAGAGGCGGAGCGTACAATCGAGCAGGTTGGAACGGGAAAGAAGATGACCGATACGCGACCGGGACAAAAGATCGTTCGTGTTCGCTACACGGCGGTCGAAGAGGCGTCGATTATCCTCGGACGTGGAGCAAAGATTGCCGTTAAGGAAGGGGACGCGATTAAGAAGGGAGATGTTCTTGGAGAAACGAAGGAAGGTGCGAAGGTTCTCGCACAAGCGGATGGACGAATCGCAAGCGTTTCAAAGACGGCGGTTGGCCTTGTCGCCGAAGCGTCAAAGGTGCGCGAATACATTATCCCTCAAGGATATACCCTCTACGTGAAGTCGGGAGACAGTATCCTTGCCGGAGACCTTCTTACGGAGGGTCACGTCGACCTTGCGGCGCTTTACCGCTACAAGGGAAAGGAAGCGGTTCAACGCTACCTCTCGAAGGAAATTCTCGCGATTTATGCCTCGCAAGGACAGAAGCTTAACAACAAGCACATCGAGATCATGATCCGACAGATGTTCTCGCGCGTCCGCGTTATTGAGCCAGGCGATTCAGAGTTCCTCCCAGGAGAGGTAATCGAGAAGTCGACGCTCCTTGAGGCCCTCGCGACGATCGAGAAGGGGCAGACCGCTCCAACCTTCGAAGAATTGTTCCTCGGAATTACGAAGGTTTCTCTCTCGACGGAAAGCTGGCTCTCGTCCGCGTCCTTCCAAGAAACCGCTCGCGTTCTTATCAACGCTTCGGTCACCGGAAAGATTGACCGACTCCAGGGTCTTAAGGAAAACGTCATTATCGGACGCCTTATTCCTGCGGGAACGGGACTCGATAAGACCGGCTTCATGCCAAATATGGAAGACGACTACGAAGTTGGTGGCGATATCGTTCAAGCAAGCCAAATGGAGGGACTTGAAGAGATGATCGTTGACGAAACAGCGAAAGAAGTACCGGTAGAAGAAGATGTAACCGAGGCCGCTGAAGAAGCTGCCGAGGAAGCAAAGGATGAAAGTGAAGAATAAGGAAAAGACCGCCTACGGGCGGTTTTTTCGTGCTAAAATAGAAAAATGGAACAGGAAGAAGTTATTTTAGGGATAGATCCGGGGTTTGGCCGTTGCGGATTTGCTGTTATTCGTCGAAATGGTGGCGAGGTTCGTTGTGTTACTCACGGAGTTATCGAAACGCACTCCGGAGGAGAGTTCTCCGAGCGCCTTGTTGAGATTGGGGATGATCTTTTGAGTCTTCTTAAGAAGTACGAGCCTTCAAGGCTTGTTATGGAGCAACTCTTCTTCGCAAAGAGTACAACGACCGCACTTCAGGTTGCCGAGGTAAGAGGACTTATTACCTATCTCTGTGCAAAACAGGGAATTGTCGTGGAAGCCGTGCTTCCAAACGAGGTGAAACTCGCACTTACGGGCTACGGACGAGCGGATAAGAAACAAATGCAGGAAATGATAAAAATGACGTTTAAGCTCGAGGCGGTCCCAAAGCCCGACGATGCCGCCGACGCGCTTGCGATTGCTTATACGGGGGCCCTTAAGGCGCGCTACGCGAGATAAATGGTATACTAGAGCCATGCCAAAGAAACGCACGGTCAAAGCGAAAGCTCTTGCGAAGCACGGGCAAGACGCTATTTGGAAAATAATCGAGTGGAAGCTTAACGCGGCCCTTCTTGTGATGCTCGTTTCGTTTGTTTTTCTCATCGTTTATGGAGTTTCCGGGGTACTGTTTACAACAATCGAGGCGTCGCCGATTTCGCCCCGCCAGTATCTTTACGAGCACTGCACGGAACCGGAGTGTAATGCTCTCCTCCTTGATATGATCGCAACCTGCGAAAGCCAGTGGAGAATGATTCAAAATAGCCAATCTTCGGCCTACGGGTACTTCCAAATCCTTGATTCGACCGAGAAAACAACGCCGGTTTACAACGAAGGGCGCCGAAAATTCGACCCTTACGCGAACGTTGAAATGGGAATATACCTCTTTGAAACACGTGGATCGAACCCTTGGAACGAGTCTCGCCACTGCTGGGCGCCCAAATATCAACGGGCTTTACAGAAGTAGGCCATTTTGCTAATATACTTCCACAAATTACGGGTGTGTAGCTCAGGTGGTTAGAGCGCAGTCCTGATAAGACTGAGGTCGATGGTTCGAGTCCATCCACACCCACCAGAAAAATATGGATAAGAAACTTGCCTTGGACGAAGTAAACAAGATGTTCCTTGGTGTTATTGCCGGATTCGCCGTGTATCTAGCGGTTGACGTTACGGTGCTGCGCCTTGGATTCGTTGCCCTCGTTCTTTGCACGGGTCTATTTCCAGGAGTCCTATTCTACTTCATTGCATGGCTTTTCATGCGTGAGGCAGTCTAAGACCACACATGCCGGGGTAGCTCAGTGGTAGAGCAAAGGTCTGAAGAACCTTGTGTCGTGGGTCCGATTCCCACTCCCGGCACCAAAACATCATCGCCAACCGCGGTGATTTTTTGTTTTAAGAATCAAAAAACCGCCCACCAGGTGAACGTCGCGTCACCCGTCGTAGGGGTGGGGTCGGTTCTTTGTGGGGCGGTGTATGATCCGCGATCACTCGCGTTCGAGGAATCGGGGGTAGGCCTCGACGTCCTTGAGCAGGTCGGCGCTCGAGTAGGTGTGTCGAATAACCTCATGCCAAGCTTGGCTCGAGAGATTCGGGTTCCACGGGCAGATCGATCGCATCCAGCGGTACGCGGTATCGATTGCGCCGGACTCTGGATTTCTCCGAGTGTAGTGGATGATCTGACAATTGTGGATGCGGTCCTTCGGATCTTTGGACTGATCGAGGAGTCGGTACTGTTCGATGGACATGCGCTCGAGCAGCATCCGCATTGCCCACATGATCTCGCCGTGGCAAACGACGAGGACTCGGTTGTCCGAATCCTCTCGATGCAGGCCGTCGAAGAACGGGTAGATGCGGGTGAGTAGCTGCGCGATCGACTCCCCGCCGAAGGGTGCCCAGTAGGGTTCGTCGCGAACCCTTCGAGCGAGATCATCGGCGATAAGGCCGAACCTTCTGGCTTCCGCATCTGCGGAGGAGGCGTGGCCCCAGTTGCGCTCGACGATCAGGTGGTTGATCTGCCACCTGGTACCTCCAGTGAGATTGAGCAATCCGGCGGTTTCGCGTGCCCGCACGTAGGCGCTGACGATCTGACGATCGAAACCCTTCGGAAAGGCCTCGCGTAGCCACTCTCCTGCGCTGAGAGCTTGATTGCGTCCCTGGTCGGTGAGGCGCCAACCACTCGTGTGGACCTGGTTCAGTTTGCGCATGAGTCTAGAGTCTCTAGCCTTCACGCGATCTGTGGCAATGTTGCCCTCGCTCTCTCCATGTCGGACGAGAACAAGGTCGATTGGCATGGTCATGGTGACCTCCTGTGTAAAAGGACAAGAACGGATATTAGCAAAAAAGTAGTAGTTTGTCAAAACAAAAAACCGCCTCTTTCGAGGTGGATTTTTGGAGCGGGCAACGGGAATCGAACCCGTCTCTCCAGCTTGGAAGGCTAGCATAATAGCCACTATACTATGCCCGCAGGTTTTTATCGGTCGGAAAAAGTATACAAGGGGAGGGACTTTCCGTCAAGATTGGCGACGTTTAAACGGGCGAAGAAGACGGGCGAAAAGCGAGGGGGTTTTGAAGTGGAAACGGACGTAATGGATCGGCTTTCCCTCGGCGAGGAAGCGCTTCTCGTAGGTTGTTTGGATGGCTCTCGCGTCATGCTCCCTTGAATCTCGGTAGAGATTTCGTGTCATCGTTTCGATCTTTATATCATCGCGCTCCGCGAGAACGTCAAGCGTTGAATCAAATAGGGAAGTACTGTCGGTTTTGAGGTGGATCACCCCTCCCTTACTCAGGACGGTCTTGTAGAGGTCGAGGAAACGGTGTGAGGTAAGGCGTCGTCGACGGTCGCTTTTGCGAGGATAGGGGTCTGGGAATGTAATCCAGATTTCATGGACTTCGCCTTCGGAAAAATGATACCCAAGGGTCTCAACTTTTGTCCGCAAGAATCGTACGTTCTTTCGCTCCTCACGCTTTGCAGTCTCGGCGCCATGCCAAAGACGAGCTCCCTTGATATCGATCCCGATAATGTTCTTGTTTGGATAGAGTGTTCCAAGGCCGATCGTATAGTCACCTCGCCCTGCTCCGACCTCGAGGGTGATTGGGGCGTTATTATGAAAAATCTCGCTATTCCACGTTCCCTTGAGGGTTGACTTCTCCCCACGGGTGATCTCAAAGATCCATGGATTTTCCTTGTTATCCGCAAATTTCAACTGCTTTTGTCGCATAAGTCCCTCGGAGTATAGGGGGACTATGAAGCCTTGTCAAAATCGCGAGGGGCTGGTATGATCTTTGCACATCGGGTCGTAGCTCAGTAGGCTAGAGCGCTTGGTTTGGGACCAAGAGGTCGCGAGTTCGAGCCCCGCCGACCCGACCAGAACTTTTTATGTTGACGGGCCTGTAGCTCAGTTGGTAGAGCGCTACATTCGCATTGTAGAGGTCAGGAGTTCGACTCTCCTCAGGTCCACCAGAGGACATGCGGGCCCATAGCTCAGTTGGTAGAGCGCTTCCATGGCATGGAAGAGGTCAGCGGTTCGAACCCGCTTGGGTCCACCAAGGATCACTATTCGGCATCGGGTTGTAGCGCAGTTGGTAGCGCGCTTCGTTCGGGACGAAGAGGTCGCGAGTTCGAGTCTCGCCAATCCGACCAGAGAATTTACACGCCCATGGGGCGATTTTTTATATGCAAAAGCCTGTAGGGAGGTCAAAGGTACGACGATTTGCCGGGTTTTATTATCATGTTTTAAGAAAACGCGTGCAGTGGTTTTTTGGTACCTACGCGAAATCACGCGATTTATCCCCGCTTCCATACGTTGTCGCATCACATCAGACGCCTCTCTATCGTCGTTTAAAAGATGTAGACATGTGGATGCAACGGAATAAAGTTGTGAATTTAACGCTTGCGATTGGGAAGGTTAACGGGATTACGCTAAGGCCCGGTGAGACGATGTCATACTGGAAGCTCATAGGGAATCCAACGAAACGAAAAGGGTATGTGGAGGGCATGCTTTTGCGCGACGGGAAGGTTGTTCCAGGAATCGGGGGAGGACTTTGTCAGCTTTCGAACCTGCTTTTTTGGACAACCGCACATACTCCGCTTACGCTCGTTGAGCGCTGGCGTCATAGTTACGACGTATTTCCGGATAGTTCAAGGACGCAGCCGTTTGGATCCGGGGCTACGTGTTCCTATCCGAATATTGATTTAGAGGTTCGTAACGACACTGATACGACGTATCAATTTATCGTAGAGGTTACAAATTGTGATCTCAAAGGGGAGTGGAGAGCATTAACCCAGAGCGAGTGTCGCTACGAAGTTGAAGAACAAAATCATGAGATACGACATGAGTGGTGGGGAGGTTACTCGCGTCACAATCAATTATTCCGCATCGCCTACGATAAGGCGACGGGTGAGCGGCTCCGTGAAGAGTGTATCGCCGACAACCACGCAATCATGATGTATAACCCAATGATCGAATAAACCGAGTCAACGAAAAAGCCCCGACCGTTAGGCCGAGGCTTTTATGTTCATTATCCAGAAAGAATTGACTCCTATGTGATTGCAACGTCTTGCCTCTCACGCTTTAGCGTAGAGGACTTTGCTCACTCAAAGTGAGATCGACCATCTTTCCGAAGAAAGATTCATCCTTTAAAAAGGAGGTGATCCATCCACAGCTTCCGCTACGGATGCCTTGTTACGACTTCGTCCCTATTGCTGGTTTCGCCTTCTGCCGTTCTACAACGACATTCGGGCGCCACCAACTCTCTTGACGTGACGGGCGGTGAGTACAAGACCTGAGAACGTATTCAAGGCGGCGTTATGATCCGCCTTTACTAGCGATTCCAACTTCACGGAGTCGAGTTGCAGACTCCGATCCGAACTGAGACCGGTTTTTAGGGATTTGCTCCGCTTCGCAGCTTGGCAGCCCGTTGTACCGGCCATTGTAACATGCGTGTCGCCCTGGACGTAAGGGCCACGCTGATTTGACGTCATCCCTTCCTTCCTCCTTCTTGCGAAGGCAGTCTCGTGTGAAAATACAACACACGACAGGGGTTGCGCTCGTTATCCCACTTAAGGGTACACCTCACGGCACGAGCTGACGACAACCGTGCAGCACCTGTCTAGCACCCTCGAAGGAGCCCTACTTTCATAGGGTTTGCAGCTAGTAGTCGAGCCCAGGTGAGGTTTCTCGCGTACCATCGAATTAAACCGCATGTTCCACCGCTTGTGCAGGTCCCCGTCTATTCCTTTGAGTTTTAGCCTTGCGGCCGTACTTCCCAGGCGGAGTGCTTAACGCGTTAGCTTGTTTCAACGGCTCCGGGAGGGTCGATACTCCCGAAACCTAGCACTCATCGTTTACAGCGTGGACTACTGGGGTATCTAATCCCATTCGCTACCCATGCTTTCGTACATCAGCGTCAGTAATGTTCCAGTCGGCTGTTTTCACATTTGGTGTTCTACCTAATATTAACGGATTTTACCCCTACACTAGGCATTCCGCCGACCTCTCCCATACTCTAGTCTTGCAGTATCACCCGCAGTCTCCAGGTTGAGCCTGAAGGTTTAACAAATGACTTACAAGACAGCCTGCGTACGCTTTACGCCCAATAAATCCGGTCAACGCTCGGGGTCTCTGTATTACCGCTGCTGCTGGCACAGAGTTAGCAACCCCTTTCTGCTGAGGTACCGTCATCGTTCGTCCCTCAGAACAGCCGTTTACGACCCGAAGGCCTTCATCCGGCACGCGGCATTGCTCCATCACACTTTCGTGCATTGTGGAAGATTCGCGACTGCAGCCACCCGTAGGTGTCTGGGCAGTGTCTCAGTCCCAGTGAGCCGGGTCACGCTCTCACGCCCGGTATCCGTCATAGCCTTGGTGAGCCATTACCTCACCAACTAGCTGATAGAACATAGGCCCTTCTTGTACCGATAAATCTTTCAATGGGAATGTCTTGCGACCCCCCATCCATATCGTGTATTAGCTATCGTTTCCAATAGTTGTTCACGAGTACAAGGTAAGTTACCAATGTGTTACTCTCCCGTTTGCCACTTTTATCATCGATGCAAGCACCAATAATTTTCGTTCGACTTGCATGCCTTAGCCATGCCGCCAGCGTTCGACCTGAGCCAGGATCAAACTCTCATATATAGTTTATAACCCGAAGGTTATAGCTCTGCTTAAATAGACGTTGCAATCACACAGTTGTCAATTCTTTCTGTAGAGCCAATTTGGCTCGTTTTTAATGACCACGGGGGCATTTTAATTGAACGGCGGAAAGCTGTCAAGGGCTTCGGGGCCCTGTTTCCTAGGATTTCTTTGATTGTGATTTTCGCCAGTCGGAAATTGCCTTGTGATTTCCGGAAAGGAGAACCTCCGGAACCTTTGCAATAAGGCGTTTTAGGCCTTTTCTAAAGGAATATGACTCTGGTTTTGTATATTGTGGGTATTCGAGGATTCCGTCCGTGTGGCTCTCTTCCGCGAGGGACTCGGCGTTTCCAAGGACCCCAGGGACCATTCGCGCCGTGGCATCGATCATCGTTAGGGCAGGGAGTTCTCCTCCGGTAAGGACAAAGTCTCCGATCGAAAGGGACTCGTCGGCGAGGTGCTCTTCGACGCGGGCATCGATCCCTTCGTAGCGCCCACAGATAAAAATGACCTGTTTATAAGAGGCGAGGCGACGGGCGTCGTCTTGGGTAAAGCGCTTTCCAGAGGCACTCATCAAAATCACCCGAGATCCGAAGCGTTTTTTTACCGCCTTGAGGGCTTTGTCGATTGGCTGGACGCTCATTACCATCCCTGCGCCACCGCCATACGGGGTGTCGTCGACTTTATTGTGCTTGTTGTCAGCAAAGGCGCGGATGTCGTGTGCTTTTACGTCGATTAGGCCAGATTTTTGGGCTCGCCCGAGGATCGACTCCTTGGCATAGCTCTCAATCATTCCCGGAAAAATGGTCAAAATATCAAAACGCATATGGATTATCATATGATATACTTGGACATATGTCGAAAGATCAAGATGAAGGGCACGCGGGCATGATCCATCGAAAGGACATGCCTCTCGAGGTTCAAGCAAAGCTAGCGGAGAAAGATAGCTATCGAGAGAACCTCAAGCAGGTAGGTGACGAATCTCGTGAGGCAGAGAATCAAAAAGCGAGAGCTGAGCAAGAGGCGAAGAAGGCGCGGGAAAAACGCGAAGCTATAGAGCGGATCCCTTCTTTATTTGATAAGGGGACACTCTCCGAGATGATGGGGAGGCTTGAGGGGGTGCGACGGGCCGGCGTTGAGACACTCGTATTTCAGGATGGAGTAGAACGGTCGGTGAGGGATTTAATGTTACGACTAGACCAGACCGAGGATTTGGTGGATCAGTTAAATGAACTTGATGATCAGGCTCTTGATACGTGGCTCGCCGAGCAGGGGATCGCTACATCAAAAGTAAGTTCGGAAAGTGCACATGGGTTTCGGGAGGCGGTTGCGTTGGCAATTCGAGCCGGCAATGATCACGATAAAATCTTTAATCGATTAACCGGTAAGTGGGAGAGTCTTCGAAAACGAGATTAGGTAGCTCTATGCAGATTTCATACGAAGGTTCAAGGTCGTGGTACGGAATATTCACCACTATTAACGTCGTTCTTTTTGTGGTGGTCGTTATTCTTGTTCGCGTTATGGTTACTTATGATTGGGTAAGTATTTTACCGGCCCTTATTTTTCTTCCGCTTGTTCTTGGTCTGCCTTACATTCTTTTTGGCGGGGTAAAGGATGTTCGTATTGAGGGGGACTGGCTTGTTGTTTCAGATGGAGCGCGGGAAGCAAGGCTTTCGAAGGATGATGTACGTGTCAGTATCGGAAGCGCTTTGTTCCGCAACCCTCCTATAAATAAACTCTATTTCAAGACACCGACGGTTTTTGGGTCCAGAGTTCGATTTATGACAAGCTCACTGGTACCTCCCTATCGATATACGCGTACGAAGGAGAGAGAGGAGGCGTTACTTAAGTGGCTTAAATAATAAAACTCGCCTTTCGGCGAGCTTTATTTTAGATATCGAGGTTGTCTACGATCGACGTATCGCGAGGGTCTGTGTCGTCGAAACGTTGTGTTTCTTCTTGACGAGGAGCCTCTTCACGTCGCGGTCGGCGTGAGCCTTCCGGTTCGTAGATTTTGAGGTTGACGCGGGCGTTCATCTTCGCACCGACGGCCTTTAGGAGCTTGCGGAGCGAGCTCGCGGTTTGGCCTGCGCGACCGATAACGTATCCCATGTCTTCCGGATTGATGTGGAGGGTAATAAGGACGCCTCGTTCATCAATCGTGCGTTCCGCCTTCACATCTTCAGGATGGTTGACGATCGCTTTGACAATGTATTCAACAAATTCTTGATCTTTTTCCATAATCTTTATTACTGCTTTTTCTCTGTCGACCTTTCTTCTATTTTAACAAAGGTCGATTTGCCTGTCGCTTGAGTTATCAAGAGTTAGGCGGCTGGCTCTGCTGGAGCTTCTGCTGGCGCTTCCGCTGGAACTGCTTCGGCTGTTTTTGCGGCTTCCTCGGCGGCCTTTGCAGCCTCTTCAGCGGCGAGCTTCGCGGCAGCTTCCGCTTCCTTCGCTGCGAGTTCGGCAGCCTTTGCAGCCTCCGCTTCAGCCTTCTTCTTTTCCTCTGCTTCTACGCGCTTCTTCTCTTCCGCTACGCGTTTCTCTTCGAGGCCCTTTACGCGGGACTTCGACATAGAGATTGTTCGAGCCTTATCTCCCTTAAGAAGTCCTTGGTCGATCAAGAAGTTGCGAACGGTTCCCGAAGGTTGCGCTCCCATCTTGAGCCAGTGCTCAATTCGGTCGGTTTTAAGGGTGGTTGTTACGCCCGTCTTTGAACGAGGGTCATAGTTTCCGAGGATTTCGATCGCTGGTGACCATGGGTCACGGCGTGAATCTTGGAGGACAACGCGGTAGATCGGGGCCTTGTGTTTTCCGATTCGGGAAAGACGAATAGTAAGCATAGATAGGTAAGTATTATGGGCGCATTGTAACGGAAGGAGGAGATTTGTCAACCCCTGTCGGGGCATGTGCTATCCTTCTACTATATGAAGAAAGGCTGGTATTTTCTCGGTTTTGTCGTAATCTCGCTTATTTTCGCTATTTTTTGGCAATTTAGGCCGGTAAAAGAGGGGGTATTCACGGTCTATGAACATGGCTATTACTCGAAGAGTCTCTATGATCATGCCTATACGAAGGCCGGGGAGGTGAGTCCGGTTCCCGCAAAGAGCGCGATTGTGGCCCATCATCTTCTTGTCGCGGACAAGGTTGCGGGAGTTTTTGAGGCGATCGGGTCCGAGGACGTGCAAACGGTGATCCTCTTAAGTCCTAACCATTTTTCACAGGGGCTAGAGGAGGCGCAGGTCGGGGCGGTTGGGTTTACGACACCCTACGGAACGATTGCGCCGGACCTCGACATGGTCCAAAAACTTCTCGACGGGTATATTCCGCTCTCGCTTGAGAATGAAACATTTCGGGGTGAACACGGAATTTCAACACTAACCCCGTTTATTAAGCGGTCATTTCCAAACGCGAAGCTCGTGCCGATCGTTCTCCACGAGTCGATGCCTGCCGAGGAGGCGGTACGATTTGGACAGGTTATTGCGGAGAGTGCCGGAAAAGAGACGGTTGTCATTGCGAGTATTGATATGTCGCACAATCTTCCGCTTGATTACCAACTTTTCCACGACGGGGTGACGAAGGCGGTCATTGCGGGAGGGGTTCGACACGCCGAAGGAGTCGATCTCGAAATTGACGCGAACGCCGTTCTTCGCACGCTTCTTTCGTACAATGAACAAAAAGGAACGGAGGCGTTTACCCTTACTCATCACGGAAGTTCGCTTGCGATGGGGAAAGCCGAAGTCTCCGTTGATAATACGAGTCATATTCTTGGGTACTTCCTCAAAGGGTTGCCTGACGCGCGCGGAATTTCAAGCGCGCTTGTGACAAATGACCAGCTCTTACTCGATCAGTCGGATGATCAACCGTTTTACGAGCGGGATCGAAGGGCGTTTGGAGCTCACATGACAATGATTCGAGAAGACTTTTTCTCCTCGGGACTTACGTGCGAAGGAGTTGAAAAAACCATCGGAACAATCGGTTTGTTGTTTCACGGAACGGAGTGTATAATTTCGGTAATTCACTAATTGTTTTTATGGACCAAACACACCCGGCCCCACAAGCTCCGCAGATGCCGTCGTCGCCTCACAAGAAAGGCGACTCGACGACACTCATTCTCATTATCGTTGGAATAATCGTCTTCGGCGTTGTTGCCGTCGCGATTATTGGAGCGCTCGTTGCCTATGTCCTTACGCAAACCGTTTCGACAATCGTCGAGGAGGCGGATATCAACGGAATTGTGGACGTGATTGAGGACGAAATTGACGAGGAGACCGGCGTTGGGAATGAAGAGGTTGATAACGGTGAAACGATTGTTGATGAGACCTCGGGTGCACTTGCAATTAATTGGGTGCCTGTCGCGGAGCATCGATACTCCGGGGCGGAGGGATGGGCTTTAGCTGCTGCGACCTATCCAGATCAGGTAGAGGAGGGATACCTTGAAGTTGGGACTGTTAAGAGTGGTGCCTATCAAGGGTATTCGCTCAGAACGCAAGTATTTTCGGCTGATGGAATGGGTGAAACGAATAAATACGTAGTCTATTTAGCGGACCCTAGGAGTATTTCCAAGCCGATCATTCTCGATCGCTACGGAAGCGTTCTTTACGGATTTGGGGCAGAGTCATGGAAATACTTTTCGGTTAGAGACTTGCTCGGCGATGCAATGGTTAATCGCCTCGGTGACCGTGTTGTTTTTAGCACGGGACTTACCATCTCGGACTTTGTGATTGCTGAAACAATTCGAGATACACAGGGACGAAATTATGACCTAACGGCAATGTGGACGGTCCTTTTTGAACGGCCAGACTCGGAAGTCGTTTTTGGCAAAACAACGGACGGATATACAATTTATCGTGCCGAGGATGAGTATGCAACGAAGGGGCGCTTTTATATCGTTCGGGAGGATGGTCGAGCGATCGTGTATGCCCTTAATATTCCATTCTGGGAGGATGAGAAAAAAATGGTTGCACGTCCGGAATTTAGCTTCATGTCCGAGGGCGCTACGGGGGAGTATGCAAAAGGATTCATTGGAGGCTGTGGTTTTGAAAATCCGATCAACGTTATTGAAGATATTTCTGTTCTCGGAAAATTAAAGAAGGTTGATGTCACAGGAGGCTATTCAATTTATGTCCCAGAGGATTTGAATAATGAGTTCTATAGCGAGCGGTATGAAAGCTGGATCTATAATGGAGATAAGAGTTTTGAGGACTTCACTGCGATCACTCCGTTTTTCTATTGGCAGGATCAAATTGGAAGATGGCTTGAATTCGTTCATGTTGATGTGCTCCCCGCTGCGGAGTGTGGGAAGCCGGTGATTTACCTCTATCCGGAGGAGACGATGGATGTTGACGTAACGGTTGAGCCTCGCGGAGGGTTCACGTTTACGGAGCCTGCGTATAATGATGGATGGTCGGTGACGGCAAAGCCTAATGGACAGTTGACGAATAAGGCGGACGGGAAGACCTATCCATACTTGTTCTGGGAGGGTCGAGGAGGTTTATACCAGGCACCGGAAGAGTTCTGGGTTGTCGAGCAGAAAGAGGTTAAACGTTTCCTAAAGACGACACTTGCGCAGTATGGATTGAATCGCCAAGAGATCGCGGACTTTAATGAGTTCTGGGTGCCGAGGATGAAGGAGGCGGAGTTCTACAAGATTGGATTTCATGGCACGGCGGTGATGGACGAGATTGCGCCTTTGACGGTTAGCGGTGGGCCAGACTCTATCTTCCGAATCTTGATGGACTTTGACGAACTTGAGGCGCCGGTTGAGGCAAACCCTCCGAAGAAGATTGTGCCTTTTGTGCGGGAAGGGTTTACGGTGGTTGAGTGGGGTGGAGTCATTGAATAATAAAAGCGCCCTGCCTTTTACGGCGGGGCGTTTTGTTTTTGGAAATGGTGAAGGTCGCCGTCCCCGAAGGAACGACGACCTTGAGCTCACCGGAGGGCCGAGATGGCTCTCAGTGGCCGCCGTCTTGGAGACGGCCGCCGTCGGTGAGGATGGAGGACTGGGCGCGGTTGACGACGAAGGCGACGGCGGTGAGGTCGTTGGTGGCCGGAGGGGCCGGACCGTAGGTGATGCCACGCATGGCACACTCCTTCGTGAGGGTGGACTGGACGTCCGCGATACCATTAACGGTTCGTCGAGGACGGGTGAAGAATAATGAAATCGTTACTACCCGTCAAGATTAACGACGGGCGGTGCCGGCTTCGTCGATGTCTTCCATATTGACCGAAAGGAGGTTTGAGACGCCGTCGTTACCCATTGTCACGCCGTAAAGGAGGTTTGCCCGTTCCATCGTCGCGCGGTTGTGGGTGATAACAATAAATTGGGTCAGGGTTTGGAGTTCGGAAAGGATGTTTGCGAAGCGGACGGTGTTTGCTTCGTCGAGGGCTGCGTCGACTTCGTCGAGGACGACGAATGGGGATGGGTTGGTCGCCATGATTGCGGAAAGGAGGGCGATCGACGTAAGGGCGCGTTCGCCTCCCGAGAGGGCGGAAAGGGAAGTCGCCTTTTTGCCCGGCGGAACGGCTTCGATTTCAACGCCAAGGAGACGTTCGCGACGTTTACCAAGGCGAGCCAGGGCAACTTCGCTTTCGGTTTGTTCTTCGATAAGTTCGTCGATCGCGCGGTCGAGGGTGACGCCTGTCCCCGCTTCCTGCGTTTTCTCGACTTTCGTTAGACTTGCGTGACCTCCGCTAAAGAGCACCTTAAAGTACCGGCCAAAATGGTCGTTGATATGTTTAAACGAGGTGTCGGCCTGGGTTTTGATTGTCTCGTCGAGGTCGTCGATAATCGCTTCCGTTTTCTCGATTGCCGATTTTAGGTCGGTCAGTTGTTCGGAGAGGAAGGTAAAGCGGGTTTTTGTCGCCTCGTATTCGGAAAGAGTTTCCTCATCGATTGCACCGATCGCCTCGAGTTGTCGGCGGAGGCGCAGGAGGTCGCTTCGAAGGGCGTCGAGGTTTGCGCTTTGGGTTTTTTCGAGGGTCGCTTC
Organism: uncultured Gammaproteobacteria bacterium; assembly: GCA_964401485.1. Taxonomy (GTDB): domain Bacteria; phylum Patescibacteriota; class Patescibacteriia; order UBA9934; family UBA9934; genus CAYFMS01. Next base: position 68,229 of record CAYNYL010000005.1, read on the forward strand.
GTCGACTTTCGCCTCGCGCATCTCGCGCTTTAGGTCTTCAAAGCGTGTTTCGATTCGCGCACGTTCAACCGCGAAGGCGTTTGCGTTTCGCTCAAGGGTATAGCGCTCGTCTTGGAGGCTTCGAAGGGTCTTTTGGATCGCAAAAAGTTCCGTGTTAACGGACGGAGTTGGGCGAAGGCTTGCTTGCCATGCGGTTTGCGCAGACTCGAGAGTCGAGCGAGCGGAGAGGGATTTTTGCCTTGCCTCTTCGAGGGCCTTTACGAGGGTTGGATCGACCTCCGCTTCGGTTTCCTTTGGACGGAGGAGCTTTTCTTTAAGGGAGCGAATGAGTGAAAAGATTTGCAGGACGGGAAGAGTGTCATTTTTTAAAATCGCGTCGAGTTCTTCGACGATCCGGGCGAGGGGAAGGGGGGTCCAGGAAGCGGTTTGCTTCACTTTCGAAAGCTCAAGAGCACGCTCGGCTTGGAAGACGGCTTGGCTCGCTTCGCGGTCCGCTTGTTGGGCCTTCTTAAAGGCATCTTCAAGCTCTCGATTCGTTCCCGGTTCAGTCTTTGTTGCGCTTTCACGCTCGAGGGTGAGGAGGCGTTCGTCGGAAGCCTTGAGTTTCGCGAGAACGGCGTCTAGTTTTTCTCGGGCAGAGGCTTTATTTTTTGAAACGACAAGAAGCTCATGGTCAAACGCAAACCATTGCGCGCCGTAGTAGCTCGATTCGATGCGCTTTAACTCAACCTCGAGTGTTTCGCGTTGCTCGAGGCGACGCGCTTGGCGTTCAAGGAGTTTTAATCGCGGTTCGATTTCCGCAAGAAGACGCTCGGCTTCGATCATGTTTTCAATCGCCGACTCGAGCTTTAAGAGGGATTGATGGCGTCGCATTTGGAGGGCCTTCACCCCCGTCGCATCGTCAAAAAAGACCTTACGCTCTTCCGGAGACGCCGTAAGAACATGATCGATCATTCCCTGGCCGACAACGGTGTAGCTCCGACCCCCGATGCCGATCTCCGCGAGAAGGAGTTGGATATCTTGGAGGCGCGCCGTTTTTCCGTTTAAGAGGTACTCGGAATTTCCATCGCGGTAGAGACGGCGGGTAATCGTAAACTCGCTAAATTCGACCGCGTTATGCCCCCCGGTATTATCAAAAAAAAGTTCGACCTCGGCAAAACTCGCGCGACCCTTGCCCTCGCTTCCAAGGAAAATGACATCCTCCGATAATCGCCCACGAAGGAGCTTCATCGATTGCTCCCCAAGGCACCAACGAATCGCGTCCGCAAGGTTCGACTTTCCCGACCCGTTTGGCCCAACGATCACCGTCAGCCCATTTTTCTCGCCCTTCGCCGTCGCAAAATTCACCTCCGTGCGTTTCGCGAAGGTCTTAAAGCCGGAAACCGAGAGGCTTTTTAGGTACATACTAGAACTATTGTAACGGAAGTCTGTTTCCTTGACCATTTTCCCTTGGCTCGCTATAGTGACCCCTTTATGAGTCGCCTTCTCTCACGCCAAATTAAGCAGATGATTGCGGATGCCGAGCGTATTTTGCTTTTGACGGATGCGCGGATTGACGGGGATACGATTGGATCGACGCTTGGGATGTATCATCTTCTCAAGGCGCAGGGGAAGGAGGTTTCGGTCTATTCGCCAAGGCCCATGATTTCTTCCCTGGCATTTGTTCCAGGAACAGCGATGATCGAGCGAGGGCCGGAGGCTCTTTCCGCTATTTCGCCCGACCTTTGTCTTATCTTTGATTCGTCGGACGGGGAGTTTCTCGGCGAGCTTCCGGAGCATATTCGGCGAGTGCCTCTCGTTGTCTTTGATCATCACGCGTCGAACCCACATTACGGCACAGTCCATCTTATCGACGCGGAGGCACCTTCGACGGCGGACGTTGTCTATCAGTTTGTAAAAGAGGCGGGGTATGCGCTTAATCGAGAGGCTTCGCAAGCAATTCTTACGGGCATTCTTACCGATACCAATGTTCTTTCAACGCCAAACACGACGCAAAAAACGCTTATCGCGACGGAGGACCTGATTGCACATGGTGCGAACATGCAAGAGATTATTCGCGAGACGATGATGAACAAGACCGAAAAGACGTTTCATCTTTGGGGGGTTGCTCTTTCACGACTCCACCAAAATAGCGAGTTTGGAACGGTAACGACGGTGATTTTGCGTAAAGACATGGAGGAGATTGGGATCGACGACGGGGAGACGAAGGCGCTTTCGAATTTTTTGAACGCGATGATTGATGCCGATTCGACCCTCGTCCTCAAGGAAACGGCCGAAGGCGATGTAAAGGGGAGTTTGCGGGCTATTTCAAAAAACGTACGGGAGATTGCGGAAAAGTATGGCGGAGGTGGCCACGATCTTGCGGCGGGATTTAAGATAACTGGTGCGTATTTAGAAGAACAGGGCGGTGAATGGAAAATCATGAGAAAAGAGTAGAAGCGGACCATTGCTGGCCCGCTTCACGGTTGGATCAGAGCGTACGGTACTCTCGTTCCAGTTTAGCGAGGAGTTCTTTACACCTGTTCAGGTCGTGGGAGTTGAACGCGTGAGCGAGGCTGTGGTGTGACCGTTTCACTACGCACACGAGAAAGGTTGTTGCGTGGACGCGGCGATTAGTGTCTGGTGGACGAGCGTGCAGTAGCCAGTTCACCCACCATAGAACGGCGCGAGGAGCGCGGTAAGCGCCGTGATCGATTAGGTGTCGCAGGTCGTCCTCTACCTGCTCGTCGTCCATGAATCCAATGGGTCCGCCTTCCCAGATGTTTAACTGCGTGTGCGCTACAATGATTTGCCGTGCACGTTCCGAGAGTCGTTGCGCAGCCGAAATTGCGACGAAACTACTAAGGATGCACTTTTGAGGGTTCACCTTAGCCCAGTACGCCGCGCTGCGTTCAAAAGTGTAGGCACGAAGAGCGAGGGGAGCGTTTGTTTGCCCTGCCACGAGGTCGCTGAGCTCGTTGCGATACCGCTTCTTCTTTCCTGTGACCTGAAACCTTAGTTCAGTAGCGAGCAGAGCATCCCAGCCGTCTGGTTCGATCCATCGTTCGCTTAGATCCGTCATGTACTCCTTTACCTCATCGGTGGTTACGCCATCAAATCCCGCGAGGTAGAGTTCATAGCGCAAAATTTGTGAATCATCGGTTAACCGCGTTGTCATGGACACTCCAAGGTAGGACTGAGCTTGATCACACGTCTAAGCTAGAGCGCTTATTGTAACCTGTCAACCAAAAACTTATGCCCCGTACTCTAGTAGTACGCCGTAGATAAATTAAGGTTGACAAGCTAGCAGTCGAAATAGTAGACTGCTAATATAGTCATGCTATACTACTAATCTATGTCGCAAGAGCTACACAATTCTATTTTGATCCCAACCGTTATTGAAAAGACGAGTTATGGGGAGCGGGCCTACGATATTTACTCCCGTTTGCTCAAGGATCGAATCATTTTCCTTGGAACGGCGATTGACGACCATGTCGCGAACGCGATTATCGCGCAGCTTCTTTTCCTTGAGAGCCAGGATAGCGAAAAAGATATTAAAATCTATATTAACTCGCCGGGAGGATCGGTGACGGCTGGGCTCGCGATCTACGATACGATGCAATATATTAAGCCGGATGTTTCGACGATTTGTGTCGGAATGGCGGCGTCGATGGGGGCGGTGCTCCTTGCTTCGGGAGCGAAAGGGAAGCGATTTGCTCTTCCAAACGCGGAAATCATGATCCACCAAGTCCTTGGAGGAGTCCAAGGGCAGGCAACGGATATTAAAATCCACGCCGAGCGCATTCTTAAGATGAAGGAGTCCCTCAACCAGATTCTTTCAAACCACACCGGTGTTCCGATTTCGAAGGTAACCGACGATACGGAGCGAGATAATTTCATGGATGCGAAGGACGCGAAGCGCTACGGCTTAATCGATAAAGTCATTACGAAGTAGGGTTTTCGCTTGACAGAAGTCCTGGGGGCTGATACACTACGACCTTGCTCATTTTCATGGGGATTCTGCAGCCACGACAAGCATGGGGATGTCGCTTTCGTCAGCTCCGGCTCCGGCTTGACCTCGACCTGGGCGCCATCTTCTTGGCTGCAGTTTCCCGTGAATATGACAAACAAATTCCCGCCTTTCGGCGGGTCTTTTGTTACACGATAGGCTTGACTGTTCGTCTGATGTCATGTAGAAGTAAGTGTTCTCAAGGTGAGAGCATAGGAGGAAGCATGTTTGGTGGTAGAACCGTGGCTGTAGTTGTCTTAGCTGGCGGTAAAGGTACAAGATTCAGAGGAGTAGCTGGAACTGGTCAGAAGGTGCTTTGGTCCGTTGCAGGTAAACCATTAATTCAGTACACGACTGATCTTTTGGATCCAACAGTGATTGGTCACGTCGTGTTCAATCTCGGTTATCGTGCCAAAGACGTGAAGGAATGGGTGAAAATGCAGGCACTTCCGTTTCGGCGCGTCTCAATGTCTACCCAAAGAAAATGGACGTTTCGTGATGCGGTCACGAGAGCCGTCGCGATGATTGATGAGGAAGTCGTGGTCATTTGTAATGCCGACGAAATTCGAACGGGGCTCAACTTGAACGAAGTAATTGATTTTCATTGTCGACAAGGTGCGCTGGTTACGTTGATTGGTGTGAGAAAGCGTCGTTTGGGCAGGTATAGGTTACTTCACGTGAACGAAGAGCGTGTGTTGACTGCGTCGGAGTACTGTCCTGAGCGTTTCCGTGAAGACGATGAAACCGAGGGCTTGGTGAACGGAGGGATCGCAGTTTTGAGGCGCGAGGCACTACTGCACCTTGATGCCAGCGATCTTAGTGCGGGATGGGACGCGATGCTCAAGCCACTCACGGCGATGAGGCAGATTCGCGTCTTCATCGCTATGAATGTCGGCTACTACAACGTTGGTACGCGAGAAGAGTTGATTGAGGTTGAGGCATATCTAAGAACCGATGTCGGCAAGGATTCCGGATAATGCTAACGCCCCTAAGGTGCTACAGGACTGAATGTCCCCTTGTAGCACCTTTCTTTGTATGTCATTTATTGTAAATAAGACGGTTTGTAGGTTCTCAGACTCCTCAAGCGCTACCTCTAAGGTTTGTTGGGCGTTTTCCACAAGAACCACCTCAACCTTATGAGTGTCTTGTACGGGCGATTCAAAAAGTGTTCCAATATGTCTGTACGTATTTCCTGTAAACCCCGTTTCCTCGGCTAATTCGCGTTTGGCGGCGTTTACGGGTGTTTCATTAGGTTCAATATGACCAGCTGGAAAAACGGTTAGGTACTTATGAACTCCATATTTGTACTCATTTAGCATAACGAGTTGAGAGCCTGAAGTTTTTGCAACTACGATAACGATGTCTGACTTTTTCGTTACATAGTAGTCGCGGATTCGCCCGTTTGCTAGCTGGACCTGATCACGATAGACGGTAAGAAACTTCTCATTAACTAAAGTTTCACGGTGAAGTTGTTGTAATGGAGGTGGCATACACGTTAACGTTCTTCATTACCCTACCTGTGTTAAGGTTATTCGACAACTTCGAGGTCCGTAGGGACGTCTTCTACGGCGAGGGGTTGGTCGGTTGAACCCGAGGCGTTCGGGGCGACTCCCACGAGACAGATTCGAGGCATGGAGCGGTAGGTCGAGGTATAGGTCTTTTTGTGCTCGGTGCCGTCGGCGTACTTTACGATATAGTCGAAACTTGTTGTTGCGCCGGCGTGTGGGGCCTGGCATCGTTCTACCCCCGGGGCAAGGTCGGTTGTTTCTTTGTATTGTGTTGGGCCGTAACCGGTCCAAGAAAGGACTTGAGGCGGAGTGTAGGTTGCCTCGCGACCGTCCGAGGTTCCCCAGAAGGTGAAGACGAGTTCGCTTCGTGCCATATCCATTTCGGTTTGAAGAAGGATGTGGTGCTCGGTATCATTTGTGAATTTGAAGTCTGGGGCAGGGTCGTAGATTGTCGCGTCGCTTCCCGGGTTTCCGTTTTGTGGGTCCCCGTAGTAGGAAATCACGAGCGAGTGGTTACGGCGCTCGTCGATTTGAAGTCCCGAAAGCATCGCGGCGCGGAACGTAGTTGTTCCGATTTGGCAAAGTCCTCCACCGATTTCCGGTTTGATCTCATCACCCTTGATGACGAGCTCCGGAAGGTAGCCGTCCGCAACGGTGAATGGCCCAAGCTCATCAACGAGCGAGACTGTTTGACCTGGTGCGATAAGAAGTCCGTTGAGTTTATTTGCACCATGACGAATGTTGACGATACGGTTTGCCGGTGACCCCTTGAAGGTTGAGATACCGACTCCGAGCACCTCTCTAATCCCAAGATCATTTACTTCCTCGGTTGGGACCTCTGGGGCGACAACGGAGTAGGCAAGCGGGATTGTTCGCTCCTCTCGAAGGGCATAGTCGATAATTGCTTTTGTAGATTCCGCTTCGTTGAGAGAAACCCCATTGATGCTTCCTTGGAACTCAACGACTCGTCCATTTGCCATCTCGAATTTTGCATCTTGTGGAGCTTCGTCGATTGCTTCTCGGATTGACTCGAGAAGTGTATCGTAAGCATCGCCATTAAGGGTAAGGGTGATCCCTTCCTTTGTTTTTGTTGGGAGAAGGCTTGTTAGTAGTTGTGATTCGGTAAGGGTAAAGGTGTATGGGCGCTCTGCCGGGGAAGTGTAGGTTAGGGTGTACGGGGCATTTTCAAGGATACGAATGACCGCATTTGTTTGGGTAAGGGCATCGTTCTCGGAGATCGGTGCCTCCGAAGCGATGAGCGCTACGTGCTTACTTGAAAGTGAGAAGTCTCGGACGTCACGACGAAGCTCAAGAAGAAACCCGGTCTCATCAAGAATCATTCCGGTTTTACCGACCGTTGCTCCAATTTCGTAACCATCTTGCGATTGCTCGATCGTGTAAGTTGTTGGAACCGGCAGGAGTTCAAAGTCCGCAAATGTTTCATGGAGTTCATTTACGAGAGGCTCTTCGAGGATGGTCACGTTTGCATAGGTTGCTCGGTTTGCGAGAAGAAGAGCGATTGGCGAGAATGCGTCGATGTACCAATTTCCGGTTCGTCCAATTTTGTACGCATTTTCCGTTGCCGTTGCGAGATCCGCATAGACAAGATCGGAAATAAGATCGGGATCCGTTGATCCGGTTGGACGAAGGTCAATTACCGCCGTTTCGCCTTCGACCGTGACAGAAAGTCCAGCATCCATCATCTCGTCGAACCGTGATTGGAGGAGTTCTTGCGCTTCAACGGTTGTTAACCCACCAACCGCAATGTCGTTAATACTTACGTTTGGATAGATCCGCTCTTCGTAAAGCTTTAGATAGAGAAGAATCGCGCCAGTGAGGAGACCGGAGAAAAGAACGCAGGCTCCAAAGGTGATAAACAGGGACTTTTTTGAAACGAGATGGCGCATATTAGTAGGAGTGAATTTTGACCTGCATTTCTCCACGAAGTTTAGGGAGTGTCAAGGTAAGGATACCATGCTCAAACTCGGCAACGGCACCTTCTGGATTAACGTGGTGGGGAAGAATAACCGAGCGGGAAAATGGTCCCCAAAAGCATTCGTGAAAATGGACTGTAGCATCATCTTGGAGGGGTGGAATTTCACGCTCTCCGCGGATCGTTACAACATCGTTTGTTGTATGGATTTGGAGTCGTTCCGGAGAAACGCCAGCGATTGCGGAGCGAATAATAATGATGTCGCGCGTTTCGATTACGTCAACGGCGAGTT